>JAGAED010000004.1 GCA_017613275.1 Clostridia bacterium | reverse complement strand
CAAATCAAGCAGAAGAAGAATTTCAGAATGCTTTAGATGATGGTTTAAAAGTAATCTTTAATAGAGGAAAATATTGTGGATTTTTACTTAACAAAACTGAAAGTGGAATCGGATTTATTCCTTTAATGAACGATTATAAATTACTTGTAAAAGTTGTAGATTTTAAAACTGATTTAGAAAATTTTGTATTTATAAGCAATGAAAAAATAAAGTCAATTGAAGCTAACAAACTTGCATTAAATTTCGGAAAGAGAATATTAAAAATAACATTTAATAATGAAAATAATGCTGCTACAGCATGGACACTACCAATGAAACACAAATTAATTAAATATCAAGAGGAAAACTTTAATAAATTCATGACTCTAATATAATATACTTAAATGACAAATTGCCCAAAAACTTGAAAATATGCTTAAATAAGGCATATTTTTATAATTGACAAAGATGTTGAAATTAAAGGAGAACGGTATGAAAATGGAAAACTCTTTTAAAAAATGTAGTAAACAATCTTCAGAAGAACAAGTTAAAGATGAAATATTTAATAAATTTATGACGCCAAGAATTGAAAAAATTAATGGCGTTTTTTCTGATGAATGTTTCAAAGAATTTATTAATGAATTATGGAAAAATAGAAATGAAGTATATGAAACTTATGATATGAACAAAAGATATGACAATAGACTTGAGAATATTGCAATAATATTGAATAACAAAATAATAGAAGTGGCAAATTATTTTAAGAAAAATAATTTGAATTTTTACGAAGAACTAGAAAAAACATCATTAGCGAGAACAATTTTCGAGGATTTACTGTCTTATTATGAATTAGGATTTGTCTTTTTAGACAATTCATTTCGAATTACAAAAAAGGCAGGTGACTTGCCAGAAGAATTCGAAAATGCTGAACAGGCAATAGAGTTTTATAATGATGTTATTGATTTAATAAATTGTTTGACTAAATATCAAAACACAACAAATAAACTATGGAATTATAATTTTGAAAAAAATGTTTTCTCAAGTATTCTTAACGAGTATTATGATTTTGATGATAAAACAAAATATCATGAAAGAATAAAAATATATATAGCTCAGTTATCATCAATGGGGCTAACAAAACAAGCAAAAGAAATTGCTGACTATTTTGAAAAAGTGTTAAAAAAACAACCTATCAAAGTGAAAATTTTAAAAAAAGAAAAAACAATAGATGGAACTGTTGAAAAGGATAAAGAAACAAGACTTTTTGAAATATATGGGTCTAAAATTTCTAAAACAAGAAATCTAATAAAAAATCTTAAATTAAAAGACCAAAAATTAGATAATGCAGGAATATTACTAAACAATAAAGTTGTCGAATTGGTACATATTTATAAAAATAAGGGAAAAGACTTTTACGAATTTACAACATTGGTAAAATTGATGCTAAAAATGCTTGAAGATGATTATAAAAGTGCATATATGGCTTTAAAAAATGATGATATTACTAAATATAAAGAATATTGCAAAAAAATTTATAATTTTTCTATCGAAAAAGTTTTAATACCTTATTTTGAGTGTGAACCTGATGCAAACTGGAATAAAAAACATATAGAAAGATTTTATTCATGCAAAAATGAAATAGAAAATCTAGGATTCAAGAATAAAGCAAAAGATATAGAAGAAAGATAATTTTAAAATATACTTGTATTTTTAAAAAAGTTTCTATATAATGACTATGAAGAAATTGGAGGTGTACAAATGAACTTTATTGAAAGCGTAAAACAAAGGACAAAACAGGATATTAAGACAATAGTTCTTCCAGAAGCTGAAGATATCAGAGTTTTAGAGGCAACTGCTACAATATTAAAAGAAAAATTCGCAAATGTTGTATTAGTTGGAGACGAAGAACTAATTGGTACAAAAGCAAAAGAAAACAATTTAGAAATTGAAGGCGTAAAAATAGTAAATCCTTCAAAATCTGAAAATTATGAGAAATACGTAAATCTATTAGTAGACCTTAGAAAAAATAAAGGAATGACTGAAGAAGAAGCAAAAAAACTTGTATTAGATCCAGTTTATTATGGGATGTTGATGGTAAAAGCTGGGGAAGCTGATGGTCTAGTTTCAGGTGCTATACATTCAACATCAGATACCTTAAGACCTGCATTACAAATTTTAAAAACAGCACCAAACACAAAATTAGTTTCAGCATTTTTTGTTATGGTAGTTCCAAATTGTGAATATGGAGAAAATGGAACATTTATATTTGCAGATTGTGGTTTAAATCCAAATCCAGATATAGATGGGCTAGAAGAAATTGCAAAAGCTTCAAGTAAAAGCTTTAAACAATTAGTGCAAAAAGAGGCTAAAATTGCAATGCTTTCTTATTCTACTTATGGAAGTGCAAAATCAGATTTAACACAAAAAATGATTGATGCAACAAATCAAATTAAAGCTAATAATCCAGATTTAATGATAGATGGAGAATTACAATTAGATGCTGCAATAATACCAGAAATAGCAAAAATGAAGGCACCAGGAAGTAAAGTCGCAGGACAAGCTAATGTTTTGATTTTCCCAGATTTAAATGCTGGAAATATTGGATATAAATTGGTTCAAAGATTTGCAAAAGCAGAGGCTTATGGACCACTTTGCCAAGGAATTGCAAAACCTGTAAATGATTTATCTAGAGGATGCAGCGCACAAGATATTGTAGGTGTTGTTGCAATTACTGCACTTCAAGCTCAGAATATTTAAATTAATATATTCTGCAAATAAAAATAGTTTTAAAAGGAGGGAATTCAATGAAAATATTAGTACTAAATTCTGGTAGTTCTTCGTTGAAGTACCAAGTAATTGACATGGAAAACGAGAAAACAATTGCAAAAGGTTATTTTGAAAGAATTGGACAACCAAATTCATTCTTATCACACAAAGTAAATGGAATGAAGCACAAATTTGAAAGAGAAGCAAAAGACCATGAAGAAGCTATTTCGTTTGTTTTAGACAGATTAACAAATGACCACTATGGTGTAATAAAAGATTTAAGCGAATTAAATGGAATAGGTCATAGAATAGTACATGGTGGAGAAAAGTTTGCGGATAGTGTTTTAATAACAGATGAAGTAATTGAAGAGATAAAAAAATGCAGTGATTTAGCTCCATTGCACAATCCTGCTGCAATTCTTGGAATTGAAGCTTGTAGAAAAGTTGTACCAGATATGAAAATGGTTGCAGTATTTGATACAGCATTCCATCAAAGTATTCCCAAATCAAGGTATATTTATCCAATACCATATAAATATTATGAAAACTATGCTGTAAGAAAATATGGATTCCATGGTACTTCACATCAATATGTTTCATATCGAGTTGCAGAAATGCTTGAAAAAGACGTAAAAGATTTAAAAATTGTAAGCTGCCATTTAGGACAAGGAGCAAGTATTTGTGCTGTTCAAAATGGAAAATCAGTTGAAACAAGTATGGGATTAACTCCACTTGGCGGAATACCAATGGGAACAAGAAGCGGAGATTTAGATCCATCAATACTTACATATTTAATGAAAAAAGAGAACCTAACAGCAGACCAAATAGATGAAATATTAAACAAAAAATCAGGGGTTTATGGGGTATCTCGTGTATCTATGGATTTTAGAGATATTGAGTTCGAAGCATTAGTTGGCGGAACACATGCTAAACTATCTTTAGATATATTCTGTTATCTAATAGCAGGTTATATAATGAAATGTGCAGTAGCAATGGGCGGAATTGATGTGCTTACATTCACAGCAGGTGTAGGAGAAAAAAGCCCATATTGCAGAGAGAACATTTGTAAAAATCTTGAGTTTATGGGAGCAAAACTAGATTTAACAAAAAATGAAGTAAAAGGCGAAGAAGCTATAATTTCAAAAGATAATTCATCAATTAAAATTTGCGTAGTTCCAACAAATGAAGAATTAATGATTGCAAGAGAAACGTTAAAACTAATTTAATTAAAAACAATATGTAAAATGTGAGTGAGGACGCGTAGGCGTAGCGAAGCGGAGCGGTGAAGCAAACTGTCGTAATTTAAATCAGGGAGGTTGCGACAACAAGTCCGAACGGGTTTTACATATTGTTATAAATAATAAATAAAATTTAGGAGGAAATTATGAAAATCTTAGTACTAAACTGTGGTAGTTCATCACTTAAATATCAATTAATTAACATGGAAACAGAAGAAGTTATGGCTTCTGGAAAATACGAAAGAATAGGAGAAGAAGAAGCATACATTACACACAAAGTTAATGGACAAAAAATAGAAATAAAACATACAGCATATGACCATGAAGAAGCAATAGATTTTACTTTAAAACAACTAGTAAATCCAGAATATAAAGTTGTAGATTCACTAGACGAAGTAAATGCAATTGGGCACAGGGTTGTTCATGGTGGAGAATACTTCTCTACACCAGTGCTTATTACAGAAGAAGTAATAAACAAAGTTGAACTTGCAGCAGAACTTGCACCATTACACAATAAAGCAGCTGCACAAGGAATGAGAGCTTGCCAAGCTGTAATGCCAGGAAAACCAATGGTTGTTGTATTTGATACAGCTTTCCATCAATCAATTCCAAAAGAAAGATATATTTATCCAATTCCTTATGAATATTACAAAAAATATGGAATTAGAAAATATGGATTCCACGGAACATCACATCAATATGTTTCAAATAGATTAGCTGAAATAGAAAATAAATCAATAGAAGATTTAAAAATAGTAACATGCCACTTAGGACAAGGATCAAGTATATGCGCAGTTAAAGGTGGTAAATCAGTAGATACAAGTATGGGATTAACACCACTTGCTGGAATTCCAATGGTTACAAGAAGTGGAGATTTAGATCCATCTGTTGTAACATATATCATGAAAAAAGAAAATATGACAGCAGATCAAGTTGAAAATATGCTAAACAAAGAATCTGGAGTAATGGGAATCTCAGGATTAGCACCAGATTTTAGAGTTATAGAATCAGCTTCTTATGAAGACAATGAAAGAGCTTCATTAGCAATGGAAGCATTTAAATATGCTATAGCTGGATTTATAGCTAAATATGCAGTTGCAATGAATGGAATTGATGCAGTAGTATTTACTGGTGGAGTTGGAGAAAACCAAATAAATATTAGAAAAGGAATTTGTAAACAACTTGAATTTATGGGATTGATTATTGACGAAGAAGCTAATAACATAAGAAGTGAAGAAAGACTAATAACAAAACCAGAATCAAAGATAAGAGCATATATAATTCCAACAAATGAAGAACTTATGATAGCTAAAGAAACAGAAAAATTAGTTAAATATATCAAATAAATGTAGAGTGCTGGAAGGAATAAAGAAATGAACGTTAAAACAGAAATAGCAAATAGTTTAAATTATAAATTTAATGCAGAACTTAATATAATATTTGGAAGTACAGATGGATATACAAGCCTTATTACTCCCTTTGATCAATATGAAACAGGATACAATATAGCTTTTTGCGTAAGCAAAGATGGAAGTGTATTGAATAAAAGCGAGTTTGCAGACCTAAAGAAAGAGAATAAAGTTTTCTCAAACATTATTGTTAATAAATATAGGGTTATATTCACTATAAAAGGAAGTATGAAGCAAGCTGATAAACTAAACAATGTTTTAGAAGCAAATAAGATAATAGTTAATTTCTTCAAAGAAAATAACTACCAAAATATTGATGAATATAAAAATGAATTTGCAGAAACATGTATATGTAATGTAAAAGGCCAAGCACAATTTATAACAACAAGAAGTTTGGAAGAACTAAGAAACATTGATAGTAATGATAGTGTTATAAAAAAAGAGGAAAATGTAGTCAGAGGTATTATTGGAGGAATATTAGGCTCTTTAGTAGGAGTGCTTGCGATTGTTGTAATTGGACAAATGGGATATATTGCTGCTATATCTGGAATAGCAATGGGAGCCTGTACAATTTGGGGATACAATAAGTTGTCAGGAGTAACTAGCAAAAAAGGAATAATTATATCAATAATAATTATAGCAATAATGACTTATATAGGAGTTAGACTAAATTATGCTATTGCAATAAATAACGAATTATCTAAATTTGCTAAACCAGATTTTATGAAAATATTCAGCAGTATTCCAGATGTGGTAAAACTAGAACCCCAAATACAAGCAGCCTATATGAGAGATATAGTTTTAACTTATGTATTTACAGCTTTGGGTGCATTTGGAATAATAAAGGCTAAAATTTTGGAAATTAACAACAAAAATGTATTTGAAATTTTGTAAAATAGAATAAAAATATTAAAATGAATATTTGATAAAAATGGTGGCTTTGCCATCATTTTTGTTGACAAATAGAATTGAAAAATATATAATACAGGAAATTGCTTTTAAGGAGGGATAATATGAAAAAACAAATACTAAGTGGAATTCAACCATCTGGAATTTTAACATTAGGAAATTATCTGGGGGCTTTAAGAAATTGGGTGAAAATTCAAGATGATGAGAATTATGACTGCAAATTCTTTGTTGCGGATTTACACGCAATAACAGTTAGCCAAGATCCTGAAACATTAAGAAATAATATAAAAAGTATAATAATGCAATATTTAGCATGTGGTTTAGATGCAGAAAAAAATACTATATTCATTCAATCTCATGTTCATGAACATGCTGAATTAGGTTGGTTATTAAATAATTATACATATATGGGCGAACTAAGCCGTATGACACAATTTAAAGATAAATCTAAAAAACAAGAAAATGTAAAAGTAGGTTTATTCGATTATCCAGTGCTTATGGCAGCAGATATATTATTATATAGTGCAGATTTTGTACCAGTAGGTCAAGATCAAAAACAACATATAGAAATAACAAGAGATATTGCACAAAGATTTAACTCATTATATAAAAAGGAAATTTTCAAAATTCCTGAGCCATTTATTACAGCAAATACAGCTAAAATAATGAGTCTTCAAGAACCAACAAAGAAAATGTCAAAATCAGATGAAAATAAAGAAGCAACAATATTCTTGTTAGATTCAAGAGAAGTAATAACAAAGAAAATTAAAAAAGCTGTTACAGATTCTGAAAATGTTGTAAGATATTCAGATGATAAACCAGGAATAAAGAATTTAATAAATATATATTCAGCAGTAACAGATAAAACAGTTGCAGAAATTGAAGAAGAATTTAAAGATTCTGGTTATGGTAAATTTAAGCAAGCAGTTGCAGACGCTGTTGCAGATTTGTTAGAACCAATTCAAGCTAAATATGCTGAACTTGCTTTACCAGAAAACGACGAATATATTAAAGAAATTTGCAAGAAAGGTGCAGCTGTTGCACACGAGATTGCTTCAAAAAAATTAAAAGAAGTACAAGAAGCAATTGGATATAGAACAATATAATTATAAAAACCCAACAACTTTATTTACATAATTTCATAATATATATGGAGATATGTAAATGAAGGGAGGGTTTTTTATTTGGAATTAAAAGATAAAAAGATAGGTTTCGTACTTACTGGCTCATTTTGTACATTTAGTAAAACTATACCTAAAATAAAGGAAATAGCAAAAATGGGAGCAGATGTTATACCAATTATGTCATATAATGCATATAATTTAGATACTAAATTTGGTAGGGCAGAAGATTTTAGAAAAGAAATAGAAGAAATAACTGGAAAAGAGATTATTCATACAATTCAAGGCGCAGAACCAATTGGACCTAAAAAAATGACAGATATTATGGTAGTTGCTCCAGCATCACGGAAATACAATTGCCAAACTAGCACATGATATAATAGACACTCCGCGGTCTAATGGCAATAAAATCACATTTAAGAAATAATTTACCTGTTGTAATAGCACCATCAACAAACAATGCTTTAAGCGGAAATGCAGAAAATATTGGAAAATTGCTTAATAGAAAAAATTATTACTTTGTACCATTCAAACAAGATAATCCAATCACGAAGCCTAGGTCAGTAGTATTTGATTTTGATTATTTAATAAAAACAATAGAATATGCGCTGGATAATGAACAGATTCAGCCAATATTGTTGTGAATATAAATTAGGAATTGGAGGAGACGTTTGGGGACACTCCTCCAATGTTTTTTGAATTTACATACCTGATAATGGATTTTTTTCTACAGCATTTCTAACTTGCTCGTTTTCTACATGGGTGTAAATCTCAGTTGTAGAGATACTCTCATGGCCCAATAGAACTTGTAATGCTCTAATATCAACTTGCCCATATTGATACATCAAAGTTGCAGCAGTATGACGAAGTTTATGTACTGAGCATTGTTTTGAATCTAATCCAGCATTATGAAGCTCTTTTTCTACAATATGTTGGACTGTTCTTCTTCCGATACGTGTTTGACGTTCACTTAAAAATAAAGCTTTATCCGAATTTTTACTGTCTTTTTTTCCTTGTGGACGACTTTCTATATAATCCGTGATTGACTTCATGCAAGCCTTATTTAAATAGATTGTTCTTTCCTTGTTGCCTTTTCCAATTACAGTTAGTTTGCACTCGGAAAAGTCAATATCTGTTGTATTTATTCCAACCAATTCTGATAAACGCATTCCGCAATTTAGGAATAATGTAATAATTGCGTAATCTCTAATTGCATTTCTGTTTTCGTCTTCATTTGCGGTAATATCTAATAATTTTTGACTATCTTCTAAAGAAAGGTATTTAGGTAATCTTTTATCAAGTTTAGGACTTTCTAAATTCTGAGCAGGATTTATATCTAATAATTTTTCATTCTGTGTTAGGTATTTGAAAAATATTCTAATTGTTGATGCTTTTCTTGCTCTTGTGGCAGCTTTACTATGGAATGTAGTTGTCATATAGGCTAAATAAGCATGTATATCATTTAGTGTTATTTTTTTAAGAGTATCGACACTCATATCGCTGATATTAATGTTTTCAATTTCTGTTTCATCTGTAAGGTTATATTGTTTTTTTACATATTTTAGAAAATTAGAAATATCATAATTATATTCTTTAATTGAATTAGGTGATTTATTTAAAATTGTTGCAGAATAATCTAAAAATGAATTTAGAAATTCTGGATTTTCGCTTCTATCTGTCATTTTAATATCTCCTTTTTGAATATTATACTATATATTATGTATTTTGACTAGATTTTTCTTTTATAAATAAATTTTATTTTATAACAAATGTAACGATTGAATTTGCATCTAAATTATCATGAAAATACTGATTTTTAATGCAAAAATTATATTCAATATTATAATTATTCTTATTTAAAAGGACAACAACCATTGAATCATCAGTATTTCTAAAAGCAGTCATATTGATCCTTTCAGTAAATCGACTAAAACCAATCCTGTGAGCTCCTGGTTTAATAAATCTACTAAATTGAGCAATATAATAAAATGCAGGAGTCTTAATATAATCAGTATTGTCTTTTGTTAGCATGATAGGGCTATTGCAATTATTGTGTTTATGGTTAGGGCCACCTTTGTAGTCTAAAACCATATTCCAATCTATAAAAGCATTTGTGCCACTATTAAAATCTCCGATTATTTCGCTAGCATACATTTGGGCATTGAATAATTCATCTTCTGGCTTGAAATTAGAGTAACCAGTGCAACCCTCTGTATGAATTAAAAGTTTGTTAGGGAATAGGTCATGCAAAATTTCAATGTTTTCAAAATGTGTTCCTGTATACCAGTGGAAAGCAATTCCAGCCACATGCTCTAAAGCACCATATTTTATAAGAGTCTCCGTTGACCTGTTTACAATATTGTCTTTGTTATGATCCCAAATTAAAAAATTTACAAAAAGATTATTATCCATAAAAGTAGGAAATAGATAATCCTTTAAAAATATTGCTTCTTCTTCAGCTGCAAAATTGCAAGACTCCCATAATTGAGAAGCATTTGGCTCATTTTGGATTGTCATATAATCAATGGTAATTCCCTGTTTTTGATATTCCATAACATATTTAGCTAGGTATTCTGCCCATGTTTTTTTAAATTCTTTTTTTAGTTTACCGCCATGGTATAAGCTATTATTGTCCTTCATAAAAGCGGGAGGAGACCAAGGAGTAGCTAAGAATTTTAAATTTTTGTTTCTACTTTGAGCCTTTTTAATTGTTGGAATGAAATATTGGGTATCTTCAAAAATACTAAAGTCAGATAAGTCTTTTTTATTAGAATATGAATAGCTTTTAGGAGAAAAATCTGAACTTGCAATGGTTAATCTGCATAGGGAATAATTTAAACCATTTTCGTTAAAATAATCGTCCAAAATATTGTTGCTAACCGCTTCTGGAGCATTATCCAAGCAATAACAAGTTGAACCTGTAAAAGCTCCGCCAAATCCCAAAACATCCTGATATTTTATCTCAGGATAAATATTCAAAACATTATTTTCTATTTTATCAGTATAAGTTTTAGTACTTTTAACTTCAGTATGATGAAGGTATAAACCTCTTTTTAAATTAGTTTCAAATTTTGATATTTTCATTTTATATTCCATCTTTCTAAGTAAAATACATCAATTTTTAAAACTCTGATGTTGATATATTATACTTTTAATAACTGAATTATATAATACCAAAATAAAAAAATAAATAGATTTTGGAAAAATTTGTGCAAATTTTTGTTTAACATTTAAATAATTAGAAAATAATATAAAAAGATTTTTTGAAAAAAATATGAAAAATTTTCATAAAATGGGTTGACAAATGGGGTAGAAGTAATGTAAAATTATATATGTGCTTGAGCTGATTACATGGTGGATGTAGCGTAGTTGGTTAACGCGCCAGTTTGTGGCACTGGAGACCGTGGGTTCGAGTCCCATCTTCCACCCCATTTAAATTATGTTATAGTATACATTGGACTGTAGCCAAGCGGTAAGGCACCAGACTTTGACTCTGGCATGCGCTAGTTCGAATCTAGCCAGTCCAGCCAACAAAACTGTCGAATAAATCGGCAGTTTTTTTTATACAGTTCATGCTAACTTTACATTTATGTAAATATATGATATACTCTTTTTGATATTTTTATAATCAGGTCAAGTACCTGTTATCATATAAAGCAACCGATCAAGCAGTAGGTCAGGCTGTTTGAGTTTCTTAATAATTTAAGGAGGTTAGACAATGAAAATAAGTGTAGATCTTATGACTCTCACGGATGAGACCCGCAATATGCTGTTAAAAGAAATAGCAGACAGGGAAACTCTGTCAAAGCTTTCAAGAGACAGCGATAAAGAGGTAAGGTATAGTATTGCACAAAATAAACGCACTCCAAAGGAAGTATTATCTTATTTAGCAAAAGATAAAGAATATAAGGTTAGGTGTGAAGTAGCCAAAAACAATCGCACACTTCCAAAGGATTTGGCTAAACTGGCTAAGGATATAGAAATTGAAGTAAGGATAAATGTCGCTGGAAATACTAATTCGCCAGCAGAAGCTTTAGAGAAGTTGGCACATGATTCATGTGACCAGGTTCGGCAAGCTGTAGCAGGAAATACCGGGGCAAGCAAAGAAGTATTATCTATTCTTGCTAGAGACAAAAATAGGTATATCAGAAATGCTGTGGCATATAATGATAATATCTATTTGGAAAACCTGGAAATCCTCTATAAAGACATTAGCGAATTTGTAAGATTTAAAGTTGCCTCTAATAAAAAGGCGACTACTAAAATCTTATTAAAACTTTCTGAAGATATTGACGAAAATGTAAGGTTGGCTGTTGCAGAAAACCCAAACACCTCTCCGTCAATATTAGCCAAGCTGGCCGAGGATAATGTGCCCTTTGTAAGGGTAGCCGTTGCTGGGAACACAAATACATCGTCAGAAACTCTTGTACTACTTAGGAGAGACAAAGACAAAGAGGTGAGAAATTCTGCAAAATTAAGATGTTAAAACTGACTAATAAAAGAGTTTTTGCTTTTGCAGAAGCTCTTTTAATTTTTTAAAAATAATACCCCAAAAAACTTGTCAAATTTTAGGGGAAATGATATATTAAAACTGGCAAAAATGTTAGTAACATATCTTGATTTTTTTATAAAAGTCAGGATGAACGACAAAAGGAGGTACGAGATGGAATATTCTAAATTCAACGAAATCCGAGTTTCAACACGGGGAAAAAATTATTTAATTTATTGGCGGTATGAAAAAGGAAAAGGCGGACTATACAATAGAAAATGTCAAGTTGTGGAATATTCCACAGGTCTGCTTGCTATGCCAATAATGCATGAAATAATTAGGAAAATAGTAAAACTTGAACTTAATAGTAAGCTAGAGATTATTACAGAAACTCAAATGCCACTTGGCGAAATTCGTGAGGAACTCTTTACTAGTAGTGATATAATTACTGGTATAGAGTGGGGAGAAAGATTAGAGTAGAACCATTATACAGTACCAAGCATAATTGCATCGGTACTGTTTTTAATTTGACAAATAAAAATAAAAATATACTTGCATTATTTTATTATATATGTTAAAGTATATATTGTTAAAAAAAGGAGGA
Organism: Clostridia bacterium; assembly: GCA_017613275.1. GTDB lineage: Bacteria > Bacillota > Clostridia > TANB77 > CAG-508 > CAG-269. The sequence goes on along the minus strand of JAGAED010000004.1, from coordinate 22,920 downwards.
ATTTTTTATGAAAAAAAGTTTAATTATTTCAGTAGTAGTACTACTACTTTTAGGTATTGCAACAACAGTAAATGCTTATTCTACAAGTGAGTTTGAGATTGATGTACCAGATACATTTAAAACAACAGCAACAAATGTATTTGCATGTGAAGATGGAAGAAACTTTAATATCACTACCGTTAGATATGATGAAAAAAGTGGATATCCTTATACACAAGCTACACTTGATAAATTGGTAAATGAAATCTACACAAATTTAGATTCTCAAAAGGCAGACATCAAGAGACAAATGAAAATAACATATGGTACTTCAATGTCTAGCAAAGCAATTGATGAATATGTTAATAGCTTTAAATGTAATTCAATTGATGTAAAGGAAATTACAAATTGCACAAAAAATAATTACAAATGTATCCACATACTAGCAAATTATGCTATGGCAGATACATCATATTATTGTGACCAATATGCTATAGTTTCTGGAAGCAAAATTTATACATTAACATTAAGTGCACCAGAAAAAGAGGATTTTAACTCTGAAGAAATGAAAGGAATACTAGATTCATTTACTATTAAAAATTATAAAGAACCACAAGACACAATGAGTCCAATACTAATAGGAGCAATTGTAGGAGCAGGTGTAGGAGTTGTTTTAGCAATAGTATCTGTAATAAAGAAGAAAAAAGAAAATCAAGCTCAATAGTTAAGTAAATATGCCATCTTATTAAATTTTTTCAAAACAATCTTGCAGAAAACTTGACAAATTACAAAAATGCTTGTATAATTTATTAGTGATTAAAATGTAAAAAAGAAAAGATATATAATGTATCTGTTGCGAGGAGGGATAAAGATGGCACAACCAAAAAGAAGATGGTCAAAAGCTAGAACACATTTAAAAAGATCAACATGGAAAAAAGATGCTCCAAAATATGGAACATGTCCAAAATGTCATGAACCAGTTTTACCACACAGAGTATGTGATAACTGCGGTTACTATGACGGAAAAGAAATAATTGCAAAAAAAGAAAATGAAGAATAATAAAGAAACGGCAAATTTAAGCCGTTTTTTTATTTTGTTATACTATCAGGTCAGTTAGGTGCATTTTATTTAAAAGTGTGATATAAATTATATGTTGAAATAAAAAAGGGGATAAATACAATTTAATAAGAAAGAGAGAAAAGTATGAGTGAAAAACTTTATGAAACAATAAAAATTGATAATCTTAAAGATATGCTAGAAAAAACAGGAAAGCTTTATAGTGAAAATGTTGCATATAAATTAAAAAGAGAAAAAGGGAAATATATTACATATACCCATAAAAAAGTTAGAGAAATGATAAACAATCTTGGAACAGCACTAATTGATATTGGTTTAAAAGACAAAAGAATTGCAATTATAGGAGAAAATAGATATGAATGGGAAATTGCTTATTTATCAGTTGTTTGCGGTACAGGTACAGTAGTTCCACTTGATAAATCTTTACCTGCAAATGAACTAGAATCTGTAATACAAAGGTCAGAAGTAGAGGCTATTTTCTATTCAGAAAAATATGAAGAAATACTAACAAAGATAAAATACAAAGAAAGTAATAAATTAAAACATTTAATTTCAATGGACAAAATGCAAAGCGAACATGGAATATACTCTATGAAAGAGCTAATTATTAAAGGTAAAAAACTTGTAGAAGCTGGAAATAGAGAATTCTTAGATGCAAAAATCGATAGCGAAAAAATGAGTATCATGCTTTTTACATCTGGAACAACTTCTCGTTCTAAGGTTGTAATGCTATCACACAAAAATATTTGCTCAAATTTAATGGATATTGCAAGCATATTAGATGTTACAAGTGAAGATGTACTTTTATCAGTATTGCCAATACACCATGTATTTGAGTGTACAGTTGGATTTTTATTTTCATTATATAAGGGAGCAACAACAGTATTTTGTGATGGATTAAGACATATAACAGACAATTTAAAAGAATATAAGGTTTCTGTAATGGCTTGTGTTCCGGGAATTTACGAAAAAATCTTTATGATGGTTAGAAAACAAATGGAAAAACAAGGAAAGCTTGAAGAAATTCTTGAAAAAGAAGAAAAATATAAATCCGCTTCTTTGGAAGAAAGAAAAAAAGTATTTAAAGAGATACACGATATGTTTGGTGGAAATATAAAACTATTCATATCAGGAGCAGCAGCATTAGACAGCAATATAGAAGAAAGATACAGACTATTAGGTTTCAATCTAGTACAAGGATATGGTCTAACAGAAACATCACCAGTTGTGGCAGTTGGAACAAATAAAGAATACAGAACAGGTTCAATTGGTAAATGTGTTCCAAGTGATGAGGTCAAATTATTAGATGTCAACTCAGAGGGAATAGGTGAACTTGTTGTAAAAGGGCCAAATGTCGCACTTGGATATTACAATGATACAAAAGCTACCAAAGAATCTTTTGAAGATGGATGGTTTAAAACAGGAGATTTAGCCAAAATAGATGACGATGGCTACATATTTATATGTGGAAGAAAGAAAAGCGTAATCGTTCTAAAAAATGGTAAAAATATCTTTCCAGAAGAAATGGAGAACTTAGTTAATAAAATTGAAGGTGTAAAAGAGTCATTTATATTTGGCAAAAATCTATCAGAGGACAAAGAAAACGTAAAGATGCATGTTAAAATTGTATATGATAGAGAAATAGTAAAAGAAACATATAAAGTAGAAACAGAAGAGGAAATATATAACGCTTTAGCAAGTAAGGTAAAAGAAATAAATTCAAATATGCCTAAATATAAGGCGATTCGTGGAATGATTATAACTGAAGAGCCTCTTATAAAAACAACTACAAATAAAATTAAAAGGCAGGCAAATTTAGATGAAATTAACAAAACTAAAAACTAATTATATTGCAAGACATTTCATATATTATGATGAAATTGATTCTACTCAAAACGAAATCTGGCGCCTTATGGAGGAAAACAAAATTGTAAATGGCACAATGGTTGCATGTGATATTCAAACAGCTGGAAAAGGCACACATGGGCGAAATTGGGTTACAGATGAACAAGGTAATATTGCGTTTTCTTTATATATAGAAACAGATTGCCCGATAGAAAAATTAGATGGCTTAACACTCGATTTAGCAAAAATATTAGTTGAAATATTAAAAGAAGATTATAATATAGATGTTGATATTAAAGACCCAAATGATTTACTTCTAAATAACAAAAAAATTGGTGGAATACTTACAGAAAGCAAGATTCATGGAAATAATGTTAAATATATTGTCATTGGAATTGGAATAAATACAACTAAAATGACTTTTGAAAAAGACCTTGAAAACATTGCTACATCTATAAAAAAAGAATGTGGTATTGAGGTTGATAGAGAAGAATTGATTGCTAGATTTTGCAATAGATTAGAAGAAAATATTAATAAAAGAGTCGGAACAGAATTGGCCTTTTAACACAGTTAAAAGTCAATTATGTTTTGACGAGAGGAGAGAGTAATGAAAATAGCATACCTATTTCCTGGCCAAGGAACACAAACAATTGGCATGGGAAAAGATTTATATGAAAAATATGATGAAGTAAAAAACATATACAACAAAGTAAAAGAAATAACTGGAATCGATATTGCAAAAATATCTTTTGAAGGACCAGAAGAAGAACTAAACAAGACACAAAATACACAATTAGCGGTTTTAACAGAGAGTTTAGCAATATTAGAAGTGTTAAAGAAAAAAGGTATAAAGGCTGAAATATCAGCTGGTCTAAGCCTTGGAGAATATACTGCTTTAATTGAAGATGGTGTTTTTAGTTTAGAAGACGGAATAAAGCTTGTTCAAAAAAGAGGAGAGATAATGCAAAATTATACTCCAAACGGAAATTGGAAAATGGCTGCAATTCTTGGACTTGATGAAAAAAGTGTAGAAGATGTTTGTAAAAAGGTAGAAAATGGATTTGTTGTTCCTGCAAATTATAATACTATTGGCCAAATTGTTATTTCTGGAGAAGAACAAGCTGTAATAGAAGCGGGAGAACTTGCTAAACAAGCAGGCGCTAAAAAAGTTGCTATTTTAAATACTGCAGGACCTTTCCATACTAGTAAGCTTGTAGATTGCTCTGCTAAGTTAAAGGAAGAGTTAGATAAAATTCCAATAAATTCAAAGGATTCTAAAGTTGTTAAAAATATTGATGGGACTAGATATTCTGAAAATGATGATGTTGCAAAAATTCTAGCTAATCATATTATGAATCCTGTTCGCTTTACTTCTTGCTTGCAAACTATGTTTGATGATGGTGTTGATACTTTTGTTGAGGTTGGACCTGGAAAGACATTAAGTGCTTTTGTTAAACGCATGAAGTTTGAGGGTGAAATTAGTATTATCTCATTAAATAATGTTCAAGCATTAGAAGATTTTAATTTATAATTACTTAAAACAATATGTAAAAACCGTTCGGACTTGTTGGCGCGACCTCCCTTATTTTATTAGGACAGGTCGCTTCACCGCTCCGCTTCGCTACGCCTACGCGTCCTCACTAATTTTTTACATATTGTTTTTTATAATTTTAAAATATATCTTGGCATTTTTTATTTAATGTGATAATATAATTTCATATAATAAAAAACAGGAGATAAAGTATGGAGAGAAATAAAAAGATTATTAAAACTAGTATTATTGGAATAATTACAAATGTTGTTTTGGTTGTGTTTAAAATGATAGTTGGTCTATTGGCAAATTCTATTGCTATTGTTTTGGATGCGGTTAATAATTTATCAGATGTGCTTTCAGCAACAGTAACTATAATCGGAACAAAACTTGCACATAAAAAACCAGATAAAGAGCATCCTTATGGGCATGGAAGGATTGAGTATTTTACTTCTGTAATTATTGGCGCAATTATTTTGTTAGCAGGTGTTGCAGCTATTAAAGAGTCAGTTATTAAAATAATCACTCCGGATAACACAGATTACTCTTTTATTTCTCTAATTATAGTATCTGTTGCAATTTTTGTGAAAATATTCTTAAGTAATTATTATAAAGAAGTTGGAGCTAAGGTCAAATCCCAAAGTCTTGTGGCTTCTGGCCAAGATGCATTTAATGATGCTGTTTTAGGCTTTACAACATTGATTTCAGGTATTTTGAACTTTATTTGGCATATAAATATTGAAGGTTATTTAGGTGTTTTAATTGGTATATTTATTTTAAAAGCATCATATGAAATCTTAAAAGACTCTATCAACTTGATTTTAGGTGTTAGAGCAGATGGAGAATTAAGTAAAAAGTTAAAAGAATCAATAAATAAATTTCCGGAAGTACAAGGTACTTACGATTTGAACCTACATAATTATGGACCTTCAAATATAATAGCTTCTGCACATATTCAGGTAAGAAATGATATGACAGCAGAAGAAATTCATATTCTTACTCGTGAGATTGAATATGCAATTTATGCAGAATTCTCAATAGTTTTAACGCTAGGTATTTATGCTGCAAATGATAAAGGAGAATATGGCGAAATTAAAAAAGAATTAAATAACATTATAAAAAATTACAAAGAAATACTACAAGTTCATGGCTTTTATGTAGATACTAAAAATAACATTTTCTTTGATTTGATTTTTGATTTTAAAACCGAAAACAGAGAAAAGATTAAAAATGAAATTGTACAAAAAGTGAAAGAAAAATATCCAAAATATAATTGCAATGTAATAATTGATTTGGATGTAACAGACTAAAAAATCTCAATTTTTATTGAGATTTTTTTGTGTTAATGTCAAAACAAGCTTTTGATAAAGTATTGATTAAAACTCAAAAATATGATAAAACTATTGTATATATAAAAAAAGGAGAATTTTATGAAAGCATTAGTTACAGGGGCATCTTCTGGTATTGGAAGAGATATTGCAAAAGAACTTGCAAAAAGAAATATTGACTTAATACTTGTTTCAAGAGATTTAGACAAATTAAATGATGTGAAAGAACAAATTCAAAATGTTCAAGTTAGAGTAATTGCGAAAGATTTAAGCGACGAAAAAAATTGCATTGATTTATATAATGAGGTTAAGGACGAAAACATTGATATACTAATAAACAATGCAGGCTTCGGAGTTTTTGGTGAATTTACAGAAACTTCATTAGAGAAAGAATTAAATATGATTAAAACAAATCTTGTTGCAATGCATATTTTGACAAAATTGTTTTTACAAGATATGAAAAAGCAAGATAAAGGATATATTTTAAATGTTGCATCTATTGCAGGATATATGCCTGGTCCACTAATGGCTGCTTATTATTCTTCAAAAGCTTATGTAGTAAGACTTACACAAGCAATTAAAGAAGAACTGAAACGCGCTAATTCAAAAGTAAAGCTTGGTGTTTTATGCCCTGGGCCAGTAGATACAAATTTCAACAATGTTGCAGATGTTAAATTTAAAGCAAAGTCATTATCTAGCGAATATGTTGCAAAATATACAGTTGATAGAGTTTTAAAAAATAAATTTTATATTATACCAGGTTGGCAAATAAGAGCGGTAAGGATATTTTCAAAAATCATTCCAGATAGCCTAATGGCAAAAATGGCATATAAGGTTCAAATAGGAAAGAAGAAACAATAAAAACTTCAATTCATATAATACCTTAGGTGATATTATGAGAAATTTCTTTAGGAGTTTATATGAAGATGCACAAAATATATGTGATAAAGACCCTGCTTGTAGAAATATTTTAGAAGCGATTTTGCTTTATCCAGGTTTTCATGCTATTGTGTTTCATAGGATTGCACATTTTTTCTATAAAAGAAATCTGTTCTTTATTGCAAGATTAATCTCACAAATTGCAAGACACATTACAGGAATAGAGATTCATCCAGGTGCTAAAATAGGTAAAAGACTCTTTATTGACCACGGTATGGGAATTGTAATAGGGGAAACTGCTACAATTGGGAATGACTGTACAATGTACCATAATAGCACGTTAGGTGGAACAGGAAAAGACAAAAACAAAAGGCATCCAGATTTAGGAAATAATGTAATGGTCGGAGCTGGTTCTAAAATACTAGGCCCTATAAAAATAGGCAATAATGTAAAAATAGGTGCTAATAGTGTTGTATTAAAAGATGTTCCGGAAAACAGCACTATTGTAGGAATACCGCGGACATTTAACATAGACTTAAAAATCTCAATTTATATTGAGATTTTTTTTATACCAAAAGGTCAGTTGTGCGCATTTTTATTTAAAAATATGATATAAATAATAAGTATGAAAAATGTATATGAAAGGAAGATTTTATATGGGAAATGTAGCGTTCATTACTGGTGCAACAAGAGGAATTGGTAGACAAATTGCAATTACATTGGCTAAAAATGGCTTTGATATTGCTTTAAATTATAGAACTGAAAATGAAGATCTATTAAATACTAAAAAAGAGATTGAAAACGAAAATGTAAAATGTTTTGCTGTCCAAGGTGATGTTTCTAACTTTGAGAGTGCAGAAAACATGGTTAATAAGATTATAGAAGAATTTGGTAAGATAGATGTATTAGTTAATAATGCAGGTATTACTAAAGATATGCTTTTAATGAGAATGAAAAAAGAAGATTTTGAAAGTGTTATTGATGTTAATTTAGTTGGAACTTTCAATATTACAAAAAATGTTATTCCATTTATGATGAAACAAAGAAGCGGAAGAATTATAAATATTTCCTCTGTTGTTGGAGTAAGTGGAAATGCAGGTCAAACTAATTATTCCGCTTCTAAAGCTGGAATTATAGGATTTACAAAAAGCTTGGCAAAAGAAGTTGGAAGTAGAAATATTTTAGTAAATGCAGTAGCACCTGGATTTATTGAAACACAAATGACTGATGTATTAAAAGACGAAGTTAAAGAAGAAATAGCAAAACAAATCCCATTAAAAAGAATGGGAACAACACAAGATGTTGCAAATGTTGTTAAATTCTTGGCTTCAGAAGACAGCTCATATATCACAGGGCAAGTTATAAACGTAGATGGCGGTATGCTTACATAATTTGAATAGAATTGCGTTTTGACTGTGTTAAACTGCGCTGCGAAAATCCTCAACGTACCTTAGTACGCCTCCGGTTTTCTTGCTTGTTTGCCTTGTCAAAAACACAATTTTATCCAAATTATACTCTATAAAAATATGTTTAGAAAGAAAGGAAAATAAAATGAATAAAAGAGTTGTTATAACTGGAATGGGAGCAATAACTCCTATTGGAAAAAATATAGAAGAAATGTGGGATAGTATTGAAAATAAAGTATGTGGAATAAATGAAATTACTTTATTTGATACAACAAATTTTAAAACAAAAGTAGATGCCGAGATAAAAAACTTTGATCCATTAGAGTATTTTGATCCAAAGCAAGCAAAACGTTTTGACAGGTCTTCTCAATTAGCAGTCATAGCTGCAAGAGAAGCTGTAAAAGATGCAGGAATAACAAAAGAAAATACAGACTATGATAGAGTAGGTATATTTGTTAGTTCTGGAATTGGTGGACTAAAAACAATTGAGGATCAATGTAGAATAGATTTTGAAAAAGGAAATAAAAGAATTTCACCACTATTTATTCCAAACTCAATAGTAAATATGCCAGCAGGAAATGTTGCAATAGAATTTGGATTTAAAGGAGAATCAATAAGTGTTGTAACAGCGTGCGCATCTTCTACACACAGCATTGGCGAGGCTTATAAAACAATCAAATTAGGAGAAGAAGATGTAATTATAGCAGGTGGCACTGAAGCATCAATCTGTGAAATTGGTATAGCAGGTTTTGAAAATATGAAAGCACTATCTGGAAGTACAGATGTAAATAGAGCAAGTATTCCATTTGACAAGGAAAGAGACGGATTTGTTATGGGCGAAGGCGCTGGAATGCTAGTTCTAGAAGAACTTGAACATGCAAAAGCAAGAGGGGCTAAAATATATGCAGAAGTAATTGGATTTGGTTCTACAACAGACGCATATCACATTACATCACCATGCCCAGATGGAGAATGTGGCGCAAAAGCGATGATAAGAGCTATTAATAATGCAGGAATAAAACCAGAAGATGTAGATTACATAAATGCACATGGTACATCTACACATTTAAATGACTCAACAGAAACAATGGCAATTAAAACAGCTTTTGGAGAACACAGCAATAAAGTAATGGTAAGTTCAACAAAAGGAAATACAGGACATTTATTAGGTGCTGCAGGTGCAGTGGAAGCTGCAATATGTGTTAAAGCATTAGAAAAACAAATAGTACCACCAACAATAAATTACCAAGTTAAAGACGAAGAATGTGATTTAGATGTTGTTCCAAACGAACCTAGAAAAGCAGATTTAAATATTGTAATGTCTAATTCTTTAGGTTTTGGAGGACATAACGCAAGTATTATAATTAGAAAATTTTGTTAATTTTACTTTGAATAAAAAATTTAAAAGGAGAATTTTAAAATGGAATATAAAGATATTAAAAATTTAATTGAAGATATGGGAAAATCAAAATTAGATTCTTTAGAAATTGAATTCCCAGATGGTACAAAAATAAGTATGACAAAAAACGGTAAAAAATATAATGCTGTTAATGTAAATAATAGTAGTGTAATTGAAGCTAGTGCACCAATGACAGTGCCAGTAGTTCAAAATAATGTTGGAAATAGTTTAGTAGTTACAGAAAATGAAACAACAGGAAACGTTGTAAAATCTCCAATGGTAGGAACATTTTATGCTAAGCCATCTCCAGATGCTGAGCCATTTGTAGAAGTAGGGCAAGTTGTAAAAAAAGGTCAAACACTATGTATAATAGAAGCAATGAAATTAATGAATGAAATTGAATCTGAATTTGATGGTAAAGTTAAAGAGATTCTTGTTAAAGATGGAGAACCAGTAGAATTTGGTAAGCCTTTATTTGTAATAGAATAATTGTTTGTATAAAAAGAAAGGAATGGTTATAAATGAACGAATTAGTTAAAAATTGTGTTGAAACTCGCAGAAATGCAATATTCAATGTATATGATGTTAAAAATGAAGAAAATTTAAAGAAGATAGAAGAATTCTTTAAAAAACTCGAAGAATTCGCGAATAATTATGATGATGTAATGGCATTTGAAAGCGCGTTCGCAAGTTCAGAATTAAACCAAGAATATATGACATTATTCACACAAATAGCAACAACAGAAACAGCAAAAAACATTGATGTAAATGAATATAAACAAAATCCAGTAGAATTATCTGGAGATGATATTGCACAAATGGCAGCTGATGAAATAGTAGAAGGAGTAACATCAAAAGCACGTGGAATTGCTTACAGAGAAGCATATGACAAAGTTAGAGACATACCAGGTGTTGGTGAAGCCATAGACATAAAAAACAAATTAGGCTTTTTTGGAAGATTCAAAAAATAAGAAAAAGGAGTTTAAACAAATGTTAAACAAAGAAGAAATAAAAAATATAATACCACAAAGAGAACCATTTTTAATGATAGACGAGGTAGAAGAATGTGTACCTGGAGAAAGTGCAGTTGCTTACAAAAATGTTGATGAAAGTGAATGGTATTTTAAAGGACATTTCCCTGGTAACCCAATAATGCCAGGTGTCTTAATAGCAGAATCACTTGCACAAACAGGTGCAGTTGCAATACTATCATTAGAAGAAAACAAAGGCAAAAACGCACTATTCGGTGGAATAGATAAAATGAAATTTAAAAAAATGGTAGTGCCAGGTGATAGACTTAAACTTGAAGTAAAAATCATAAAGAAAAAAGGCCCAATAGGTGTTGGCGAAGGCATTGCAACTGTGAATGGAGTTTTAGCTGCTAAAGGTGAATTCACCTTTGCAGTAGTATAAAAGATTAAAATTAAATATAAAGAAAGGAAAACGAAATGAACAAAATTTTAATTGCAAATCGTGGAGAAATTGCAGTGCGCATAATAAGAGCCTGCAAAGAAATGAACATAAAAACAGTAGCAGTATACTCAGAAGCAGATAAAGATGCACTACACACAAGGTTGGCAGACGAAGCAATCTGCATAGGTCCTGCAAATTCAAAACAAAGCTATTTAAATATAAAAAACATAATAGAAGCAGCATATCTAACAAAAGCAGACAGTATACACCCTGGATTTGGTTTCTTATCAGAAAACGCACAATTTGCAAAAATATGTGAAGAATCAAACATAAAATTCATAGGCCCAAAATCAAATGTAATAAATTTACTAGGAAACAAATCCAACAGTAAAGAAATGATGAAAAAAGTTGGAGTACCAGTAATACCAGGTTCAGATGGTTCAGTAAATAATATAGAAGATGCAATAATAGTATGTAAGCAAATAGGTTATCCAATATTATTAAAAGCAGCAAGCGGTGGTGGAGGAAAAGGAATAAGAATAGTAAATTCGCCAGACGAACTTGCCCAAAACTTCAATATAGTAAAACAAGAAGCAAAAAATGCTTTTAATGATGATGAAATTTACATAGAAAAATTCATAAAAGAACCTAGACATGTAGAAATACAAATCTTAGCAGACGAATATGGTAATGTTGTGCATTTAGGGGAAAGAGATTGCACAATACAAAGAAACCATCAAAAAATAATTGAAGAAACACCATCAACAATCATAGATGAAAAGCTAAGAAATAAAATGGGTGAAGCTGCAATAAAAGCAGCAAAAGCAGCAGGTTATACAAGTTGCGGTACAGTTGAATTTTTGGTAGATAGCGATAAGAATTTCTACTTCATGGAAATGAATACAAGAATTCAAGTTGAACACCCAATTACAGAAATGGTAACTGGAATTGACTTAGTTAAGGAACAAATAAGAATAGCAGCAGGGGAAGAATTAAAAATAAGTCAAAAAAGTATTGGATTTAAAGGACATTCAATAGAATGTAGAATAAATGCTGAAAATCCAAGCAAAAACTTTATGCCATCACCTGGTAAAATAAATGAATTAAACTTGCCAGGCGGAAATGGAATAAGGGTTGATACAGCAATATATAGTGGGTACATAATTCCACCAAATTATGATTCTATGATAGCAAAAATTATAGTTCATGGTGTAAATAGAAATGAAGCAATAAGCAAAATGAAAAGAGCACTAGAAGAGCTTGTAATTGATGGAATAGACACAAATAGAGATTTCTTGTTTGATATTATTAGAAATCCAGATTTTATAAGAGGAAATTATGATACATCGTTTATTGAAAAGAAGATTTTAAGTTAAAAATAAGGAGGCAATCTAATGATTGTTGATAAAATTGAGAAGAGGGAAACAGGAGCAGCGAACAAAAAGTCTAATATAGATATTCCAATTGGACAATGGATTAAATGTGACAATTGTAAAGACATTTTATACAAAGATGATGTTAGAAAAAACTTTAATACATGTCCTAATTGTGGCCATTATTTTAGAATGCATATTGGGAAAAGACTTTCTTTAGTTATAGATGAAGGTACATATAAAAAATTTGATTTGAAATTAGATACAACAAATCCTTTAGGTTTAGAGGACTATCCTAAAAAATTGAAAACTCTTAGAGAAAAGACAGATTTGGAAGAAGCGGTTGCATGTGGTACTGGAAAAATCAAGGGAGAAGATGTTGTTATTTGTATAATGGACAGTGGCTTTTTAATGGGAAGCATGGGAGCTGTTGTTGGAGAAAAAATAACATATAGTATTGAACAAGCTGTAAAACTAAAATTACCACTTATAATATTTGCAGTATCAGGTGGGGCTAGAATGCAAGAGGGTATTGTTTCTCTTATGCAAATGGCAAAAACTACAGCTGCATTAACAAAATTAGATGAAGCAGGACTTCTTTATATATCTGTTTTAACAGACCCAACTTATGGCGGTGTTACAGCATCTTTTGCAAGTTTGGGAGATATCATTTTAGCTGAACCAGGCGCAATGATAGGTTTTGCAGGTCCAAGAGTAATTGAACAAACAATTGGAGAAAGCTTACCAGAAGGATTCCAAACAGCAGAATTCTTATTAGAACATGGTTTTATAGATAAAATAGTTGAAAGAAAAGACATGAAAGAAACTTTATACAAATTAATACAATATCACAAAGGAGGCGAAGCTTAATGGGAAAAGAAATATCAGCATGGGAAAGAGTGGAAATTGCTAGAAACCCAAAAAGAAAAACTTCTTTGGACTATATTAATTCTATATTTGATGATTTTATAGAATTACATGGAGATAGAAATTTTAAAGATGATAAAGCAATTGTTTGCGGTTTAGGCAAAATAGGGAAACAAAACTTTACTATTATTGCTGAGCAAAAGGGTAGAACAACGAAGGAAAATATAGAAAGAAACTTTGGTATGCCTAACCCAGAAAGTTATAGAAAAGCAATAAGATTTATGAAACAAGCTGAAAAGTTTAATAGACCTGTTATTACTTTTATTGATACTAAAGGCGCTTATCCGGGTCTTGGAGCTGAAGAAAGAGGACAAGGGGAAGCTATTGCTAAATCTATGTTTGAAATGGCAAAACTTAAAGTTCCAGTGATTTCTATTGTAATTGGAGAAGGGTCTTCTGGTGGAGCTCTTGCAATTGGGGTTGCGAATAAAGTTTTTATGCTTGAAAATGCTATTTATTCTATTCTTTCTCCAGAAGGATATAGTTCAATTTTGTGGAAAGATTCAAGCAGATTTAAAGAAGCGGCAGAAAAAATGAAACTAACAGCAAAGGACTTGTATTCTATGAAGGTTATTGATAAAATAATAAAAGAGCCAATAAAAATGGAGCAAGAAGATTTTGAAAGTGTTTCAAATAGCTTAAAAAAAGAAATAAAAAAAGAAGTTTCTAGAATGAGCAAACTTTCTAAAGATGATATTGTAGAAGAAAGATATGCAAAATTCAGAAATATAAAAGAGTTGGTTGAAAAATAAGAAAGGAATGGAGAAAAAATGGGATTAAAATTAGAAAATGTATCTAAGTCATTTGCAGGAAAAAAAGCTGTAGATAACATTTCATTTAGTTTAGAAAAGCCAGGTGTTTATGGCTTACTTGGTACAAATGGTGCCGGAAAAACAACAACAATAAGAATGTTACTTGGAATTTTAAATAAAGATAGCGGAAAAATTACATGGAATGGTAAAGCAGTAGATAGAAAAAATGTAAATTTTGGTTACCTTCCAGAGGAGAGAGGGGTATACCAAAAAACTCTTATAATGGACCAATTGATTTATTTTGCTGAACTTAAAGGAATGAATAAAAAAGCAGCAGAAAAATCAATAAAAGAATGGGCTAAAAAACTTAAAGTTGAGGAGTATTTAAATAAAACAGCAGAAAAACTTTCAAAAGGAAATCAACAAAAAATTCAGTTAATGACAGCTTTAATACATAATCCAGAACTTGTTGTTTTAGACGAACCTTTTAGTGGTCTAGACCCAGTTAATACTGATTTAGTTAAAAATATAATAATTGAATTGGTTAGAGATGGAAAATTTGTTATAATGTCAGCTCATCAAATGGCTACAATAGAAGAATTTTGCAGTGATATCTTGATATTAAATAAAGGTATAACAGTTTTACAAGGAAACTTAAAACAAATAAAAGATTCTTACCCTGCCAACAGAGTAAAAGTTGATGTAAATCAGAATATTGATAGTTTTGTAAAAGAGTGTAATTTAGAAATCGAAAACGAAGTTGATAATAATTACATTATAAAACTAGACGATGAAAACAAAGCTCATGATCTTTTAAAAATGCTAGTACAAAACAATGTTGGTGTTACTAGATTTGAGATTATGAAGCCTACACTTAATGATATATTCGTAGAAAAGGTTGGTGAGTAGAATGAAAAATTTATTTACAGTAATGAAATTTACAATGAGAGAAATGGTTAGAAAAAAATCATTTATTATTTCAACAATTATAATTATTGCATTGATAATTGGAGGCTTTAGTCTTCCTAAAATCTTAAGTGCAATAAATGAGGAAAAAGGTAATAAAAAGATTTTAATATCAGATGAGTCTAATGTATTTGAAGGAACTTTAGAGTCTTTAAAAACTATGGATTTACCATATGATATTACAATTAACAAAACATCTTATGATGATATAAAAAATAAAATAGAAAACAAAGAAATTGAAACAGCATTTATAATAGAAAAAGAAAATGAACAAGTTAAAATAAAATATGTTGTTGAAAATATTAGATGGGAAAATGAGGTTCCACAAGATTTGTTTGGGGCAATGAGCTCTATATATTCAAATCTTCAAATATCAAAATTAGGAATTACACCAGAACAATTACAAATGATTACACCTAATTTTGAAACAAGTGTTGAACAAACGCAAAAAGATGAAGTTGAGTTCCAAAATGTGTTTGTTATGATGGCTGTAAGTTTTTCTTTATCTATGGCTATTATATTATTTACAGTTCAAGTTGCACAATCTATTACAACCGAAAAAACATCAAAAATAATGGAAACACTAGTAACTTCAACAAGTCCAAGAACTATAGTACTTGGAAAAACAATTGGAATTGGTTTAATTGGTTTAATGCAAGTTATCTTATTCATAACAACAGCGATTATATGTGCAAACGTTTTCTTAGATTCTGAATTAATAAATATGTTATTAAACGTTTCTAACATAACACCTGGATTTATCATAATTACACTTGTATATTTTGTTTTAGGATATTTTGCTTATGCATTATTATATGCTTTAACAGGATCATTAGTAACAAAACCAGAAGATATACAATCAGCAAATACACCTGTTTCAATGATTGCAATGATAGGTTTCTATTTAGGATATTTTTCAATTTCAATAGATCCAACAAGTTCAGTTGCAGCTTTTGCAGGAATGTTCCCAATTTCTTCAGCATTTTGTATGCCAGCAAGAATAATGATGGGATTAGCAACACCACAAGATATTGCTATTTCAATAGTATTATTAATAGTTATGGTTGCTATAATTGCTAAAATAGCAATAAGTGTATACTCAAATGCAATCTTAAATTATGGTTCTAAAATGAGCCTAAAAGATGCTTTAAGATTATGCAAGGAGAAGAAAAAATAGGAGGAAATTATGATATTAGAAAATAAACAAATTTTAATAATGGGAATTAGAAATAAATGGAGCATTGCTTATGGTATTGCAAAATCTGCTTATGACAGTGGTGCTAAATTATTATTTACATACATGGGAGAAGAAAATAAAGACAAAATAGAAGCTTTAATTTCAGAATTTGAAGGTAGTAAAGCTTATGTTTTAAATGACGCTTCTGTTGACGAAAATGTAAAAGAAGTATTTACAAAAATTAAAGAAGAAAACGGAAAAATTGATGGTTTAGTTCATGCAATTGCTCATGCAAATACAGACGACCTTCATAATGACTTTATATATACAAGCAAAGAAGGATATTCTCATGCTGTTGATGTTAGTAGCTATTCATTTGTGCTTGCAGCAAGAATTGCAAAAGAATTAGATTTCTTAAATGATAATGCAAGTTTAGTTACTTTAACTTATCATGGTTCAACAAAAGTTATTGAAGGTTATAATATAATGGGTGTTGCAAAAGCAGCACTAGAAACAAGTGTAAGATATCTAGCAGAAAACCTTGGTAAAGAAGGAAAACGTGTAAATGCGGTTTCTGCAGGTCCTATTAAAACACTTTCAGCTAAAGGTATTAAAGACTTTTCTTCAATTTTAACTGTTGTTGAGGAAAAAGCTCCACTTCATAGAAATGTTACTACTACTCAAGTTGGTAATGTTGCAGCATTTTTATTAAGTGATATGTCTGAAGCTGTTACTGGGCAAGTAATTTATGCAGATTCTGGTTATAATATTATGGGTGTTTAGATTTTTATAATATTTGTAAAATATATGAATTTATTCACCCTTGTCGTCGCAACCTTCAATCTTAAAATTACCACAAACTGACAATTTCTAATAGCTCGTCGCTCACTATAAGAAATTGTATGTTTGTGCTAATTCTGCTGAGGGTTGCTCCAGTTCGCACTCACTTCGTTCGTTTGACGCTTTCGCGGGTTTCATAAATTATATATTTTACGCCATATAAATAAAAATAAAAGGAAAGGAAAAAATAGAAAATGAATAATGAAGAAATTTTTGATAAATTAAAAGAAATAATTGTAAATCAACTAGGTGTTGATGATGAACAAGTAAAATTAAAATCAACTTTTGTTGACGATTTATCTGCTGATTCACTTGATATTGTTGAGCTAGTAATGAATATTGAAGAAGAATTCGATTTGGAAATCCCAGATGAAGCTGCAGAAAAGATTGTAACAGTTGAAGATGTTGTTAAATATATAGAAGAACATAAATAAGTAATAAAAAAGCTCAATTTTTATTGAGTTTTTTTATATTTTAATGTAAAATTAGTATAGATAAAATAAAGGATAAAGGAAGAACAATGAAACAACAATTACCAGATTTTTTTATAAAGAGATTAGAACAACAATATGGCAAAGAACTACTAGAAACAATTGTAGCGGGTTTTGAAAAGAAAAGATATACAACTCTTAGAGTAAACACTTTAAAATCTAATAATCAAGAAATAGAAGAGGTTTTGAAAGATAATAATATAGAGTTTGAAAAAGCAAATATCTCAGATAATGCCTATATTTTGAAGAATGCAAATGAAATTCAAATACAGGACTTGGAGATTTTTAATCAAGGGAAAATCTATTTACAAAGCTTATCTTCAATGTTACCGCCAATTGTTTTAGGACCAAAGGAGAATCTAGATATTTTAGATATGGCTGCAGCGCCAGGAGGAAAAACAACACAAATGGCTGCAATTTCAAATAATAAGGCGCATATAACAGCATGTGAAAGAAATCCAATTCGTGCTGAAAAATTAAAATACAATTTAGAAAAACAAGGCGCAAGTTGCGTTTTCTGCATGGTAAAAGATGCAAGAGATATTGATAATTTCTTCTCATTTGACCAAATACTATTAGATGCACCATGTAGTGGTAGTGGTACTTTAGATTTGGAAAATGAAAAACTTGGCAAGTATTTTACCGAAGGTTTAATTGATAAATCTGTAAAAACACAAAAACAATTGTTAAATAAAGCAATAAACATCTTGAAAAAAGATTCAGAAATGGTATACTCAACTTGTTCAATATTACAAGAAGAAAATGAAGAAGTAATTAGAAATGCTTTAAAAACAGGAAAGGTAGAGGTTGTACCAATTGATGTAACTGAATTAGGAGATTTACCAATTTTGCCCACAACAATTGAGGGGACTTTATGCTTAATGCCTAATGAATATTTTGAAGGATTCTTTGTTGCAAAATTAAAGAAAAAATAATTTTACATTACTAGAAATTATAGAATAGAGAGGAATATATGGAAATAGTAGTAGGAAAAACAGCAGGATTCTGCTATGGAGTACAAAATGCTGTATCTAAAACAGAAGAATTGCTAAAAGATAATAAAACAATTAGCTGCTTAGGAGAATTAGTACATAACGGGGAAGTTATAAAAAAATTAGAAAAAATGGGTTTAAATGTGATAGAAAACATTGAAAACGCAGATGATAAAGTAATTATAAGGGCACACGGAATTCCAAAAGAAATATATAACAAAGCCCAAAATCTAAATATCGAAATTTTTGATTATACATGTCCAAATGTTTTAAAAATACATAAAATAGCGGAAGAATATGAAAAAAATGGATATTTCATATTTTTGATAGGAAAGAAAGAACATCCAGAAATAATAGGAACTATCAGTTTTTGCGGAAGCAATTCATATATATTAGAAAAAGCAGACGACATTCCTGAAGCTATGGAAAAATTCAATAAAAGTAACATTAACAAGCTTCTTATAATAGCCCAAACTACATTTAGCTTAAATAATTTCGAAATAATTGTAGAAACTATAAAAAATGAGGTAGCCAGTGATGTTGAATTAGAAATAAAAAACACTATTTGTAATGCTACAAAGATAAGACAAGAAGAAACAAATAAAATCTCCAAAGAAGTAGAATGTATGATAATTATTGGCGGCAAAAATAGCTCTAATACCAAAAAACTATATGATATCGCAAAGAATAATTGCCCAAATTCTTTTATAGTGGAAAATAAGGATGAGTTGCCATTTTACAAGATCAAGAGCTTTGAAAAAATAGGAATTATGGCTGGCGCTTCTACTCCAGGTGAAAGTATAAAAGATATAATCGAAATACTTATTGCAACTTAAAGTTGCAAAGAAATTTTAAGTTGCAAATGTAAGTTGGTAGAAAAATATGTGATGCAACTTTATAATAGATTGTAGGAGGTGCATAAAAATGAGTTTATCAGAAAACTTACAAAATTTAAGAAAAATTAAAAAAATGTCACAGGAGGAGCTAGCAGAACAGTTAAATGTATCAAGACAGGCTGTTTCAAAATGGGAAAGTGGAAATGGTTATCCAGAAACAGAAAAAATTATTTCTATATGTGAAATATTTGATTGTAGTATGGATCAATTAGTGAAAGGAAAAATTTCAAGTGATATTAAATCAGAAAAAAGCAATTATGATTTAATAATGACTAAAGCAGCAAAAGGAATCTCATTAGGTGTTGCAGCAATTTTATTAGGTGTATCTATCATGCTAACAATATTAGGATTTACATCTAGTGAACAATCAGTTTTAATTGGAGTTATTGCAGTATTGATTGGCGTAGTATGTGCAATACCATTATTTATAACACATGGCACAAAGATAGAAAATTTTAAAAAGAAAAATCCTAAAATTGCAAATATATATTCTGAAGATGAGGTCGAACAAGGAAATTCTAAATATACAAAATATCTTGCAATTGGAATTTCAACTATTCTTTTAGGCGTAGTAATAATGATGTTATTATTAGGCTTAAAAATAGAAAATACTTTCCCTGTTGCTACTTTAATGTATTTTGTTACAATAGGAGTTTTCGTTATTACATATTCTGGAATGATGAAAGATAAATTTGATATCGAAAAATATAATAATGAAAATACAGAAGAATACAAAAAAGTAGATAACAAAATTGGAAGAATTTGCGGAGTTATAATGCTAACAGCAACAATTATTTTCTTAGTATTAGGATTTGTCTTAAAAATTTGGTATATAAATTGGATAGTTTATCCAATTGGCGGAATTTTGTGCGGTATAATTGCAACTATATTTAAAAAAGAGAATATAAAATAGAAATTGAATTTTTGGAATGATTAAGGAGGAGAGTGTTATAATATATCTTAAAACATTTAAATTAAGTGACAAAAAAATATCCAATAAGAATATATATCCGTATAATGTATTAAAAAATAAAGAACCAGATGTCTTTATTTTTGATAATATAACAATATTATATGGTAATAATGGTTCTGGAAAATCTACATTATTAAATATTATGGCACATAAGTTGAATTTAAAAGGAAAAGAAAGAAGTAATCCAGAAGTGCTTGGAACACTCCCATATTTTGAAGAATACGCTCAAAGTTGTGAATACGAACTTGGAGAAAATGAAAATGGAAGAAAAATAAGTAGAGTACCACCAAATAGTAGATATATAAAGAGCGAAGAAATACTATATGAAATAAGGAAAATACAGCAACGTGCGGTTTTACAGGAAAGTATAGAAAGTAATTTATCCAGAGAAAGAGGCTTAAAAAATGCTAGGGACTTTCTAGAAACTAAAGAAGGTGGAAAACAGCTTGATAGATTTGAATTTTCACAAGATAAATATTCTAATGGAGAAACAACTTTGCAAATATTAGAAGATAATATTGAAGCAGATAGCTTATATTTATTAGATGAACCAGAAGTCTCATTGTCTCCACAAAACCAAGTAAAGCTAGCGGAAGAAATCAATAAGATGTCAAGACTTCTAGGGGTTCAATTTATAATAGCAACACATTCACCATTTATGCTGGGAATTTTAAATGCAAAAATATATAATTTAGACACAAAAGATTATAAAATACAAAAATGGAGTGAACTTGAAAACGTGAGATTTTTCTATGAATTTTTTAAGGACAAGGAAAAAGAATTTAGAAAAGAAAAATGTACATGTACATTTGAAGTTAATTAATTGTAAATATAGAGGGAATTATGAATAGAAAAGATGTTATAAAATATTGTTTGGAATTACCAAATGTTTATGAAGATTATCCATTTCCAGATGATAATGATTCAGTAACAATGAAACACAAGAATAATAATAAATGGTTTGCTTTAATTATGAATGTTAGAGGGGAAGAATATTTAAACATAAAAACCAATCCAGAATATTCAGAATTATTAAGAAAAACCTATGCTTATATTATTCCAGCATATCACATGAACAAAGAACATTGGAATACTATTATTTTAAGTGATAAATGCGATAATGAATTAATAATAGAGTTGTTAGAACAAAGCTATGAATTAACCAAAAAATAAATTTTAAAATTATAAGTAAAAAATTGCTAGTTATAAAGGAAAATAATATGTCACAAATTATAGAAATAATTGTAGAAAATAAAAAATATCAAATTGAATGGGCTCTTTCAGAATACTTTGGAGAATTAAAAGGAAAAAAGTTCATGCTTAATGAAGTTGCAGCAGATCAAATTGTAATGATTAATGATTTATCAGAAACTGCAAAAATATTGTTATCAGCTGTAGCAGGAGCTGTAATACAATATTTAATGGATAATAATTGCCAGATAAATAGCATTTTTGAAAATGGCTATTTTATTATAAAAAATGATTTATAGTTAAATTACAATATATAGAGTTGCTAGAAAAACATTATCAACTCTTTTTTGGTTTGAAAAATGGCAGAGTAGGGGGGAATAGAGGATTTTATAATTTATAAAAATAAAAAATATAAATTTTTTAAAATTTTAAAAAAATAAAAGGGAAGAAGCTTTAAAAAATTTTTCATCAAAAATAATTTTTACAAAATTTTAGAATTAAAATTATATAAAAATAAATTTTGATTTTAATTATAAATTTTAAAATTTTAGATTTTTAAAATTCAAATTTAAGATTTTAAAATTTGTGCAATGTTAAATTTCAAAAATGTTCGATTTATAATTCTAAAAAACGAACATTTGTTAAATGTAAATTTTTTTATAAATATTTTTGTATTTAATTATATTTTTACAGATTCAGACCTCTGAAAATCGTTTTTAAGACATTTTCATATTTAAGTAATAAAACTAATCGTCTAAATAAATTGTACCTTGATTTATAATTGATGAAATCTTCTTATATAAACACTTTTACAAGATTATTATTTAATTTTTATACATATTTATTATAATAATATGTAATTTTTTATGATTTATAAAAATCTGTGTAATCATTGCAGCAACTTGAGTTTAGCTCAAAAATTGTCAAAAAAACGACGCACGAGAATCGATTTTAAGCCGTTTTTAAAAATTAGCCATATAGTTTGTTGTCTAAAATATAAGGCTATTTTAAGATGAAGCGCTAAAATCGTTTTTAAGGCGTTTTTTATTTTAAGTAATATAAGTTGTTGTTAAAAATATAAGATTAAGAATAAGAATACAAATATATTGAATAAAAATATAATAATTGATGATAAATATAGTACAAACTGAAATATACTAAAAAGAAAAAATTAGAAATAAATTATAGAAATAATTACAGAATAAGAGATACTAGCAAAGCATCTATGGGAGTAATGCCAAAGCCTGAGGTAGGTACTTAAATATAGTATATAATATTTTCTCCTATCTCACATTGCACAAAACTTTGATTTTGTGCAATGTTATATATAAGAAATTGGACCTGTCAATATATCTTCTTCTAGCCTCCCTCTTTGGAATTTCAAAAAATTTTTAGTTCTGTAGTTTTTTGTATTTTATGATTTTTTAATATATTTTATTAAAATTTTTATTTTCTATTTCTTTTCTGCTATGTGATTTTCAATT
>JAGAED010000017.1 GCA_017613275.1 Clostridia bacterium | reverse complement strand
TACTTCTACTATCTTTTTTATTTCTTCGGCTGACTTCATAAATACAGAACCTGTTAGCTCTATTTCGTTTTCTGCACATACTTCTACTATCTTTTTTATTTCTTCGGCTGTTCTGTGAAATACGGTTCCTTCAGGTTTTATTCCATTTTCCTTACATACTTCTACTATTTTTTCTATTTCTTCGGCTGTTCTGTGAAATACATTTCCTTTAGGCTCTATTTGATTTGCTTTACATACTTTTACTATCTTTTTTATTTCTTCAGCTGTTTTTAGAAATATATTTCCTGTTAGTTCTATTTCATTTTCTTTACATACTTCTACTATTTTTTCTATTTCTTCGGCTGTTCTTTTAAACACAGAACCTGTTAGCTCTATTTCATTTTCTTTACATACTTCTACTATTTTTTTTATTTCTTCTGCTAACTTCATAAATACAGAACCTGTTGCCTCTATTTCGCTTTCTTTACATACTTCTACTATTTTCTCTATTTCTTCGGCTGTTCTGTGAAATACATTTCCTTCAGGTTTTATTCCATTTTCTTTACATACTTCTATTATTTTCTCTATTTCTTCGGCTGTTTTCAAAAAAACTGTTCCTTCAAGTTTTATTTCATTTTCTTTACATACTTCTACTATTCTCTCTATTTCTTCTGCTGGTTTCAAGAATACATTTCCCTTGGGCTCTATTATGTTTTCTTTACATACTTCTACTATTTTTTTTATTTCTTTTGCTGTTTTCTGGAATACAGTTCCTTCAGGTTTGATATTGTTTTCTTTACATACTTCTACTATTTTTTCTATTTCTTCTGCTGTTTTTAAAAATACAGTCCCTTCAGGTTTTATTTCATTTTCTTTACATACTTCTACTATTTTCTCTATTTCTTCGGCTGACTTCATAAATACAGAACCTGTTAGCTCTATTTTGTTTTCTCTACATACTTCTAATATCTTTTCTAGTTCTTCTATAGTTCTTCTTGATAATGACGCTTGAAGTACTTGAATTTTATTAAACTCTGTAAATTTATTTTCTATGTCTTTAATTCTTTCAACATTGCCACTCAAAATACTTGTATATTTATTTAAATATTCTAATCCATAATTTTTTTCTACATAATCATATGTTTTCTTTAATTCTACAGGCTCTGTTGATAATATATGCAAGCATGTTTCAACATCATTTTCATTTATTCCTTTTTCTTGCAAAAACCTATAATTACTTTTTATGTTATCTATTCTAAAATATAAGATACTCGGACATTTTTCTATATTTTTACTATCTACCTTTAATTCTTTTTTCAAAAAATCTAAAACATATAAAATCTCATTAGAATTACCATATTCTAAAATATTAGGATTAGCTTTAATCAATTTTCCATAAATTAAATTATGATCATTACATATTTGTTTTAATCTTTCTTCAGCTATCATATTAGATACACCTCATTTTCATTTTATAAATTTCCCATATAACTAACATCGTTTTCTATTATATCTACATAATTAGGTCCAATTGTTTTTATTAAATTATTCATTTTTTCTTTGAAACTGTTTGGGAAATATAAAAATGCCTCTACATTTCTTTCAAATATTCCAACAACATCATCAAATCCCAATTCTTTCATTGTCTTCATGTTTTCCTTAATTATATCCTCGTTATTATTGATAATATCTAATATTTCATCCCCATATATTTCTTTTAAACTATTAAAATCTATTTTCATAACTTTTCTCCTTTATATTTAGCAGAAAGCACTTAACTACTACTCTTTTTCAATATCTGCCTCTACTATTTTCTCTTGTGTAATTACATCTAATACTTTTTTACCATTTAACGCTTCATTTACTGGAACATCTTTTACTACTTCTTCAAGTTCATTTGTTGGTCTTTCTAATATTTTAGCTATTCTTTTTTCATAATTCTTTTTTGTTAATCCAAATATTGGATTAAATCTTTCTTTTTCATCTATAATTTTTTCACCTTGTTGTTCCAAAAATCTTTCTCTTTCTTGTATTTGTTCTAGTGTTAAGCTTAAAATTGAAGCACTTGCTTTTACATATTCTAAATATCCCTTTTCTTTTAAATATGGTAAAACTTTCTTTAATGTCCCATTATTTTTAGATACTATAAGTGGAGTTAAGTACTCGCTTCCAAATTCTTCTCTTATGTAATCAATATTTTTCTGTAATTGTTTGGCTGATTTCAAAAATACTGATCCTGTTATTTTTATATTATTTTCTTTACATACTTCTACTATTTTCTCTATTTCTTCTGCTGGTTTTAAAAATACCGAAAATATCTTATCTATTTCATTTTCTTTACTGACTTTTATAATTTTTTCGATTTCTTCTGCTGTTCGTAAAAATACATTACCTTTAGCTTCTATTTTATTTTTTCCGCAAACTTTAACTATTTTCTTTATTTCGTCTGCTGATTTCAGAAACACTGATCCTGTTATTTCTATTTTATTCTTTTTACATACTTTTACAATTTTTTCTATTTCTTCAGCTGGTTTTAAAAATACTGTGCCTGATATATCTACCACATTTTTTTCACACGTTTTAAATATTCTGGTTACTTCTTTTGGTGATCTATAAAACATTGAAGAAATCACATTTACTTTTCTTTCTTGACATATTTGTACTATTTTTTCGATTTCTTCAGCTGTTCTATGAAATATATTTTGAGTTATTTCTATATTATTTTCTTCGCACACTTCTATTATTTTTTTTATTTCATCTGCTTTCCTTCGAAAAACAAGTCCTGACAGCTTTATATTTTTTTCTTCGCACACTTCCACTATTTTCTCTATTTCTTCCGCTGTTTTTATAAAAACTGAACCTGTTATTTCTATTCCGTGTTTTTCACACACTTCCACTATTTTCTTTATTTCTTCCGCTGTCCTTAAGAATACTGAACCTGTTAATTCTACGTTATTTTCTTTACATACTTCTACAGTTTTTTCTATTTCTTCTGCTGTTCTTAGAAAAACTGTTCCTTCAGGTTTTATTTTATTTTCTTTGCATACTCCTACTATTTTCTCTATTTCTTCTGCTGTTTTTATAAAAATAGTTCCTTCAGGTTTTATTTTATTTTCTTTGCATACTTCTACAATTTTTTCTATTTCTTCTGCTGTTCTTCTAAACACAGAACCGTTTAAATTAATTTCATTTTCTTCACATATTTGCACTATTTTCTCTATTTCATCAGCTGTTTTTAGAAACATATTTCCTTGCGGTTTTATTCTATTTTTTCTACAAATTTCTGCAATTTCCACTATTTCATCAGCTGATTTTAGAAATGTCGAACCTGTTGGTTTTATTTTGTTTTCTTTGCAAACTTCTGCAATTTTTTCTAATTCCTCAGCTGTTCTTAAAAAAACATTACCTTTAGGTTCTATTCTATTCTCATTGCACACTTTTATTATTTTTTCTAATTCTTCTGCTGTTCTTCGAAATACAGTTCCTGATATTTCAATTTTATTTTCTTCGCATACTTCTCTTATTTTTTCTATTTCTTTTGCTGTTCTAAAAAATACAGATCCCATTATTTCTATTCCATTTTCTTCGCACACTTTTTCTATTTCTTCTATTTCTTTTATAGTTTTTTGTGATATTGTTGCTTGAATTACTTGGGTTTTATTAAACTTAGTAAATCTATTTGCTATGTCTTTAATTATTTCCGAATCTACTTTCAGAATAGTTGTATATTTGTTTAAGTATTGAGATCCATATTCTTTTTCGATATATTCATATGTTTTTATCAGTTTTTCATGCTCGGTTCCTAGAATATGTAAACATGTATCAAGAGCATGTTTGTTTATCCCTTTACTTTGTAAGTATTGGTAATTTTTTTCAACATTTTCTGTTCCAAAGTATAAAACACTTGGACACTTTTGTATATTCTTACTATCTATATTCAATTTACCTTTCAAAAAATCTAAAACATTTAAAATCTCATCTTCATTACCGTCTTTTAATACATTGTCATTTGTCTGGACTAATTTTTCATAATTAATATTATAATCATTACATATTTGCTGTAGTCTTTCTTCAGCAATCATATTATATACCCCTCATTCAAAATTTATTATTACATTGGGCACTCCTCATACCCTAAATGTTTGTATGCTGGAGGAAGAACTTGTCTTCCTCTTATAGTTCTTGCAATAAATCCTAATTGGATTAAGTATGGTTCATAAACATCTTCTATTGTTTCTACTTCTTCTCCTATTGTAACTGCTAATGCTTCTATTCCAACAGGGCGTCCTGCATATTGAACTATCATTGTGTCTAGGATTTTTCTATCTATTTCGTCTAACCCTAGTTCATCTATTTCAAGTTTATTTAATGCCATTTTTGCAAGTTTTAGAGTTATGTTTCCATCTCCTAAAACCATTGCATAATCTCTAACTCTTTTCAGTAATCTATTTGCAATTCTAGGAGTTCCTCTTGAACGTCTTGCAATTTCTATCGCAGCGTCTTCTTCTATTTCGACTTCTAGAATTTTGCTTGTTCTTTTAACAATTGTTGTTAAGTCTTCTATTGAATATAATTCTAATCTATGTACTATTCCAAATCTATCTCTTAATGGTGTTGTTAATGAACCTGCTCTTGTTGTAGCTCCAATTAATGTAAACTTTGGTAAATCTAGTCTTATTGATCTCGCACTAGGGCCTTTTCCAATCATAATATCTAATGTATAATCCTCCATTGCAGGATATAAGATTTCTTCTACATTCTTATTTATTCTATGAATTTCATCTATAAATAAAATGTCGTATTCTGAAAGATTTGTTAGAATTGATGCTAAATCTCCTGGCTTTTCTATCGCAGGTCCAGATGTTATTTTTATATTTGCTCCCATTTCATTTGCAATAATATTTGAAAGAGTTGTTTTCCCAAGTCCTGGAGGTCCATATAAAAGGACATGATCCAAAGCTTCTTCTCTTTTTTTGGCAGCTTCTATATAGATTTTCATATTTTCTTTTACTTTATTTTGCCCAATATATTCTTCTAATGTCTGTGGTCGAAGTGAATTTTCAAGTCTTTCTTCTTGGTTATTTTCTAGATTCGGGCTCATTAAATTATTATCTTCCATTTACTAAAATCTCCTTAAAAAATAGAAATACATATTAAAATATACATATTTAAAACTTGAAAACATTATACATCTAAAGATATTAAAAGTCTATATTAGAAATCAAAAAATTCGGCTTCTGCCGAATTTTTAATAACTATTTTTATGCTCTTGGATGAGCATTTTTATATACCTTTTTTAAACTTTCATCTTGGAATTGCATATAAACTTGTGTAGATGAAATATCTGAATGTCCAAGCATTGTTTGAATAGCTTTCAAATCTGCACCATTTTGTAATAAATGTGTTGCAAATGAATGTCTTAAAACATGTGGTGTTATTTCTTTTGTTATGTGTGCTTGTTCTTTATAATATTTAATAATTTTCCAGAACCCTTGTCTTGTTAATCTTTTTCCATTTACATTAACAAATAAGGCTGTTTCTTTATCGTTTTTAATAATTATATCTCTAGCATTTTTGATATATTCTTTTAATGCTTTTAGAGCCATTGTTCCTAATGGTATATTTCTTTTTTTATTACCACTTGTGCAAACAACAAAGCCTTCTTCTATGTTTACATCTTCTATATTTAGAGAAATAATTTCTGTTACTCGCATTCCTGTTGCATAAGCAAATTCTAGCATTGCTTTGTCTCTGATTCCTTTTAAATCAACATTACTTGGTTGCTCAAGTAATAAAGCAACTTCATTTGATGTTAAAACACTTGGAATTCTTTTTTCAATTTTTGGAGATTGAATATTGTCTGTTGGGTCTTGTTTAACTTTTTTGTTTTTTAATTCATATTGATAGAAAGACCTGATAGATGCAATACATCTTGAAATTGTTGATGGTTTTTTACCAACACTTTGTAAATAATCTATATAATCTTTAATTTCTTTTTCTTCAATTTTATTATAGTTTTTTCCGTTTTGTTCTAAGTAATTTTTATATTGTTTTAAATCTCTTTTATATGATTGTAAAGTGTTATCTGATAATTTTTTTTCATTTTCTAAAAATTCAAAATAAAGTTTCAATTGTTTTTCCATCATTATACCCCTATTCATTGTATTTTTTATTTACATAAACTATTATAGTTATATCAAACATTTACTATTTTGTAAATAGTTTTTATGAAAAAATTTAAAAATAATTAACAACCATTTTTAACATATTATTTGATACAAAAACTTCTACCAAAGAGGCTAAAACTAGTAGAATAGCCATTATTCCACAAAAGACTATATGTCTAAATATTTCTAATTTTATGTTTTCTTTTCGTTTATCTTTTATTATTGATTTGTATAGTTTAAATCCACTAACAGCTATCGCAATTATTGTTGGTATGAAAATTATATTTTGCAATAAAAGATTACTTAATAAAAATGCTAGTCCTTTTGAACTTCCCAATACTGAAATACAACTGGAAATTGTGTACCCTAAGCAAAAGCCTCTATATATTATTAAGCCAAAAACTACAGGTATTCCTATAACTGTTGTGCCAAAGAAGCAAATAAGTAAAGCTACTCCAATATTTTGCCACAAGCTTGCTTTTAATAGTTGTACACTATTTATGCTTTCCAAACTCTTTATTTTTTCTATAAAATTATTTATGTAATTGCTTATATTGGTATATTGTTCTTCCTTAACATTATTAATAAATAGTACTCCAGAAAAAATCCCAATTATAAATAATATTATAATTATTATATATTCTCTTTTGTTTGTAACTAAATGGTTTACGACCATTTCCTTAATTTTATGTGTTTTTCTAGGTTTTTTCATAAGCTCATTCTCCTTATTTCTTTTATACATAATGTGTATTCGAAATAAGGATTTTTAGAACATTATTTAGCCTCTATTTTTCCGTAGTTACCTCCACCGCCTGAATGTACTTTCATATTGCCATTTCTAGCATTTTCTATATTTAATGCAGCTTTTGTACCTACAACTGACTCGATGTCATCAAATGACATTTTATGTAATATGTTCATTTCTGTTTCAAATGTTTTTAATAAGTTTTCTATTGTTTTTCCGCCAACACCTGGTACGAATTGAAGAGGTATTTGGTAAATATAAGGTGGTCTATTTGCTGGACTTTTTGTTTCTTTTTTATCTTTAATTAACTCAATTCTATCAAAAACCCCAAATGTTACTTTTTTACTTCCGCAATATGGGCACTCACTTACTGGTTCTTTTGTTTCAATTGCTTTATTACAATTATCGCAAAATGTTCTGTGGTACTTTCCTAGCTTTGGATCCAAGCCATAATTTGCA
This sequence comes from Clostridia bacterium, assembly GCA_017613275.1. Lineage (GTDB taxonomy): Bacteria > Bacillota > Clostridia > TANB77 > CAG-508 > CAG-269. The sequence goes on along the minus strand of JAGAED010000017.1, from coordinate 143,496 downwards.
AGTATTTTTCTGCCATCTTCTCCTTTTAAAGCCTTTACTATCTCTTTAAAAGAGATATCTTCTACTTGCATTTTATTATATTCTCTTGCAATTTTAGGTAGTGAATGTGCATCTGAGTTTGTTAAAAATGTTTTATTCTCTAATTCTGAGATTGTGTCTGCTAAAAATGTATCAGAACTTAACCCTAACTCTACTGCAAATATTTTATCGAATTTTTCTTTAAATATATCTTTCATTCTGTCCACGCAATTTCCATAATAGCTTTTGAATGGAGTAAATGCGTGTGCTGGAACTAGAATACCATTATATTTTTCTACCATATCTATTAGGTCATATCCTGATAAGTCTGTTCTTTGTGTACTTAATGTTATGTTTTTTAGATGATGGCTTAGCTCATTTGAAAATGCTTTAATATCAGATAAATGTGGGAAATAGCAAAGATTATGAGCTGCTCCCTTTTTGCCATCACGGCTTATTTCTGAAGTTTCAACTTCACTGCCAAGGATTATACAAACCTTATCTTTGTATATAATTCCTCCATCTTCTAATTCATAAGCATCACCTGTTTTTAAGAAGTTTTCAATATCTTCAATTACATAAGGTGAAGCGCAATCTATTATTCCGCAAACATTTATCCCTTTTCTTTCTACACACTCTTTTGCTATGTTTGCAAAATTCAAAGACCTTGCCGCTGTTATTTTTATTGGTTTTCCATTTTCTGCTCTTCCTATATGTATGTGTAAATCTGCAAATATTTCGTACATTTTAATTCTCCTTTAAATAATCTATAACAATAAATTAGCGACTAGCTATGTAGTCGCTTTATCATTAGTAAAAATATATTAAGATGGTTTTTATCTTTCATAATCATAATCTTCTGTATTTTGATCAAATCCTCTAGCTATTCTCGCTGCTTGGATTGCCTCTTTTGTAAATAAAGATCTTGTTGGGTTTACATTTTCATATGTATTGTTTTGAATTCCGCCAAACAAAGCCTCATGATGATTAAATTTCTGTTTTATGTTGTTATCGGCAATTTCGTTAAATTCAATCATTACATTTCCAAGTGTTAATTTATCTATATCATTTTCATCAATAACTTTTTTGGTTTTTGGAAGTATTTTGTTACTTACTAGTCCACCATTAGCATCTTTAAGTTCGACCTCTTGCATTTTAGAAACAAACTCGTGAAATTTTGGTAAATATCTATTGTTTTTTCCTTTTAAAGTTTCAGTTTCCATTTGAATAAGTGCATTTTCTGGTGAATATCCTTTTCTTTCTGGTCTATCTAACATCCATCCGCCAAAATGATCTACAAGTTCTAATATATCGCTTTCAGGTTCTCTACCCTGTGGTTCTTTTCCTTTTTTTCTTTCTTCTAATTCACTATATCTGTTTACCTCTTTACATATTTTGCAAAATCTCTTTTCAAAGCCTAATCCTTCAAGATATTCGGCTCCTTCTTCTGCATAAGAATATAGTTTTCCTTTTTTTTGGGGATTATCAACTTTTTTACAATTGCACAACAAACAAGCTGTTAGGACTAAGTCTCTATCAACATCTAAATGCATATAGTCAATAAACATACGAGCTATTTCAGTTTTAAAAATTACAGATTTATCAAAGTAAATCTTTTCGCCTTTTTTGTCTTTAAGGATTCCCTGAAGTCTACGCACCATCTCCATTTTAGTGCATATGTCTTTATCGTGATCCATTAAATATGTTTGAAGCTCCCCCATAATTTTCCTCCTAGGTATAAACATCAAATTAATTATAAAATAAAAAATTTCTATTTTCAACACACTTTTCTATTTGTATATAAAATGTAATAATATTGTAACAAAATTGTAATAATTTATTTTTCATTTAGTGCTATACTATATAAATGAAAGGAATGTGAGATACAATGCAAGAAGTTAAAGAAAACTCTGCACTAAAAATGTACGGAAAAGAATGTACTTTAAAAAGAGATGATTTTATTGCAGAATATAAAATAAGTGAAAATGGTTTAAACTCTCAATCAGCTGAAGAATTGATACATAACTTCGGCTATAACGAAGTAAAGCAAGGGAAATCTAAAAAATGGTATAACTACTTTTTTAGCAGTCTGTTTAGTCCCTTTAATAGTATTTTAATGGGAATTGTTCTAATTTTATTATATACTGATGTGTTTCTGCCAGAAGTTCCAAATTATGCAAATATTATAGTTATTGTTGTTTTAGTTTTAGCCAGTACTTTGTTAGAATTTTTTGAAGAATTTCGTTCTAATAAAGCCGCCGAAAAGTTAAAAGAATTAGTAGCTACTACAACCTCAGTTATAAGAGATGGAAAGGAAATTCAAATTCCAATTAGAGAAGTTGTTCTAGGAGATATTGTTAAACTTTCAGCAGGTAGCATGATTCCAGCAGACTTAAGAATAATTAATTCTAAAGACTTGTATGTTGGTCAATCTTCTTTAACTGGCGAGTCTGAGGCTGTTAAAAAACTTGCAGAATCCGAAATTTCTATAAATGAAATAGATAATATTTCAGATTTAGATACAATTTGTTTTATGGGAACAAACGTAATTAGTGGTAGTGCAACTGGTGTTGTTATAAAAACTGCTGATTCAACATATTTTGGTAAGGTTGCAAAAAATATTACTCAAGGCAAGCCCAAAACATCATTTCAAAAAGGAATTGAACAAATTTCTAAGCTTTTAATAAGATTTATGATTTTTTTAATTCCTCTTGTATTTGTTTTAAATGCTTGGAAGCATGATAATTTAACAGCATTTACATTTGCTGTTGCAATAGCAATCGGAATAACTCCTCTCCTACTGCCTGTAATACTTTCTTCAAGTTTATCAAAAGGCGCTGTACGAATGAGTAAAAAGAAAACTATTGTGAAAAAATTGGATTCGATCCAGAGCCTTGGTGGTATGAATATTTTATGTACAGATAAAACTGGTACTTTAACAGAAGATAAAATTGTTCTTGAAAGATATCTTGATATACATGGCGAAGAAGATATTAGAGTTTTAAAACATGCATTTTTAAACGCTTATTTCCAAACAGGTTTAAGAAGCAATATGGACCAAGCTGTAATTGACAGAGGCCTTAAAAATGGCATGGAAGAATATAAAGATAAGTACAAAAAAATAGATGAAATTCCTTTTGATTTTGTTAGAAGACGTCTATCTGTTGTTGTTACAGATGGTACTAAAAAACAACTTATTACAAAAGGTGCTGTTGAAGAAATTTTGAGCATTTGCTCTATGGTTGACTATAAAGGTCAAGTTACAAATATAACAAAAGAAATTAAAGAAAACATTAGAAAAATCAGCAAAGAATTAAACAAAAATGGTTTAAGGGTTGTTGCAGTATGTCAAAAAAATGACATCAATTCTATTGAAACTTTTGATGTTGATGCTGAGAAAAATATGGTTTTAATGGGATTCATAGGTTTTCTAGACCCACCAAAAGAGAGTGCAAAAGAGTCAATTGAAAAGCTTAACAAAGCCGGAGTTCGTGTAATAGTTCTTACTGGCGATAATGCAGAAGTTACAAGATGTATTTGTGATAAAGTAGGCATAAATTCTAAAGAAATTGTTCTAGGAAGTCAAATCGAGCAATTACCTGATATTGCAATCATGAGAATTTTGAAAAAGGCAAACATTTTTGCAAAGCTCTCTCCTATTCAAAAAGCAAGAATTGTCAGACTTTTAAAAGAATCTGGAAATGTTGTTGGATATATGGGTGACGGAATAAACGACAGTCCATCACTTACAAATTCAGATGTTGGAATTTCAGTTGATACGGCTGTTGATATCGCAAAAGAGTCTGCTGATATTATTTTGTTGGAAAAAGATTTAAAAGTATTATTAGATGGCGTAAAAGAGCGGAAGAAAAACTTTTGGAAATTTAATGAAATATATTAAAATGGCCGTAAGTTTCAACTTTGGCGAAGTTGTTTCAATTATCATAGCAAGTGTGCTTTTACCATTCTTACCAGAAACACCAATTCAGCTTTTGGTAGAAAGTCTGCTATATGACTTTGGTCAGCTTACACTACCTTTTGATAATGTAGATAAAGAATATTTAAACAAGCCAAAACAATTTAATGTAAAGAGTTTGCTACATTTCATGTTATTTATGGGACCTCTTAGTTCATTGTTCGACTTAGTTGTTTTTGCTACAATGTGGTTTATGTTTAATTTAAGAGATGTTGCAACATTCCAAACAGTTTGGTTTAGCTATAGTATAGTTTCAAACTTAATTGGTATGCATATTATAAGAACTGCTAAAGTTCCATTTGTACAAAGCAATGCTCATAGGGCTGTCTACACATCTTCTATAATGCTTAGTTTAATAGGTATTTTAGTGCCATATACATTTTTAGGAAATTTAATTGGACTAGTTCCTTTAGACTTTAAATATTTAGCTATAATATTAGTTGTTCCAATTTTATATTGTTTTGTTGCATTATTTGCTAAGAAAATTTATATCAAAAAATATGGAGAGTGGATTTAATCCTACTCTCCTAAATTTATTCCTAAATTTTTTGCTGCAATTATTAGTGGGTCATCCATTTGGATTTTTCTAATATTGCTATTTTTTGTATTTCCTGAAGCTGCACCAATTTCTTTATTTTTTCCAACTACATCTTCTAAAGATGCATAATCCATTTTTCCATTTTTATATGTTACTAAAACATTGAAATTTCCTTGCATTGCAAGTTCCATAGCTTTTACGCCATATTTTGTAGATAGAACTCTATCAAATGCAGATGGTGTTCCACCTCTTTGAACATATCCTAAAACTGTACATCTCGAAACTAGTCCAGTTATTTTTTCCAAATCTTCTGCAACTTGATCTCCGATTCCTCCAAGACGAATATTGTCAAGGCCTTTTCCATCATCTAGTTTTTTCTTTATAACAATATCTCCATCCTTTGGTTTTGCTCCTTCTGATACAACAACTATACTAAATTGTTTTCCAGCTGCTTTTCTTTCATTTATTTTTTCTGCAACTTTGTTTATATCATAAGGAATTTCTGGAATAAGTGCAACATCTGCTCCACCAGCTATTGCAGACTCTAAAGCTATCCAACCAGCATATCTTCCCATTACTTCTAAAACCATTACTCTGTGGTGTGATTCAGCAGTTGTATGAAGTCTATCTAATGCCTCTGTTGCAACAGATACAGCTGTATTGTATCCGAATGTTACATCAGTATGAGCAACGTCATTATCAATTGTTTTTGGAACTCCAATAACATTTACTCCTCTTTTTGAAAAATCTCTACCTGACTTTTGTGTTCCATCTCCGCCAAGTGTGAAAATGCAGTCAAATCCTGCTTCTTTAATATTATCTATACATTTTTGAGACATATCTTTATAAACAATCTCGCCATTTTCTTCACATTTTAAATTAAATACATTTGTACTATTAGATGTACCTATAATTGTTCCACCTCTGTGTAATAAACCTGATGCATTAGTATTTGAATCCAATTTTACATAGTTATTATCTAAAAGACCTCTATACCCTTCAATATAACCATAGCATTCAATCCCATTAGTTTCAGCTGTTTTAACTATTGCACGAATAACAGCATTTAAACCTGGTGCATCTCCTCCATTTGTAATAATTGCTACTTTCTTAATCATTTTTTGTTCCTCCTAAGTTTTTTCTTTATTATATCAATAAAAAATAAAAATACAACAAAAATTTAAAAAAATTCAAAACTTTACTTAACTTTTTGGGACACTTTCAAAATGTTAAGTCAGACTTAACATTTTGAAAGTGTCCCAAAAAGTTAACTGAGAGTATCCCAAAAGTTACTTCACAGAAATGTGTATGTTTTCTACTATTGCGCCAAGTTCTCTTGTAATAATGTTTTGTATTTGAGCCGTTTGTTCTTGTTTTAATTCTTTACCACCTACTATAACGCTTACGCTACCATCATTGACAAAGATTACGCAGTCTTTAAATCCTTTTGTTTCTAGCAAGTTTTCACAAATCATTATACAGTTTTTGGTTTCATTTATTTTTGCCATTTCTACACTTGCCATTTCTTTTTGTGATTCCAAGGAATTAGGGCTATTTAATATGGTTTCATAAGTTTCTTTCATTTGAGAATACATTGCATCTCTTTCTATTTTTGACTTTGCAAAATAATCATCTTTTACGACATCATTACTATTAACTAGTGTTGCATCCCCAATTTCAGCAACTTTCTCATTATTTTGTTCTATTTTATTTGATTTATCTCCAGATTTTTCTTTATCACTTTCATCTGTTTTTTCTTCACTTACAGCATCAGAAATATCTCCACCTGAAGAAACCTCCTGAACTGAAGTTGTTTCTATATCATTTTCATTAACGTTTGAAGTATAATTAAAATACCCTGCAACCACCAGCATAAAAGCCATAGCATAAATCATCATTTGATTTTTCTTGAAAACATTTCTAAAATTCATAATAAACTCCTTTCGTTTAACGTATCCAAAACTCAATTATTTGCGAATTTGAAGACTTGGATTTTATGAGTAGCTAACCCTGTCGCTGCCTCTACCGCCTGAATTATATTGGCTTTAACAGCGGCATTTCCAGCCCCCTCAGCAGTAACAATCGCTCCTTCAATTTTGGGTTGAATGGTTTTTTGAGTAATTGGAACTTTATCTCCATTACTATCTTGATAAACAACATCTTTTTGAGTATCTTTTTGTTCTATAACACGTTTACCACCTGAGGTATCTGTTTCCTCTGTTGTGCTTGTCTTTGAATTTTCATTAAACATGGCAACAGTTTCACTACTTTCAGAATAGTTTATAAAAACATTTACTTTTCCAACCCCCTGAATAGTTTCTAAAATATTTTTCAATTTTTGTTCCAAACCCACATCACTGCTTGTTTCTATCGTGGAAGAAGCCAGCTGTTTTGAAGAATCATTTGGATTATCCTTAGATTTATTTTTAGTGGTATTATCATTCCAAACTATGTTAATAGCAACAATTGTTATAATTAAAATAATCACGAAAAAGACTAAGTTTTCAATTTTCTTCTTGTCATTTCCATCTTCCTTTGGCTTTAAAAAATTCAATTTATCTCTAAACACTTTTCATTCACCTCGTATTCCTTTATCAAAAATTGTTTAATGTTTTGAATATCCACCTTTTCTAAAAGTGATTCTCCCATTGTGTTTTCTGATTTTGAAATCTTTGTATCTACTTTTTTTATGCTTTGAATTGTGGTAATTAGCTTATTTTCAAGTTCTTCATTTGGTTCTTCTTTTTCCTCTTCCTTTACTTCTCCTTTTTCAATTTTCAACTTTATTTTCGTTATTCCAGTAGTGTCTTCATCATTTGAAATTTTGGCTTGAACCTTACAGGATTTAACAATATAACCCTTTTTCTCAAGTTTTTTAGTAATATCTTTTTCGATTTGCTGAATATATAGTTCCTCAAGCCTTCTATCCATAGACTCTTGGTTAACCTCAATTTTTTTCATTTCAGTAGATGTAAAAGTCTGGATATCTTCATTATCAAACTTTAGGGCATTTTTATCTTTAATGAATGGAGAAATTATATTATACAAAATAAACAACCCCATTACCATTTTCACGTATTTTTTAGTTTTATTATTTGGCAAAAGCATCTCTAAAATTGAAACCACAATAACTGCCATTACTATAGCTCTCGCCCATGTTGTAAGAGAATTTATCATTTTTCAGTTCTCCTAATATATTTTTTATATAATTGGCATTAATCCTATCAAAATGTCATCTGTACATCATACCACTATTTGAAATCTTTATAACTAGCGTCACACCAATAATTAGTAAAACTGCAACAGAAGTAAGAATTGCAAGCAATATTTTAAAAATGTCAGATAGCTCATCAAACAACTTCAAAATCTTTTCATCTGCAATCGGTTGGCAGGCGCCGTGCTAGTATTTTGTAAGTAAGCATAGCCAAAACTAATTTCAGAATTGGACCTACGCAAATCCCTAAAATAACTACAACTCCAACAATTCCAACAGCATTTTTTAAGATGATTCCACACCCTAAAACAGAATCTACTGCATCACCCAAAACTTTTCCAACAATTGGTATTGCAGAGCTTACTACAGCTTTGGTTGTTTTTGCAGTAATTCCGTCAACACTACTAGATAAACTTCCTTCTAGCGAAACAACTGCAACAAAAATAGTCAACGCAATTCCTAGAAACCATGTAATGCCTGATTTAAACATTTTAGATAACCTATCAATTTGAACTCTATCTGATATTTTAGAAATTATACTTAAACTCGAAGCAACAAGTACTATTGGTAAAATTACAGAATGTATGAGATTTCCTATAAAATTTACACTAAACATTATTACAGGTTGTAACATACTTGTGGTTGTAAGATTTCCCGTAAAGACCATAAGCGTGGTCAAAAGTGGTATTAAAATATTTATAAAACAAACCATATTTGTAGTTGATGTTTTTATCATCGCTATGATTTGAGAAAAATTACTCATTACAATTGTTACAATCAAAATATATTGCACATAAAAAATCAGTCTTGAAATATTGTCATTTTCTAAGCTTTCGCTTATCGATTTTAAAATACTATGTATTACTATTATTACTAATATACTTGAAAGAGTTGCCAAAGTATTTTTAAACTCTTTGCCAAAAAGTCCATAAAACTTGCTTAACATTTTCTTGTTATTAACTTGTCCTCTAATTGCACTGTTTAGCAGGTCATTCAAATCACTTTCTTTTAGGAATTCGCCATCAACATACTCGTCCGCATTTTCTATAAATTGTTTAATTTCAAATGTATTTTTTTGTTCTTCGATTGTATCTTCAGTTGATGCAAAACTTGGCCTAGCAAGCATTAGCAGCAATATTAAAAATATAAACATAATTTTATTTTTCATTTGTTTTCCTCTTTACTTTTTAATAGGTAGTTATGGTAATATTTTCAATATTAGTTCTAATAAACTCGATATAATTGGTACAGACATTGAAATAATGACAATTTTGCTTCCTAGCTCTATCTTACTTGCTATTGCACTTTCGCCAGAATCCTTGCATATACTTACTGCAAATTCTGAGAGGAATGCAATTCCAGTTATTTTAATCAACAATGCAACAAATTTTGTATTAACTGAAGCTTTGCTTGCAATTGAGTTTATTAGATCTATTATTCCTGTTAGCTTGTCCATTACCAAAACAAGGATTAAAACTCCTGCAAGAATACTTGCATATATTGCAAATTCAGGCTTATATTGTTTTAACATTATTATAATAATTAAAGAAATTAGTCCTATTCCTACTATTTTTATAATTTCCATTTTTTCTCCTTAGTTATAAATTAAACAGAGTCCTTACAGTATTAAATAATGTACTGATTTCTTTAATAACCATTGTTAAAACAATTACAAGCCCAGCAAGTGTTGTCATCATAGCTTGATCCTCTCTACCAGCTCTAACCAGTACTTGATGCAATACTGCCACAAGAATTCCAATTGCAGCAATTTTGAACAATAAATCTATATTCATAATATGTAAATTTCCTTTCATTTTATGTTTCGGATTTAACCTTTACATAAGTATTGTAACAAGCGTTAATCCTAATATTGTCCCAAGTTTTTGATAAAGTTTTTCATTTTTTATTTTTTCCTTTTCTGCATCTTCAATTTGTTTATTTAAAAATTCTTCTGTAACTTCTATTTGGCTAATTTGTCCCTCTACATCAGACTGTCCCAGCATTTTACCCAGAATTTGGATTGCAGTTTTATCTTCTTTATTTAGATAATTTTGTGATGTTTCAACCGCTTCTGTCCACGCTTGTCCTGCATTTTGTACTACCATATTTTCATTGGCTTTCTTGAAAATTTTCGCAATATTTGTATGTAAATTTGTGGAAATTTCGTCAAAAATTTCCGGTATCGGTTCATAAGTAAACCTAATTTTTGTCTTAAAAATTGATAAAGCATTTTTCATCTCTTGCAGTTCTTTCAGCCTATATCGAAATTTCCCTGCAACCATTTTTCCAATTATATTTGACAATATGAAGATAAGAACAAGTATAAAAAATTTTATAAATTGCAATTTTCCCTCTCCTTTAAAAAATGTTAATATATTATATTAGCTAACAAAAGAATTTAGAACTATTATTTTTTCTATTTGATTGTTTTGAATTAGTTTATTAATTCCTATGTTTTTCTGTATGTCTTCGATACTGCTGCCATGCATTGTAAATAGCCCTTTTACACCAGATATAAGCATTTTTTCTATTGCCTGAACATCTTCTTGGGTTCCAATTTCATCACAAGCAATTATTTCTGGGGCCATAGAACGTAGTAATATTTCTACCCCTTTTGCCTTAGACACATTTTCTATTACATCTGTTCTTATCCCTACATCATTTTGAGGTATTCCCCTATAACATGACGCGATTTCGCCTCTTTCATCTACCAAGCCGACTGTCTTTCCTTTGAATTCTTTATTATCTATTCCATTACTAATTTGCCTAACCAAATCTCTAAGCATTGTTGTTTTTCCTTTTCCAGGAGGAGATACTAACAATGTATTTAGTATTGTTTGATTGTTTATATCAATCATTTCATTTATTATTGAATTACTACAACCTATAACTTCCCTTGCAATTCTTATGTTTAAACTTGATATGTATTTAATATTTATTATCTTTCCATTTTCAATTACACATGAACCTGTAATTCCAATTCTATGTCCACCTCTTATTGTTAAAAATCCTTCACATATTTGGTTTTTGTAAGCATAGATTGAATTTTCACAAAATCTTTCTAATATATGTAGAATATCCTCACATGTTACGATATGTTGCAATACTATATCACTATTCCTTTGCCTTAAAATTACTGGCTTTCGTACTCTTATCCTTATTTCATTTAAATCATTGATTAAATTGGGATATGTACTAAATATCTGTAATATTTCTCCCGAAATTTGCCTAGGCAAAGAACTTAAAATATAATCCATAAACACTTACTCCCTTATATATTCTAAAATGTTTTGAAAACAATAAAAAAGCATATATTACTATATGCTTTTTTTATTATTTTAGAACTATTCTGCTTCTTTAATTATTGCTTCATTTACATATCCATCATTTGATTTTTTAAATTCTACTGAATATGTTTTTGAAGTTTCTAAACTATCTGGCACTTCGTTTCCAGTAAGAGTTATATCACCTGTAACTTTTATTTGTCTTTCTTCATCAGCCATGTTGTTTGCAATTATACTCATTATAAGTTGTTTTACCTTACTTCCTTCAACTTCGTCCCCTTTGTATTTTTCATATTTTGAATTGAATACATTTTTTTCAGTTTCTGAAAATGATTTTGCTAAATTTTCATCTGAATCGTTATCTGTGCTTGTTGAATTGCTGTCTGTAGCTGTTTTCTTTGTTGTTTCTGTTGAATCCGTTGTATCACTTGTTTGTGATGTTTCATCATCTTCTTCATTTTCGTTGTCTTTTTCTTCTATATCTAATGAAGAATCGTATATATTTGAATCAGTTTCTGGTACATAATATTGGGGTACAAGATTATACCAAAAGTTATCTGGATTTATTTTAGCTTTTTTCATTAACTCATTGTTAATTTTATTAAATCTATCCATAATTGCTTGAAGTAGTTTTGCTTGGTTTGCTTGAGATAATTTATTTATATCAGTAAACTCTTTATCAGCAAAGTCTTTTATTTCAACATCTGTAAAGTTTACTTCATTTTCTACATTATATGTGTAGCTCTCTCCATTTAAATCTATTCCAATATTATAGCTTTCTTTTACTGTTTCAAGAGAATCTAAGCCTGTAAAACCTATAACCGCTTTTGCAATTATATCTAAACTAGCTTGACTTTCAGTTATGCTAATATCATAACTTAGTTCATCACCTTGTTCTAGTTTTTTAATATCGATTTTAATAAAATTATCAAGTTCTAAAATGATTCTATTAACCTTTTGATCTTTTTGATAAAGTGTTATTATTGTTTTTCCTTCATTCAAGCTAATACCATTAACTATTAAATCTAGGCTGTCAGATGGTATATTGAACATATCTAAGATTTCATCATCTTGTTTTAATTTTTCTACAAGCTTATTAAGAATTCCTTGTAAATCTTGATTTGATATTTCTAATACATAACCATTAGAATCCGCTGTTGTTACTTTAGTAAAGTTTTTATCTTGAAGATTATCTTTTATTATTTGTAAATAGTCAGTTTTTAATTTGTTTCTTATACTTTCAGTTAATTCTAATGAACTTAAATCATTTATATTAAAATCAACACCTGGTATTATTTTCCCATTTTCACTTAGGTCAGTTCCTAAATATTTTTTAAGAATTGAGCTCATTTTTATAGCTTGTTTATTTCCAACTTTTTTGTATAAAATTGGGAAATTGTTTTCATTATCATAATTGATTTTTATTAGCTCTTCTGCTTTTTGATTTTCGTTATCAAAATTTCCCATAAAGCTAATGTTAAATGTATTATTTATTGCATTTGCTGTTTTGGCATCCATACTCCCTGTTGGTACATTAATACCTTCTGTTGGCACATTAAATGTTAATTTTCCACTATTTTCAAAAGTGTTTGAAGCCTTCTTTTGATTGTAATTTTCTATTTTCTTATCTATAAAACCATTTTCACTATCAAAAATTTGCGCTACATACTTAAAAAATTCTTCTTTATTATTGCTTTTTAGTACGAATGCTAACCCAATTCCTACAACTAAAATTAGTATAGCAACTACTATTATGGCTATTATAATCTTTTTATTTTTTTTCATTTTTATTTTCCCTTCTTTTATCTCTTGTTTTATTCTTCCCAGTTATGATAAATATTAGCCACGTCATCTAATTCTTCAAGTCTTTCAATTAGTCTTTCCATTTTTTCACAACCTGATTCATCTAAAGAAACTGTTGTTGTTGGAACCATTTGAACATCAGCCTCTAAGAATTCTAATCCACTTTCTTCAAGTTTTTCTCTTACTGCTGTAAAATCAGCTGGTTCAGTAGTAATTTCATAAACTTCTTCTTCACTATTAAAATCTTCTGCTCCTGCATCTAAAGCAAGCATCATTAATTCATCTTCATCCATTGATGTTGAAGCTTTTTCTATTACTATTACACCTTTTTTATTGAACATGTATGATACACATCCGCTTGTTCCAAGATTTCCACCTGCTTTATCGAAAACATGTCTTACATCTGCTGCTGTTCTGTTTTTATTATCTGTTGCAGCTTCTACAATTACAGCTACTCCGCATGGGCCATAGCCTTCGTATGTGATTTCTTCATAATTTTCATTGCTTGAAGATGCTTTTTTGATTGCATTGTTTATTGTATCGTTTGGCATGTTTGCTGCTTTACATTTTGCAATAACTGATTTTAATTTTGAGTTTCCAGCTGGATCTGCTCCACCTTCTTTAACAGCTATTAATAATTCTCTACCTAATTTTGTAAAGATTTTTCCTCTTGCTGCATCTGCTTTTCCTTTCTTTGCTTGTATGTTATGCCATTTTGAATGTCCTGACATTTTAAATTCCTCCTTTAATTTTTCTCATTTTTTATAAATTTTTCCTTAAATATTTTAACACAGTTTTTTAAAATTGTACATATTTTTTAATAAATTATAGCTCTAATTTTATTTCTTTATTGGCTTCTTCATATTTTGTATATTTTACTCCACAATAATCCAACATCTTTTTAGATACAATATTTCCATCTGTTCCGTCATATTTGTCAGATTTATATATTATTTCTTTTATTCCGCACTGAATTATTGCTTTTGCACATTCATTGCATGGGAATAAATCCACATAAATTCTTGCCCCTTCTAAGTTTGAACCTTTATTGTTCAAAATTGCATTTAACTCTGCATGACAAACATATGCATATTTTGTATTTAGGAAATCTCCTTCTCTATCCCATGGCATGTTATCATCATCATAGCCATTTGGTGCACCATTATAGCCAACTGATAAAATCTTATTATCTTTACTTACTATGCAAGCTCCTACTTGTGTATTAGGGTCTTTGCTTCTTTGTGCAGAAAGCATAGCTACTCCCATAAAATATTGATCCCAATTGATATAATCTTCTCTTTTTTTACTCATAAGGTTTTTCCTCCTTTTTCCCTCTTATTTTACAATAAATACAAAAAAATCTCAATAGAAATCGAGATTTTTTTGGCTAGACTTTGTAGGTTAGTCTTCAAATAATATTACATTTCCTTGTTTTAGTGATTTTTGTACATCTATTACTCTTTGGTTTTCCGAACCGCACCATTTTAGTGTTGGATTTTTTAGTTCATCTTTGAATTGTCCATCTACTATTACATCTAGGTATTTAGCAACTTCTTTATCTGATAAGTGTTTATCAAATTGATAGCCTGACCATGCCCATAGTGTTTTTTCAGGAAATTTTGCTTTAAATGCTTTGGCAAGTTTCGTTGTTCCCTCTATGTTTTCTGGGTTCATTGGCTCTCCACCTAATATTGAAAGTCCAGATATGTTTGGATTTCCGCATAGTTCTAAGACTCTATCTATTGTTTCATCTGTAAATTCTTTTCCGCCTTCAAAATCCCATGTGTCTGAGTTAAAGCAGTTTTTGCAATGGAAATGGCATCCTTGCATGAAGATTGAAACTCTAACTCCTGGGCCGTCGGCTATATCCATTTTTCTAATTTTATTATATTTCATTATTCATCATCCTTGTTATCAATGTGAAGAACTCTTTCTTTTATTTCTTGTGTTCTTCCTTTGTTCCAGAAATTGCTTCCAATGTAGCCACATGTTCTTCTTGCTACATTTAATGTGTCATGGTTTCTATTACCACAGTTTGGGCAGTACCATTCTAAATTTTCATCTATTAGAATTTCTCCGTCAAATCCACATTCTTGGCAATAATCTGATTTTGTGTTCATTTCTGCATACATGATGTTGTCATAAATGAATTCTATCATTTGAAGCACTACATCTAAGTTGTTTTGTAGATTTGGTGTTTCTATATATGATATTGCTCCACCTGGGCTTAGTTTTTGGAATTCGCTTTCTAGTTTTAGTTTTGTGAATGCATCTATTTCTTCAAATACTGGAACATGGTAAGAGTTTGTAATATAGTTTCTGTCTGTTATTCCTTCTACTGTTCCAAATCTTCTCTTTAAGCATTTTGCAAATTTGTATGTTGTAGATTCTATTGGTGTTCCATAAACGCTGTAGTCTATGTCTTCTGCTTCTTTCCACTCTTTGCATTTATCGTTCATTTTTTGCATTACTTGTAGACCAAATTCTTTTCCTTTTCCGTTGTCTGTATGGCTATCTCCTGTCATAAATTTAACACATTCGTATAATCCTGCATAACCAAGTGATATTGTAGAATATCCTCCATGTAATAGTTCGTGGATTGATTCTCCTTTGTCTAGTCTTGCAAGAGCTCCATATTGCCATAGAATTGGTGCTACATCTGATGTTGCTTTGCTTAGTCTTTCATGTCTTGCTTGTAATGCTCTGTGGCATAACTCTAATCTTTCATCAAATATTTTCCAGAATTTGTCCATATCTTGGTCAGATGATAATGCTACATCTACTAAGTTGATTGTTACAACACCTTGGTTGAATCTTCCATAGTATTTTCCTTTTCCTTCAACATAGTTTTTAGCTTTTGCAACATTTCCTCTTGATATGTTTCTATCTGGTGTTAAGAATGATCTACATCCCATGCATGGGTAACATTCTCCTTCTCCAAATTCATTTTTCTTTAATTCTAGCATAACTTTTTCAGAAATGTAGTCTGGAACCATTCTTTTTGCAGTACATTTTGCTGCAAGTTCTGTTAAATACCAGTATTTGCTGTCTTTATGAATGTTGTCTTCTTCAAGCACATAAAGTAGTTTTGGGAATGCAGGTGTTATATATACGCCTTTTTCGTTTTTCATTCCTAAAATTCTTTGGTTTAGAATTTCTTCTATTATCATTGCAAGTTCTTCTTTGTATTCCTCTGTTTCTCCTAAGTATAAGCAAACACTTAAGAATGGAGATTGACCATTTGTTGTTGTCATTGAGTTTATTTGATATTGGAATGTTTGTACACCATCTTGTATTTCTTTTTTCAAATCTTCTTTAGCAAATTTTACACATTGTTCTTCTGAAAGCCCTCTCTCTTTGTATTTTTCTAAATATTTGTTATAGCTATCTCTTGCAAATGGGGCTAAATGAGTCATTGTAACTGTTGCTCCACCATATTGAGATGATGTTACAGCTGTTATTATTTGTGTTGCAATTGTCATAGCTGTTAAGAATTTATGAGGTTTTTCTATCATTACACCATTTATGTTTGTTCCGTTTTGTAACATGTCTTCTAGGTTTATTAAGTCGCAATTGTGTAATGCGTTTTGAGCAAAATAATCTGCATCGTGGAAGTGAATTATTCCTTCATCATGAGCTTTTACTATGTCTTCTGGTAATAAAAATCTTCTTGTTATATCAGTGCTTGTTATACCAGCTAGATAGTCTCTTTGAGTTGTTACAACCTTTGCATTTTTGTTAGAGTTTTCTGTATTCCAGTATTCACTTTCACCATCAATCAATTCTTTAATTGATTGGTCTGTAGTATTTGCTTTTCTTACCAATTCTCTTGTATATCTATATGTAATATATTTTTTAGCTAGTTGATATTTATCAAATTCCATTAGTTTTTCTTCAATTATATCTTGAACATCTTCAACTAATATTCTTTTTTTATCTAGCTCTTTAATATATTGAATTATTTCATTTATTTGTTCTTTAGTTGCCTTTTCGCCTCTTCTAACTTCTTCATTTGCTTTCCCGATAGCAACTTTAATTTTGTTGTCATCAAAATCAACAACTGTTCCATCTCTTTTGATAATTTTCATAACTCTCTACCCCTTGTATCTTAATATTTGCAGCGCTTTTTTGATAGTAATTTTACTTCCAAAATGTGCTGTAATTTTTTTCTTCCTTATGAGCTAATTATATATTTAAAATACAAAAAATCTGTTGCAGATGCAACAGATTTTATTTTTATAAAATTAAATGTTGAATTTTGTAGCTTTATGAGAAATATTACATTTTTGTAACATTTCTGTAATATTTCTGTAATATTTCTTATTTGCTAATATTTAATACATCGATTTCTTGTAAGCTGTTCATATCACTGGCTTTGATTATTGCTTTAGAAAGTGTATAGAACACATCTTGTGCATAAATTATTCTATCGATATTGTAATTATAGTTTGTGTAATATTTTCTAGTTTCATCTTGTTCAAAATTGTGTTTTATTTCTCCTCTTAATGTAAATCCTTTTTCTAAATCTATGTCATAAACTTGTGCTTTGTATTCTGATTTTCCTGATTCATAAGATGTTACAGGGAATGCAATTAAGTTTTTCTCTTTGTCAAATAATAATGCTTTATGGTTGTTTGCAAGTGGTGAGCTTGTTCTATTGTTTCCTATTTTTACTGTGAACATTTCTTTTGGATTATTGAAGTCTGTTATATCAAACATTGACATTTTTAATCCATCGTTTACAACTCCTGTGTTACTTGAGTTTGGCTTTGTATCATAACCAAATCCTATTAGGTGGTTTTCATCATAAGGATGTAAATATGTGCTGTATCCAGGTATTTTTAGTTCTCCTAGGATTTTTGGGTTTCTTACATTGCTTAAGTCTATTACAAATAATGGGTCAATTTCTTTGAATGTTACTACATAGGCTCTGTCTCCTGCATATCTTACAGAGTAGATTTTTTCTCCTTTAGCTATTCCATCTAGTCTTCCTACCTCTTGTAATTTTTCGTCTAAAATATATAATGAGTTACTTGTTGAGTCATCCATATTGTAAGTTTTTCCTATTGTTGTGGCAATTCTAAAGTATCCATTTTGTTCATCCATTGAGAATTGATTATTTATTCCACCTTCGATGTCTGCTTCAGCTTTAAATTCTATATTTCCGTTATCTAGGCTGAATTTTAATATTTTTGTATCTTTACCAAAACTTCTTCTTGTATCCGCATCATATACATTTCTTGCTTTTGCTATATATAAGTTTTCTGTTGAGCAGAATATTGTATCTCCAGCTCCCATAAATGTTTCTACATCTGCTTCTTTTTCATTATTTACATTAAATCCACCTAATGTTAGGTAATTTAAAGATTCGATATTATCAAAATAATATACTCTATCAAAGTCAATTAGTTTTTCTCTTGTGCTAACTGCTGTATCTGTATAGGCTGGTTTATAAGCGCTTTCATCTAGATCATCTATTTCATGTCTTACAATATTGTAGCTTGCTATTGCTTTATTTGCAACAAAATAGATGTTTCCATTTATCATTCTTGAAGATACATAATTTCCTTCAATTTTTACTCTTCTAATTTCATTTGGTTTTTCAATATCGCTTATATCAAATATTACAGCTGTTGTGTTTTGTCTATAAATTCCTTTTTTATAGATGCTATTTAAAGTTTCCTTAACTATACTTTTAGATGTTGAATATCCGCTTTCGTTTCCTATTGCTATTATTTTATCTTTGTAAATATATAATTCTTGTGGTTTAAAGTTGTCTCCTTCAAAAGTTATTTCTGAAACTTTTTTCATTCTAGTTTTATCTTGAATATCTACTATTATAATTTTATTTGAAACTACATAAAATACATATTTACCGTTTGTTTTTACAATATCTGCTTCATCTACATTTTCTACTTGGATATTTGTTTTTGAATAATTTTCTGAACTTGTAGTAGAACTATTTGTTTCACTTTGAGCAGTTGTTGGGGTATATGATTTTTCTGATGTCGCTGAATCTTCTACAGCTGATGTTATGTCTAGACCATCATAAATATAATTTCTAGTTGATTCTTTTGTATTTTCCTTTATTAAATTATAAAATGTTTCAAAATCGTTTACCTTGTTTAGGCTTATTTTTTCAGATGTTGTTGTTTTACCAACTTGAACATTATTGTCTGGATCTTCGTTTTTTATAAAGTTTTTGCTAACAATAAAGCTTGATACAACTATTGTACATACTGCTGCTGTACTTAATACTTTCACAAAATTTCTTTTTAAGAAACTTCCTTTTTGGAATTCCTTTGTTTTAACATTTTTTACCATATTAAATTTTGGTTTATTTTCTTCATCCATTTTTCCATTACTCCTTTCTTTTAGATATTCATCATATTTTTGATAAATTCCATCTATAAATTCTTTATTATCCTTCATATTTCCCAGCCTCCTTTCTTACAATACTCTCCAATTGCTGTCTTGCGCGGTGTATTAAAACTTTTATTCCAGATTCTGATTTTTGTAATATTTGACCTATTTCCTTATAACTTAATTCTTCTATATCTGCCAAATATATTGCTCTTTGATAATCTGGTTTTAAAGTTGCTATTGCTTTTTTAAGATTATTTTTGCGTTCATTTAAAAATACTCTTTCTTCGAGCGTTTGAACATCATAAACATCATTTTCATTTATTTGAACAATCCTTTTTTCTCTTTTTAAAAAATTTAGAGCCTTTGTCTTGGCAATTGTAAATAAGTATGTTTTTAAAGAATAGTTAAAATCATAATTTTCTTTATGTATTAATAGATAAACAAAAACATCTTGTGCTATGTCTTCTGCTATATCTACGCTTTTTACATAACGATAAATGAAATATATAAGCTTATCTTTGTGCCTTATAACTATTTCTTCAAAACTTGCTTTGTTACCGTTCTAAAAACTCATGGTACAACTCTTTGTCAGTTTTTTGTTCCACTTTTTTATCCTCCTTCTATTTCTTATACAATTATATCATAAAAAAAGTTACAGTAAATATTAAAAAAATTATTTTTTTATGTTTTTTTCGCATCACCAATTTAGAAGATTTTACATAATTCTTGCTTTTTTCTTCAATTTGTATTATAATATTGTCATACGTAAACAACTTGAGTCAGCTACAAAGGAGGTTATTTCATGAGTAGCGCTGCAAACAACAGTATTCCATCTTTCGAAGAGATGGAAACAAAAATCCAAGACGAAATCATTGAACTTATCAAGGTTCATTTAGATGAAAAGTCTCGGATACGGTTCTGGGAACCAAATGAGCGGATTGATGACAGTATAATCTTGGCAACAACACCAGAGATACTCAATATCTGGGCGTACGTTACTTTCACATCCAAAAAGAGCCGCCAAAATACAATTGAAGTAGGCTTCTGGCGTAACTTTCATAACTCCTGTATAGCCGGAGGGAACCTGGATTATGAAATCAGAGCCTCTTTAAAACATTTTGGTAGACTTGCTGCAAAGGTAGTAATAGACTATTTTGGTAGTAGAAATTCTTTATATGTTGGAAAAATAAGGTTTGACCTTATCCCAACTGGAGAATATGGGCATTATATTATCCCAAATCTGGTACTATCTGACAACATATTTCTCTACAAAACAATTATAGACGCAAATTCATCGCACAATAGGTATGATGAAAACGATGTATACCGTATCCCTTACGAAGAATATGTGCAGTCAAGGATTGAAGACTATGTGGCCCTAGCGGAACATAAAGAAAGATTAAAACAGTCCCAGAATCATAAAGAGAGCAGTTAAACTGCTCTCTTTTATTTGTATAAACTATTTTGCTTCGCCAATGAATCTACCATTGTAAACTACTAATGACATATTTTGGTCTTGTTCTTGTTCTATACCAAATACAGAAACTTTCATTTTTACGTTAGCATTAACTTTAAATAAGTTTGTAGCTAATTCTTCTGGTTTTTCTATGTTGTTGATTGACATTTCAACACCACCAAAAGATTTTAATAATCCCATAGCTGTATCTAATCCTGATTTAGCTGTTGACTCATATTTTTTAGCTTCGTCATCTGAAATGCTTTTGTATGTTTCTTCGAATTTAGAAGCATCTCTTCCGCATTTTTCCCAAGCGCATACACCTTTAACATCTGTTATGCTCATTATTTTGTCTGAGTTTCCTTCTTGCATTGCTGCTACATAAGTTTTAACAACTTCTTCTGGACTTTTACCTCCATTGTTTCCAAGTATAAATACTAATGCAACCACAACTGCTATAACAACTACAGCAGAGATTATGCATACTGTCATATGAGATTTAAACCAACTTGTTTTTGTCTCAGTTGTTGTGTTTGTAGAATTTTCTTCCATTTTTCTTTCCCCCTATTTATATTTTTATGATTGAATTATACACATAAAAAATAATTAAGTCAACATTTTTTCTCACAAAAAATTATTTTATTACAATTTTTTCATTTTCAACTCCAACAACTGCAAGTTCGTTTTTCTTAAGCTTTCCATCCAAGATTTGCTCAGCAAGCATATCTTCTAACATATTTTGAATTGTTCTTCTTAATGGTCTAGCTCCGAAATTCTTATCAATTCCTTGTTTTGCAATAATATCTTTAACTTCATTTTCAATTTTAACATCAATTTTTTGGTCTTTTAGTCTGTTAACAACATCTTTTAACATTATATCAATTATTTGTCCAATTTCTTCGTCATTTAGTTTATGGAACACGATAATTTCATCAATACGATTTATAAATTCTGGTCTAAGCTCTTTTTTTAGAACTTGAATAACTTCCTTTTTAGTTTCTTCATAATCTTTTTGAGCATCCTCTTTGGCCTCAGCAAATCCTAATGATTTTTTATCTGTAATTAGCCTTGCGCCTATATTTGATGTCATTATTATTACTGTATTTTTAAAATTAACTGTTCTACCTTGGCTATCTGTTAGACGACCATCTTCTAAGATTTGAAGCAACATATTCATTACATCTGGATGTGCTTTTTCAATTTCGTCAAATAATATTACTGAATATGGTTTTCTTCTAATTTTTTCAGTTAATTGGCCACCTTCTTCAAATCCCACATAACCTGGGGGAGAACCTATCAATTTGGATACAGAATGTGGTTCCATATATTCTGACATATCCACTCTTATCATTGCATTTTCGTCACCAAATAAGCATTCAGCAAGTGCTTTTGAAAGTTCTGTTTTTCCTACACCTGTTGGTCCTAAAAATAAGAATGAACCTATTGGACGTTTGGGGTCTTTTAGCCCTACTCTTCCTCTTTTTATAGCTTTTGCAACTGCTTCTACTGCTTCATTTTGACCAATTACCCTCTTATGAAGATTTGCTTCTAGATCTTTTAACTTTTTGTTATCGTCTTCTGTAAGCTTTTTAGCAGGAATTCCTGTCCAAGAAGCTATTACTTCTGCAATGTTTTCTTCTGTAATATTTACAACAGATTTTGTATTTTTATTTTTCCATTTGCTTTCTTCTTTTTCAAATTGTTCTTTTATTTTTCTTTCTTCATCTCTTAATTCTGCTGCTTTCTCAAATTTTTGATTCAAAATTGCTTCTTCTTTATTTTTGCCAACTTCTTCTAATTTGGCTTGTAATTCTTTTAAATCGTCTGGTTCTGTATATGTTTTAATTCTTGCTCTTGAAGCAGCCTCGTCAATTAAATCTATTGCTTTATCTGGCAAGAATCTGTCATTTATATATCTTGTAGAAAGCTTAACTGCTGCGTCTATCGCTTCATCCGAAATTTTCACATTATGGTGTGCTTCATATTTATCCCTTAAACCTTTCAAAATTTGAATTGTGTCTTTTTCTGTTGGTTCATTTATATTTACAGGGCTAAACCTTCTCTCCAAAGCTGAATCTTTTTCTATATATTTTCTATATTCATTTAAAGTTGTTGCACCAACTAATTGAATCTCTCCTCTTGCTAAGAGTGGTTTCATAATATTTGCTGCATCAATTGCACCATCTGCTGCACCAGCTCCAACTATTGTGTGAATTTCATCTATAAATAAAATTATATCTCCTGATTTTTTTACTTCATTTAGAGCTTTTTTGATTCTTTCTTCAAAATCCCCTCTATATTTTGAACCTGCTACCATGCTTGATAAATCAACAGTTACAACTCTTTTTCCTTTTAGGATTTCTGGCACATCGCCTGAAACTATCTTTTGTGCCAAACCTTCTACAACAGCTGTTTTACCAACACCTGGTTCACCAATTAAACATGGATTGTTTTTTGTTCTTCTAGACAAAATTTGAATTACCCTTTCAATCTCTGATTTTCTACCAATTACAGGATCCAACTTTCCGGCTTCCGCCTTTTTTGTTAAATCCTCTCCAAATTGATTTAAAGTTGGAGTTGAATTAAAGCTTCCGTTTTTTCCTTGTCCATTTTTAGTATCTACATTATTTAATTCTTCTTCTCCCTCGCTAATAACTTTTATTATTTCATTATATAGTTTAGGTATGTTTACATTTAAATCTAATAGAATTCTTGAAGCAATACTGTCTCCTTCCCTTAGAATACCAATTAAAAGATGTTCTGTTCCTATATAATTAAAGTTTAATTTTCTTGCCTCTAAAAATGCATTTTCAATTACTCTTTTAGTACGAGGCGTAAATCCCAATGTTTCATCGATTTTGGTTTCTCGACCAATTAATTCTTCTATTTTATTTAAAATGTCTTCTGAATTTATATTTTGATTTTCTAGAACTCTAGATGCAACTCCATTTCCTTCTTTACACAAACCATATAATATATGTTCTGTTCCAATATAGCTATGGCCCAATTCCTCTGCAATATCATTAGCAATTTCAATAGCTTTTTTAGCTCTTTCTGTATAATTATAAGTCATATTTTTCCTCTCCTTATTAAACTCTTCATAAGAATTGCTACTTCTATTGCGACTCAAATCACTTCTTTCAGATACTAAATTTAACAAACTTGGTGTTTCAAAATCCTCGAAAATGTTATTAAATAAGTTTGGTAAATCCATAGACATGTCGAAGTTCATTTCATTTGCTATTCCTAATTTTCTGCTACATTCTTCGCATAAATTCATTTGTTTTTCTATACCATTTATATTTTTATAATATCTTATGTTGGCATTATTTTTGCCACAGTAATCACATTTCATTTCTACTTCCTCCTTTCGAATCCATGAAAAGCTTCGTCTTACTGTGTTAAAATTTTATTCAAAAATGCTCATGTACCTTTGTACACTCCGCTTTTTTCATAAAATTTTGCCTTGTAATACTCGCTTTTGATGAATTCTCTAATCTTTTTACATATTGTTATTAAATTAAATTAAGTAACATATTTTTAAAAATCTTAGCACGAATTTTATCTTTAACATCTGCGCCAAGTGTAAGCACATTGTCACTTGTTGCGACCTTTAATAGTTTGGCTTCTTTTGGCAAGATCAAATTATAAGACAAAAAGTCGCTAATTAAAATATCAACTTCATTTTGCGTTATTTCATTTTGTATATTATTAATAATATGCATTAAATATTCCTCTTTTTCTAAATTTACTCTTTGAATTCTAATGCACCCTCCACCACCGCGTTTGCTTTCTACATAATACCCCTGTGATGGTTTAAATCTTGTCGAAATTACATAGTTTATTTGTGACGGCACACAATTAAAATGCTGTGCCAAATCATTCCTTTGGATTTCTATGTACTGTTCATCGTTGAACATTTCCTTTATGAATTCTTCTATTAAATCTGATACTCGCATATTTTTACCTCCATTTTTGACTTTGACTTTCTTTGACCTATAATAATTATACTACGGCCAGAAAATAATTCAATGCCACTTTTTGACCTTTTCTGACCTTTCCTTTCTAATTTTATTCAAAAAGCATTTAATTTCTCGTTTAATCTTTCTTTTTCGTAATATTTTCTAACTTTTCTACTTGTTTCTTTTGTTCTTCTAACGATACCCAGCCAAAATAACTTGAAACAAATTCACCGTATTTTGTAGCGTCTTCCCCATATTCTTTTTTAGTTTTATCATATTTCATAAATATCACCTAAATATATTTTTCACAATTTTTTTAAAAATATACTATAATTTATAAAACCTTGTTTTTGCGGAGTGTCCCAAAAAACAAGGTTTAAAAAAAGAGAATTTGCTTTTGCAAATTCTCTTTTTGTTTTTGTTATGGTGTTTTTGGTTTTTCTCCACCGCCTGTATTGCCTCCTGCGTTTCCACCTGATTCTCCACCACCAGAATTGCCTCCAGAATTATTTCCTGAATTGTTTCCTGTGTTTGTATTTCCTGTATTGGTGTTTGTATTTCCTGAGTTTGTATTTGTGTTTCCTGAATTAGTATTTGTTGAATTTTCGTCTTCCTTTTTCTCTTCTTTTTTAGGTTCTTCCTTTTTAGGCTCTTCTTTTGGTTCTTCTGGTTTTTTATGAATATCACAAACTTCTTCAATTTTTTGAGCATTCTTTGCTGTTTGCCCTAAAGGCTTCCATAAGTTTAGTTTTTCTTTTGGAACAACTAGACCATAAGCTTGAATTTCTTTATCTGTGCAATATTCATTTGCTAATTTTCCTGATTCTTTACATATTTCTTGTGATCCATGACCTTCACATCTTGGTGGCATGTTGTCACTTGTGAATATTTCTTGGTAAGTATCTGTACAACCTTCTGCTGCTAAGCATCCTGTTGCTCTACATACATTTGCAGTAACAATTCCTTCTGGTTTTGTAAATCTTGCGCTTTCTTTACCTTGATGTATTTTTGTCATAACTGCATCCCATAAGTCTCCTGCTGGGTTTGTGCTTGCCCCTCTGTATGATACATATTCTGGGTTATCATATCCGTACCAACATGCAGCTGAATAGTATGGTGTATAACCGCATAACCATCTATCTTTTTCATTTTCTGATGTACCAGTTTTTGCTGCAACATCTATACCAGAAATTGCACAATAAGAAGCTGTTCCTCCTTTTACTGGTTCTTGTAATATACTTGTTGTAATATAAGCATTTTGGGTAGATATTGCTCTTTGTCTTGTTTGGTTTGGTGTCATTACAACATTACCATGTGAATCTTCTATTTTTGAATAGAATGTAGGTGTAATGCTTTCTCCACCATTAGCTAAACATCCATAACCTGTCGCCATATCTAGTACTGTAACACCATGGTTTAGTCCACCTATTGAAAGCGGTAAGTTCTCGTCACTATATTTATCACTTTCTCCATTTTTATATAAATTGTTCATTCCCATTTTTCTCATATAGTCTATTGATTTTGCTGGTGTTAATTCTTTCATTATTTTTACTGCTGGTATATTTTGAGAAGTTTTTATAAACTCTCTTATATTTATTAGGCCTCTAAAATAATTGTAGTTTACTGGTTTATATGTATTATCAAATAATGTTGATGCATCATCATAAACTGTAGATGCTTGAATTACTTTTTCTTGTAGACCTGGCGCTACTGTTGCTAATGGTTTCATTGAAGAACCTGTTTGCCTGTAACTTTGTGTTGCTCTGTTCAATCCTCTTGCTTCTGTTTTGGTTCCTATTCCACCTACTACACCTAAAACATATCCTGTTTTATAATCTAGAACAACCATACCAGATTGTGATTTTTGTCCGCTATTTGATGTTCTTTGATATTTTGCAGCATTTCCAAAAGTTTCTTCCATTGTTGATTGAATTGATGTATCTACTGTTGAGTAAATTGTTAAACCACTACCATATATGTAGTTTTCAGCAATTTCTCTAGTGCAATTCTTCTCTTCCATTACTTGATTTATAACTTGTTCTATTAATGCATCTGTATGATATGAATATACTCCTCCTGAATTTGATGCTGCCTTTTGGAATGGTAATCCATTTTTTACTTTTTCAACAGCTGCATTATAATCATCTTCGTTTTCTATCATGTTTAGCTCTTTCATTTTTCCAAGAACTGTTAAACATTTAGATTTAATTCTTTCTGCACGTTTTTCCTCTGTATCATTTTCATTATATAATTTATATGGATTGTAATAGTTTGGTTGACTATTTATTCCAGCTAAGAATGAACATTCTGCTAAATCTAAGTCTTTTGCAGTTTTATTAAAGTAATATTCTGCGCCAAGTTCAACTCCATGTAAGTTTCCTTCACCACCAATATATAGAATATTTAAGTATAATTCTAAGATTTGGTCTTTAGAAATCATTCTTTCAACTTGGTATGCTTTGGCCCATTCTCTAATTTTTCTCATGATTCCTTCCATGCCTGAAGTTTCATCATCTTTAGTAATATTTTTTACTAATTGTTGCGTAATTGTACTTCCACCATAAGAACCTTTTCCAAATAATTTTCCTACAATCGCTCCAAATGTTCTTTTTAAATCGACTCCATCATGTTCATAGAATCTTTCATCTTCAATTGCTATATAAGCTTTTGGAAGATATGGTGCCATTTGATCCAATGATACAATTTTTCTCTTTTCATCTCCACTTAAGTCGGCAATTACGTTTCCGTTAACATCTACAATCTTTGAGTTTGATGCCGAAATAACTAAATCCTCTTTTGTTATTTCAAAATCATTTCCAAAAACCCCAAAGAATAATGCTGCTATAATTCCAGCTCCTGCAATACAGATTAGTAAAACTAGAATAATAAAGATTTTTAAAGCTAACATAAGTTTAGGATGTTTCTTATGTTTTTTCTTTTTGTTTTTATTTGGTATGTCATCAATTGACTTCATTACCCTTGTTTTTCCATCTTCTTTAACATTTTTTCTAGTAGCTGAATTTTTTTCTGCTCTAAATCTTTGTGTCTTATCTAAGTCTGTCCTTTCCTTTGATGTTCTTCTTGTAGAATGTGTTTTGCTATGTGTTCCACTTTTTGTTTGTCTTCTTCTATTTCCACTATTGCTTGGCATTTTATTATCCTTCCTTTCCAAGTCATTTTTTAATAGATAATTCTATTTATACTGCGTCATTTCGATATTTCAAATAAATCGAATTTCAACATCTACATTATATAACAAAAGTTTTAAAAAATAAAGCTTTTGTTAATAAAAATGCAATTTTCTTTTAAAAGTCTTATAATACTCCATTTATACTATATAGTCGATTTATCTCACAACCATCTTTTTTTATTTTCTTAGAAAAGTCTGCAAAAGTCATTTTTTTATAGAAACTTGCCTCGTAAGCCTGTGCAGTGTAGTATTTATCAATACTTTTAATAATATTAGCATCAAGGACATCATCATTTACTTTTATTTCATAATTATTCACAACAAGTCCATTAAATCTTTTCTTATTTATTTTGATATTCTTTAAAATACTTATTATAATTGCATCTTCTTTTATATTATATTTGTTTATCGTTTCATTTGGAAAATCGATATTTAGAATTATTTTAGATTTTAATAGACTTTTCTTTTTATTGTTGGTAATAGTTACTATAAGCCCACTTTCGTCAAGAATTTGCTTTTCGATTTTCTTAAATTTATCAATATGATTTGTTACTATATTCAAAGATTTAAATTCATTTGCAAACTTTTTAATATTTTGCAATGTATAGTCTGACAATTCATTTACCAATACTGAAATGTAAGATTCTTCCTTTTTAATGTTTTTCTTTTTTACTATATAATCAATTACATGCGAACTTAACCCTTCAAAAAGCCATTTTCCTTCCACAATATCATAACCATAGGTAAACAGCATATTTTTAAAGACTTCATTTTTTTGACCATTTTTGCTTAGAACAATTTTGTTGCTTTTTGATTTTTTTAAAATCTTGTCTGTTTTTTGTGCCATTTTAATTGTTTTCTTTTCTTTCACTTCTTCACTTAGTCCATCAATAGAAATAATATTTTCTTTTAAATTAACCTTTGGAAATATCTTTGTGAAGCCACCGTATGGCTTGTCAGTTTCTTCTATATAATACATAAAAATCACCTTTTAAAATATATTCTAACTTTAGAATTTTATACTTTTATAAAAATTAAAAGTACAATATTATTATTTTCAGGCAACAGTCGTGGGGACCGACAAATTAGAAAGCCTTATCAAAATTTTTAAAATTTTGATTTAGGGTTTCTTATGCAGTTGGGAGTTGCGGAAAATAATAATATTGTACATGTACTTTAGAAAAAATTTAATGGATTTTGATATGCTCCATCAATGCGTATTCCTAGATGAAGATGTGGTCCAGTTGTAGCGCCGTTTGTAGGATTTCCATCTGAATCAAAATAAATATTTCCAGGAACACCATAAACATTTTTAGGTCCAACCATTCCAATGACTTGTCCCTGTTTAACTTCCTGACCAACTTCTACAATAAAATTCGGATCACAATGGCAATAAGAAACTTTAAAATTATCAAAAGAAAGAGTAATAGTGTATCCCCCAGCTCCTAAAAATTGCCTAAACGTGATTACTCCATCATTTACGGCTATAAATTTAGTTCCCGGTGGTGCTGGGATATCTATTCCAGAATGTGAACTTGAAGCTCCCGTTGTTGGAGACACTCTTTTGCCAAAAGGTGAGCTTATTCTTGTGTACCCTGGCAAAGGCCATACAAAGCCATTGGGATTTTTTTGTATTATTTCTCCTTCTTCAATATTTGTATTTTGTGAATTTGATTGGACACCTAAAACTGTAGGTACAAAAAAGATAGGTATTAAAAATACCATTAAAAGCAAAGTTATTATTAATATTCTAAATTGTTTTATAATATCAGCTCCTTTTTATATTTCAAATAAATTATATATTAAATCATAATATAATATTTTGAAGCCCGCGAAAGCGCCAAACGAAC
The DNA here is from genome assembly GCA_017613275.1 of Clostridia bacterium. Lineage (GTDB taxonomy): Bacteria > Bacillota > Clostridia > TANB77 > CAG-508 > CAG-269. Next base: position 113,839 of record JAGAED010000017.1, on the reverse strand, counting down.
GTAGTGAGTGCGAACTGGAGCAACCCTCAGCAGAATTAGTACAAACATACAATTTCTTATAGTGAGCGACGAGCTATTAGAAATTGTCAGTTTGTGGTAATTTTAAGATTGAAGGTTGCGACGACAAGGGCAAAAAATATTAATATTATGATGATTATATATATTTTTTATAGGAATTTTTTAAAGATTTAATTTTAATTTGATTTTTAAAATAAAAAAATGGCAGGGGTAGAAGGACTCGAACCCTCACAGGCGGTTTTGGAGACCGATGTGCTACCATTGACACTATACCCCTATCTGATTTCAAACTTTTCTAATTATAACATAATAAAAAAAAATTGTATAGACCTTTTTCAAAATTTTTTTAAATTTTTTGTACACGTCCCTAAAAAAAAGATAAAAGCGTTTTGGCTTTTATCTATTTTTTAAATTTTTATTATTCAAAGTTATATTTATTTCTTTTAAAGTATTTTGTATGTAGCAATTTATGTGCTCTGTAACTTCCTGGTTTTTCCAGGAATTCTTCGTATATCTTCTTTACTGCTGGGTTTTCGTGTGATTTTCTAATTGTGCTTTTTTCATCTATTGAATATAAGCAATCAGCTCTTAATTTTCTAATGTCTTTTTCCATGCGCTCTTTTGATGTTTTTATAGGTTGACCTCCCCCCATTATGCATCCACCTGGGCAAGCCATTATTTCTACAAATTGATAGTCTGCTTTTCCTGATTTTATTTCTTCTAATATTTTTTGTGCATTTGCTAATCCACTTGCTGCAACAACCTTTATTTCCTTTCCAGCAATTTCAACTGTTGCTCTTTTTATTCCTTCTCCACCACGAACTGCCTCAAAATTAATTTCTTTTAAATCTTCTCCTGTTAATGTGTCCTGTGCAGTTCTTAGAGCTGCTTCCATTACTCCACCTGTTGTTCCAAATATTGCAGCTGCTCCTGTTGCTTCACCCATTGGACTATCAAATTCAGAGTCTTCTAGTCCTACAAAGTCAATATTTGCTTGTTTTATCATTCTTGCTAATTCTCTTGTTGTAATAACACTATCAACATCATATAATCCATCATTTTGCATTTCTGTTCTTTGGCGTTCAAATTTCTTAGCAATACAAGGCATTACTGAAACTACAAATATTTTTTGTGGATCTATTCCTTCTTTTTTTGCATAGTATGTTTTTAATAATGCCCCAAACATTTCATGTGGAGATTTACAACTTGAAACATGTGGTAATAGTTCTGGATAATTCATTTCTATATATCTTACCCAACCTGGGCTGCAAGATGTAATCATTGGTAATACATCATTCTCTTGAATTCTTTCTATAAATTCATTTGCCTCTTCCATTATTGTGATGTCAGCACCTGTATTTGTATCAAATACTTTGTCAAATCCAAGTTTGTTAAGGGCTGTAACCATTTTTCCTGTTACATTTGTGCCAACTTCCATTCCAAATTCTTCGCCTAAAGCAGCTCTTACAGCTGGTGCAGTTTGAGCTATTACATAAGTTTCTGGATCTCTTAATTTTCTCCATACTTCACCTGTAGAGTCTTTTTCACGTAAGGCTCCTGTTGGACAATTTTGGATACATTGACCGCAAAATGTACAATTAACATCATTTAAGCTCTTATTTTCAACTGTGGAAACACAAGATTCAAATCCTCTATTTATTGTATCTATGGCACCAACGCCTTGTACTTTTTTACAAGTTGCAACACATCTACGACATAAAATACATTTACTAAAATCTCTAACAATTGATGGAGATTTATCATCTATTTCGTGTTCATTTCTTACACCTGCAAATTCAATATCTGTCATATTAAATTGTTTTGCCAAATTCTGAAGTTCACAATTTCCATTTCTAACACAAGTTAAACAATCAACTTTGTGGTTTGAAATAATTAAATCTAGCACAACTTTTCTTGCTTCCAAAACCTCTTCTGTGTTAGTATGTACAACCATTCCTTCTTCAACCTTTTGAATACAAGAAGTTGCAAAACCGCGTCTACCTTCAATTTGTACAAGGCAAACTCTACAATCTCCAACTTCGTTTATATCTTTTAAAAAGCAAAGTGTTGGGATGTCTATTCCATTTTCTCTTGCTGCCTCTAATATTGTTTTTCCTTGTTCTACTTGAATAGATTTTCCATCTATTATTAAATTAACAAGATTTTTTTCCATTATCTTTCGTCTCCTTCATTAGATTTTTTTAATACCTGACTTTTAGCCTTATATTCATTTATAATTTCATCTCTACATGTAAGATATGACTTTAAATCTATTTCATCTAAAAGATCTCTATTTTTTTCAATATCTTCAACAATAATGTCAGAATTTATTGTTGAGATATTTTCTTTTTCATTTATGTTTCTTAATAGGTAATACCCCTCTTTATTTATAAAAGTATTCATTGTTGAGTCAATTACATATTCATTTCCATCAATGTTTAATTCATTCCATGTGTGTAGATACCTATTTTTTGAAACAAAGTAACTTGTATAACCTGTAACCACTTTACAAGGAATTTTATATTCTTTTTCTAGAATAATTGCAAGATTTATAGATTCTGCATGGCAATGGTGTATTCTTTCATTTAAACTAGATACCCTTTTTAAATATTGTGTTACTTTTTCGGATTTTTCGCCATTACCAAGGGTTTTAATAAACGAGTTTATATCAGAAAAATGAACTAATCCTTGTTCTGCAACAATTTCAAACTCACCCGTTTGGTGATTTAACAAACTTTTGACATTCTGTATATACGAAATTTCTTCTACAATTTCGCTAGTATCAAAAATGTTTTCAATTGAATTTAGTCTGTCAATTAGTTCATTCATATATGAAAAATCAAATATCTCATCACCATATTTTTCTACAAGTTTTTTCTTTAATTCCTTAACATCCTGATATTCTCCCATCATAATATTAATCTCTTTTACCATTTTCCTTGGTTCTGCTTCTGGTTCAACAAAAAGAAAATCATAATTTTTATTAGCTATGGGATGCATTTTTTTCTCCTATCCTTTTAATTTATAGCTTTAAATGGGCAACTAGCTAGACAAGTTCCACATTTAATACATTTAGTTTGGTCAATTTCTCTTTTATCTCTAAGTTCGCCTTTAATAGCACCAACAGGACAAACCTTTTGGCATAAACCACAAGACTTACAGATATCTTGATTAATCATAATTTTAGAAATCGCCTTACATTCTTTAGTTCTACAATTTTTATCAACTGCATGCTCTATAAACTCATCTCTAAAATATTTTAGAGAACTTAAAACTGGATTTGGTGCTGTTTGTCCTAATCCGCAAACGCTTGATTTTATAATGTTATGAGCTAGTTTTTCTAGCTTGTCTATATCTTCTAATTCACCTTTACCGTTACAAAGTTTTTCAAGAATTTCAAGCATCCTCTTTGTACCAATTCTACAAGGTGTACATTTTCCGCAGCTTTCACTTACTGTGAATTCTAAATAGAATTTTGATAAGTTAACCATACATTTTGTGTCATCCATTATAATCATTCCACCAGAACCCATCATTGAACCGATCTCTTTTAAAGATTCATAGTCAATTGGTGTATCTAAGTATTGTGCTGGAATGCATCCGCCAGATGGCCCACCTGTTTGTGCTGCTTTAAAATCTCTATTATTTGGTATTCCACCACCAATGTCATATACGATTTCTCTTAAAGTTGTTCCCATTGGTACTTCTACCAGGCCTATATTATTTACATTTCCACCTAGTGCGAATACTTTTGTACCTTTTGAATTTTCTGTACCGATTGAAGAATACCAATCTGCTCCATTTAGAATTATTCTAGTAATATTAGCATAAGTTTCAACATTATTTATTAAAGTTGGTTTTCCCCATAAACCTGCAACTGCTGGATATGGTGGTTTTACTCTAGGTTGACCACGTTTCCCTTCAATTGATTCTAATAGCGCTGTTTCTTCTCCACAAACGAAAGCTCCAGCTCCTAAACGAATTTCTACATCAAATTCAAAATCTGTTCCAAATATATTCTTGCCTAAAATCCCATATTCTCTTGCTTGATCAATTGCAATTTGGAATCTTTTTACAGCTATTGGATATTCGGCTCTAACATAGATAAATCCCTTCGTCGCTCCAATTGCATACCCTGCTATCATCATTGCTTCTAAAACGCTATGTGGGTCACCTTCCAAGATACTTCTATCCATGAAAGCTCCTGGGTCGCCTTCGTCTGCATTACAAACAACATATTTTTGATCTGCTTCGTTAACTTTTGTTAGTTCCCATTTTTTGCCTGTTGGGAAACCTGCACCGCCACGGCCTCTCAAGCCAGATTTAGAAACCTCTGCAATTACTTCGTCTGGTGTCATTTCTTTTAGAACTTTTTCTAATGCTTTGTAACCGTCAAATGCTATGTATTCGTCAATTTCTTCTGGATTTATTACACCACAATTTTTAAGTGCAATTCTTTTTTGTTTTTTGTAGAATGTAAGTTCATCAAGGCTTTGAACCTTTTTGCCATCAATGTCTTTGCATAAAAGTCTTTGAACAACTTCGCCTTCTATTATATGTTTTTGGATTATTTCTTCGCAATCTGATGGCTTAACCATTGCATAGAATGTGTCTTCTGGTCTGATTATTACTATTGGACCTTTAGCACATAGCCCAAAGCAGCCTGTTTTTATAACACGCACATTTTCTATATTTTTTTCTTTTAAAATCTTTCTGAATGTTTCTAAAATTTCTGGTGAACAAGAAGATGTACAGCCTGTTCCATGGCATACTAATATATGTTTTTCACGTGTGTCTAGTTTTGTGTTTACACGCAAATCTAATTCTTTTCTTTTTTCTTCTCTAATTTTATTTATCTCTTCTAAGGTTTTCATCTATTTTCCCTCCAATTCATCAAGGACTGAGTCAAGTAACTTAACAGTAGCTTTGCCGTAAACTTTACCATTTACAGTGAAAACTGGCGCTAAGCCACACGCTCCAACACATCTTTGAGCTTCGATAGAAAATTTGCCATCTTCTGTTGTTTCCCCTTCGCCAATTTTTAAGCGTTCTTGTAATCTATCCATAATTTTTTGAGCGCCTTTAACATAGCATGCTGTTCCCAAACATACTGAAATACTATATTTTCCTTTTGGTTTTAGGGTAAATCTTGAATAAAAAGTTACAACTCCATATATTTCTGCCATTGGCACTTTTAAAAACTCTGAAAGTTCCTTTTGTACATCCATTGGTACATAGCCATAATGGTCTTGAATTTCGTTTAACATTTGAATTAAATTATCTTTAATTGGTTGATATATTTTAAATAAATTTTCTAAAAACTTATCTTTACATTTACATACTTTATTTTCTTCATTTTCCACGATTTTTGTGTACTCTAATTTTCCTTCGTTTTCCATACTTTTCTCCCTCTTGTCAAAAATTTGACAATAATTGTTTTTTCACATATTTATATTATAGTTTTAAGCGAATTTTGTCAATGGTTATTTTTAGAAATAAAAAATCCCTCACTTTTAAAATGAGGGATAAACGTATTCTAAATATTGCTGACGCTAATACAAAATGTATCGTTCAGCTAACGTATTCTAAATACATTATACTATATAATATGTTCTTAGTCAACCTAAATATACAAATTTCATTAAATATTAATTTTTAGTAAATAGTTCTTTTAATTTTTTATCTATTAAATTTAAACTATCATTTGATAACTTAATACCAGATAAAACATCTATATCTAATTTAGGATTATATATTCTTTGTTTACTTATAGTAGTAATCTGATTCACTAATGCAACACTTCCATTTTTCATTTGTGATATTTCTTCTTGAATTTTATTTATCAAGTCAATATCATTATTTAATAATTTTATTTTATCATTTATATTATTTTGCTTCACATTTTTTAGTAATTTTTCATCTTCATTATTCTCTGGCAACTTCAAAGTTTCCTGTAATTCTTTTCTTAGTTTCTTTGATTTTTCCTTTGCCTTTTCTTTTAATGCTTTATTTTTTAATGATAATTTATCATAAATCTCTGTTCCAATTAATATTGCAGATTTTGGAATACTTTTATTTTCTTTTTGTGAAGTCAATGGAATAACAGTTAATGTTGAATATTTTCTAGCATTTATCATGTCTAAAACAACACAATAATGCAATCCCCCTTCTTCATTACCAACATTAAATCCTAAATTTACTTTTATAATATCCCCTCTACTATATTTTTTTAGTTTAGAACTATTAAAAGTTTCTTCTTTTTCTATATATCTAACATAATCTTTTAACCAATATGAAATCAAATTTGCTTTTTTTAGATATTTTCCATCTTTTGAAACACACGTATCTAAATAGTTATTAAGCATTTTAATCGCTTCATTTTTGTTTTTTATTATATCTTCTTTTTGCATATCTTTTCTTATATATTTTACTATGTTTGAAAACCGCAGTAAATATTTTAAAAACCTCCTTCTTATATTTTTTATTAATTGGGATTAATTTTGAATTAAATATTTGACTAAATACTATAAAAAATCAACACGAAATGTACTAAATAGATTACTCTACTTATATCACATTTTGTGCCAGCTGTAAATATGTTTAACATAATTTTCCATTTTAATTTTATCGTTACTTTTTGAAAGTGTCCCAAAAAGTTTATTTTAGTCCAACTAATTTCTGCAACCAATGATTGCAGAAATTCATTATCTTTATATTCTATATAAAAATTTCTCATGAAGGTATCCCAAAGTTAAACAAAAAAAAATAAATCGAAAGTTTGTGTATGTAGACTTTCAATTTATTTTAGTAATTCATTTCTAAAATTTTTCAACAAATCTGATTCTGGAACCTCTAATACAATAGAAAAGGCAGCTAATTCAAAATCTTTTATAATTCTTGAACCTTTTTCAATTTTATATATTCCATCTCCATTGATATCAATTCCAAGCATCATAAGTTTATTTGACAAAGTAGCTCTTGACATTTTCTTTGATTTTCGTAAATCACTTATAATATTACCAATAACATTAGCTTTCTCATTAAATTTTCTACTTATCATTGTCTTTAATTACTCCATAATTTTTATAAATTTTAAAATTTATATTGATTTTATTATAAAAATGATATATTATTTAGTCGTGTTAGTCGAAAAGCTGTAAAAACAAAAGATAAGGAATAATTTATAACAAATCAAAAGAAAAATAATACAACAGAAAAGCTTTCTCATTATAATTATATTTTTATTTTGCCTTACTTCTAATTAAGTTTAAAGATTTAATAAATTTTCAAATTTGTGAAAAATAAAAAAATCCCTAAAAAATAATAAATTATTTCTTAAATGGAAGGAGTTGATTAGAAAATTAGATTTTTATTTTTTTGACAAAGGTCATAGATTACCTAAAAATCTAGATATTTTTATAAAAAAAGGAGAAAGTAAAAAAAATGAACAAATTAAACAAAACAAGCGGAATTACGCTTATCGCCTTAGTAATAACAATTATCGTGTTATTGATTTTGGCAGGAATCACAATAAGTGCATTAACCGGAAGTGATAGTGCACCAGCAAAAGCCAATGAGGCAAAACAAAAAAATGACATAGGTTCAGCAAAAGATCAACTTGCAGTATTAGTACAGAATGCTCAAACAGAAGCTTATGATGACATTTATGTAAAAGGTAACAAGACTGTAAAATTAACAGATTCAGCAACAGAAGTCGGACAAAGAGTAATAACAGCAGCATTAGCACAATACGAAACAGCAAAACAAATTGGAGATGCAACAATGGTTATATCACAATCAGCAACAGGTCAAGACGCAAAAGTAACAATAACTACTAGAGATTACAAACAAGAAGGAACTATTGCAATAACAAGTGGAACATTAACTTGGGAAGCATTAACTGAAAATACTGGCACACCTCCAGGTGGAGGAACAACGTATACAGCATATAGCGTAGGAGACACAGTAAGAATATCAAATCAGGATTTTTATGTAATAGCAGATAGTGATGCGAATAATCCAACATTAAAGTTATTTGCTAAATATTGCTTAAGCTATACAAAATCTGACGATTCATATACTGATTTAGTACAAAGTGAAGATGAAAGTACTGGGATGGAATTAAGTTCTGATATCGTAAATATATATAATGAAAGTGATGTTGAAGATATTATAAATGCATATGTAAGCACATTAAATGTAACAGGAGCAACAGGAAGATTATTGTTACTTAGTGACATTTACAATTTGGGAGGAACAATTGATATGGGAGAAGTTACTTCAGATTATAACAGTATTTTTGGTGTAAGTGAAAGTGTTTCCTATGGCTATTATCTTGGACCTGCTGATGTAGATGATTTCTTTGACGACGAAGTATATTATATATATCAGTCTAGCAACATTTTGTATTCATGGTACAACGATGAAACTTTATGCAGCAAAATTCGCCCAGTTATAGTTATTTCAAAAGATAATTTACCAGCGGATTAAAAAATTTTAAGGATATCATTTCAAAATGATATCCTTTTATCTTTCATATGCTATGGTAAAATATATTATTTTAAAACCCGCGAAAGCGTCAAACGAACGAAGTGAGTGCGAACTGGAGCAACCCTCAGCAGAATTAGCACAAACATACAATTTCTTATAGCGAGCGACGAGCTATTAGAAATTGGCAGTTTGTGGTAATTTTAAGATTGAAGGTTGCGACGACAAGGGTTAAAAATAATATATTTTACCAATTAGCAATTTTTTGTTTTTATTCTTCTTTATCTTTTTCACCAAAGTCTGTTACAATTTCTTGTTTTTCTTCATCTTTTTGACTTGTTTTTACAGAATCAATTATAGAAATGAATTTAATTTCATCTCTTGCTTCATCTGAATTGAATTTATTATAATCTTTTGAAAGTTGTTCTAATCTTTGTGCTCTAATTTTTAAATTATATAAATCTCCATTTATAAAGTTTGTAATTTTTGTAATTCCTTCAACATTGTATTTATGGATTCCTTCTGCTAATTGAACACTTCCTTCTTTTAATTTATTTGTTCCATCAACTAGACTTGTTGTTCCTTCTGATAATTGTTTTGCACCTTGAGATAAATCTCCTGTTCCATTTTGTAATTGACCAGCTCCCTGTTTTAAGCTATTTACTCCATTTTTCAAAGCAGTTGCGCCATTTACAAGTTGTGTAGCTCCGCCATCTAATTGTTTTGCGCCATCACTTAAATCACTTGTTCCATTTGCTAATTTTGTTGCGCCATTTGATAATTGTGTTACACCATCAGCTAGCGCTTTTGCAGTATCTGGTAATGTTTTAGTACTTTGATCTAATGCGTTTAGGCCATTTGAAATTTGTGTTGTTGCTGTAACTAATTCTCCTATTTTTGAAGTTTTTTGTAATAATGCTTTTTCTGATTCTAAAGCATTTATGTTGTTTTGTAAAATTGTTGCTAATTGACTTCCAGACTCTACTGTTGCCAAAACAGCTTTATTTGCATTTATCAATTGTTCCAATTCTTCTGCTTTTGAAGAATATGCTGATAATTGTGAATATAATCCATCTACTCCAGCTTTTAAGTTTTTAGCTCCAGCATTTAATTGACTTACAGATTGAGATAACTTTGTCATACCTGTTTGAAGTGATTGTGTTTTTCCATCTAATGTATTAAGACCATCTTTTAGATTTTTTGCACCTGCATTTACCAGTTCTGCACCTGTTGCAACTCCAGAAGTACCTTTCTTTAAGCTTGATATTCCTGCACCTGCATTTGTAACTCCAGCTTGTAATTCATAAATCCCGTTATTTAAAGCTGTTGCACCATTATTTAATTGGGCAGCTCCGTTATCTAATTTACTAGCACCATTATTTAATTGTGTTGCTCCATCGTTTAACGTTGAAATTCCATCTCTTAAAGCATTTGCGCCTTCTTCAATTTGGTCAATTGATGTTTTTAAAAGATTTGCTTTGTCAAATAAGTCATTTAGCTTACTCCAATCAATATCTTTTTCAAACACTCTTGGAGATGCATAAGACATTATATTTTTCATTTCAAAATTTGTAGAATCCATTGTAATTTCTATACTGCTTGGAATTTCGATATCCGCTAATTCTCCTGTTAGATTTAGGCTTTCTTCCATGCCTGGCATTACAATTCCTACAACTATTGATTTTTCGCCATTTTCTATAACTTTTCCGTTTGTAACTTTTATGTTTTTGTTATTTTTGTTGTCTATTATTGAACCAACTGCTACAACAAATGGCGTATACATTGTTTCGTATTTTCCATTTATATATTCTTGTTTAGCAGATTTGTTTTTATATTCGATTTTTATTGATACTTTCCCACTTTTTCCTGCTATGTCTTTTGCTGATATTTCTTTTCCATCTAATGTGTATGTTATTTTTGTTTCTAGTGGTAGTTCTTTATTTGATTCTTCTTGTTTTATTTCTTCATTTTGTTTTGTTGTTACTATTGTTTTGTAGCTTTTTCCTTCTGCATCTAGTTTTGTATAAACTGCTTCTTCATTTGCAAAAGCATATATTGGCAATGTGTATGCTCCTAGCATTATTACCATTGCACTTGCAATTATTTTTTTACAAAATTTATTATTCATTTTTATTTCCTCCAATTATTTTAATATCGCAATATGTAAAACCCGTTCATCCTTGTTGTCGCAACCTCCCTTTTTTTATTAGGACAGGTTGCTTCACCGCTCCGCTTCGCTACGCCTACGCGGACTCACTCACATTTTACATATTGCTTTTATTTATGATTGCACATAAAATTAATTTTTAATCTTTCTCATTCCAAATGTGCTTTTGCAAATTAATTTGTCAAACACTGTTAAGAATGATGGTAGCATAAATACAACTATAAACATACTTACAATTGCGCCCCTTGCCATTAGTGAGCAAAGAGAAGCAATCATTGAAAGTTTTGAAACCAAACCTATACCAAAAGTTGCTGCAAAGAAACATAGTCCACTTACAACTATTGAACCAATTGAAGTAGATAATGCAAAATTAACCGCTTCTTTTTTGTTTAAACCTTCTTTTCTCTTTCCTATATATTTAGTTGTAATCAAAATAGCATAATCTATTGTAGCCCCTAATTGAATTGTTCCTATTACAATTGAAGAAATAAATGGTATTATAGTTCCTGTGTAATAAGGAAGTCCCATATTTATAAATATAGCAAGTTCTATAACTCCAATTAAAATTATAGGTAATGCAATTGATTTTAATACAAAGAACATCAATACAAATATAACCACTATTGATATTACATTAACACTATTAAAGTCATGGTCTGCAACTGTTACTAAGTCATTCATCAAAGGTCCTTCACCTGCTAAAATTGCATTTTCATCGTATTTTGCTATTATTTCATTTACTTGTTTAATTTGATTATCAATTTCTGGTGTTGCCATTTCGTATAATGAATTTATTACTATTATTTGATATTTGTCATTTTTTACTTTAGAAACCAATTCTTCTGGAAGAATTTCCTCTGGTATTCCTTCCTTTTCAAGTTTTGTTAGGCTTAAAGCCCAGTCAATTCCATCTAATTTGTCAATTTCGCTAAGCATTTGATTTACCTTTTCATTACTTAGCTCGCTGTCTACCATTAGTAACTCTGGTGATACTATTTTGAATTCGTTTATTACCTCTTTATTGGCAGACACACTTTGTAAAGAGTCTGGCAATGAAGAGTCAAGTTTGTAATAAACTTGTGTATTTTTATATCCATAAAATGCTATTGGTAATAAAATTACAAATATGGCTATAAATGCTATATTGTGTTTTATTATAAAGCTTGATAGTTTTGTAAATTTTGGCATTAACTCTTTATGCTTTGTTTTTTCTACTAAATTATCAAATGATAGTAGTAATGCTGGCAATACTGTTACAACACATACTAAACCAAATACTACACCTTTTGCCATTACTAAACCTATATCTGAACCAAGTGTTAAGCTCATTCCACATAGTGCTAAAAATCCTGCTATTGTTGTTAAAGAGCTTCCTAAAACTGACACTAGAGTTTTGGCTATTGCTGATGCCATTGCCTTTTTTATATCCTTTTCAACTTTCTTTTCTGCTACATAAGTATGATATAAGAAAATCGCAAAGTCCATTGTTACTCCTAATTGAAGTGCAGCACTTATTGCTTTTGTAATATAAGATATTTGTCCAAACATTATATTACTTCCCATATTGAATAATACTGCAATTCCTATGTTTGCTAATAGTAAGAATGGTGCAGCAAATGAATCTAATGCAATTAATAATATTATGAAGCATAAAATTGCTGCTATAATTACATATATTGTCATTTCAGATTCTAGTAATTCTTTTGTATCTAACAATGTTGCAGACATTCCAGAAATCATTACATTTTCGTTTGTTATTTCTCTTAATTTTTGAATTGACTCCATTGTTTCGTCTGATGATATTGCATCTTTAAATGTTACTAATAAAAGTGTTTCGTTATTTTTATAAATTCTTTCTGTTACATCATCTGGTAACATTTCTATTGGAAATGTCTCACCTGTTATATCTGCTACACTTGCACATAACTCGACATTTTCGATTTTGTTTTTGATATCTTCCTCTAATCTTAAAATATCTTTTGCTGGCATATTTTTTAGAACTACTATGGAATATGCCCCCATATTAAAGTCATCTGTTAAAATGTTTTCGCCTTGAATTGTTTTAATTTCTCCTGGTAAATAAGTTAGAATATCATAATTTATTTTTGTTGCTTTCATTCCAAGAAATGATGGAACTAGTAAAACTAATGCTATAATTAAAATTATTATTCTATGTTTTACCACGAATTCTCCAAATTTTTGCATTTTGTTTTTTCTCCTTTCGTTTCAAAAGCCATTCTGTAGTATTTCAGGCTTTTGTGTCTTTTCTTGTTGACCATTGGTCAATTATCGTTCCATATTATATTACCATATTGACCAAAAGTCAATACTTTTTATAAAATTTGTTGACTTTTAGTCAGTTTTATGCTACTATTTAAATTGAGGGGAAATAAAATGAAAAAAGATATTAGAAAAGAACCAGAAAAAGAATCAAAATTATTAGATAGTGGCTTCAAACTATTTATGCATAAAGGTTTCCAAGACACTTCAATCCAAGAGATTGTTGATGATGCCGGAGTTGCAAAAGGCACTTTCTACACTTATTTTAAAGATAAATATGATATTAGAAATAAACTTATTGCCAAAAAATCCAATAAGTTATTTAATGATGCTTATAAAAAATTGAAAAAAACAGATATAAATAAATTAGATGAACAAGTAATTTTTATAGTAGATTTTATAATTGATTATTTAGAAAAAAATAAATTATTGCTTCAGTTCATCTCTAAAAACTTATCTTGGGGAATTTATACTAAAACAATAAATGAACTTTATCAGAAGCAAGAAACAGAAAACAATACTATTTTGGAATTGTTTCTAAATGGTATTAAAGAACAAAATATTGAATTAGAAAATCCGGAAGTTACTTTATATATGATAATTGAGCTTGTAAGTTCAACATGTTTTAATTCTATTTTATATAAAGAACCTCTTCCAATAAATGAATTTAAACCTTACTTATATAAAGAAATTAAAAAATTGATTAATAATTAAAAGACTTTTGGGGCAGTGTGTACTGAACCCCAAAAGTCTTTTTTTAAATATTTTCATTTCTGATTGTTTCAATAATATTTTGTTTATTTATCTTATTAATTGAATATTTCATAATGCACATTATTAGCGCAAATACTGCAATTATTGAAATTATTATTGCTGGTATTGGTAACTCATATCTGCCTATTACATTAATTGTCATGCTGTTATTAATTAAATATGATAATATTATTCCTATTGGAATACCAAATAGTAGGGCTTTTACTCCCATAAATACGCTTTCTAGTCTTATCATTCTTTTGAACTCTTTCGTTGTCATTCCTATGGATTTCAAGCTCGCAAATTCTCTTTTTCTTAGTTCCATATTTGTTGTTATTGTATTAAAGATATTTGTTATTCCTATTAATGATATTACTATTATAAATCCATATAAGAAAATAGAAATTAATGTGAATAAGTTTTCCATCATTGTAACGTTTTCATCTGAATTGTTTAAACTATAATCAAAACCTTTTAGATGGTTCTCTATTTTTTCTTGTAATTGGTTTGGATTTTTTGTCTTTATATATACTGTCAAATAATCGTTTTTATTTTTTATATTATTGTCAAACCACTCATCACTAACAATTATTTGGCTTTGTTCATATCTTGACACTGTAAATGGTTTTTCATCTGCAATATGTCCTATTTCCACAGTTATGTCAGAAGAACCATCACCGCCTATCCCTGATAATTTTTCTCCAACTTTATAATCAAATTCGTGAACTTGAACATTTTCTATGGTTTGATTTTTCGCATCAAATAATTCTATTTTTTTAATATCTACCATAATTCCTTTATTTTTGTATTCTTCATAATTCAAACCTAGTCTATTCAAATACTCTCTATAAGCCTTATCTCCAATGCTTGTTATTTTGATGTATTTTGGTTCTTCTTGATTTTCTCCATCATAATCAATTTCATTATTTGAAGTACCAGTCGTCAGTTGTTTGTATTTTTCTGAATATTTAGGATTATAAACTACTATTCCATCTGTTCTTAATGTAACATATTTTTCTACGTCTTCCATTTTGGTTGTTTCAAGCATTTTGTCGTATAATTCTGGGTTATTTTGTATATCTGCTGAAATATCTAAATTGTATTCAGTAAAGTCAAATGTTTTTCTAGTTGTAGAATATGTCGAATTTACAAATGAATATAAGGCAATAAATGTAAAAACAGATACTACAATAGATATGACTGTTGTACGGTATTTTTTCTTATTTCTTTTTAAGTTCTTGTATGATATTTCTCCGCCAATTCCAAATATTTTATTAATTATTTTTGGACATTTTACTTTATTAGATTTAATTTTAATACTATCATTACTTCTTATAGCATCAATTGGCGCTATTTTAGAAGCTTTTCTCGCACTCTTTCTTGCTGATAAATAAATTGTAACTATTCCTAATACAATTGAAATTAGAATAGCTATCCAAGAAATCTCTAGTTCTAGTTTTAGTCCTTGTGTAAGCATATCTTTTAATAACACATTGCTTATAATCATTAAAATGAATGATGCTAACAATCCTAATAATATTCCTAAAGGAATTCCTATTCCGCCTAAGATAAATGCTTCATAAAATACATTTTTTCTTATTTGTTTTCTTGTTGCTCCGATGCTTCTTAACATACCGTATTGTCTAGTTTTTTCTGTAATTGATATATCAAAACTATTTTTTATACAAAATACAGATGTAACAATTATTATTCCACAAACTATTGCTGCAACAATTCCTATTTGTCCTAATCCGCTTACTTTTAGAGGATCTAACTCAAGTCCAATTAAATATTCATTTGCATCCATTTCATATTTAAAATCTTCAATACTCATAAATGATTTTTCATTTAAGGCTTGTCGTGTATATCTAACATAAACATCGCATGTTTTTGAGGCATCTGCCTTATCCAAATATGTTATAAATGTGTAACCTGGAGCAGAATATCCTTCAATATTAGTTGCTGGTCTTTCAATAATACCAACTATTTTATATGTATTTGTTGTTGTATTTATTATCTGCTCTGAATCTTCTGGGCTAAAAGAATCAAATTGTGTTAATTCCTTTCCATCTCTTACTCTCTCTCCAACATTTAATGTAAGCGACTCCCCAACAGAATGGCTAATTCTACCATTTGTGTTTAAATGTGTTGGTATTAGTATTTCATTTTCATTTTCTGGCATTCTTCCTTCAACAAGTTTAACAGACAAGTTTTCCAATGCCTCTTTTGTGAAGCTTTCAATATGTGCATAAGGTTTATGCTCATTTTTCGAATTTTCTAATTTTGCATATCCTATGTTTTGTTTTACAAAAATGTTTTCAATATTCTTATTATTTTTAAATGATGCTAAATCATTACATTCAACATCATAAAATGACACATGAAAGTTACCTTTTTCATGTTTTTCAAAGTTTATTAATGATGCTATTCCACTAATATAAATTGATGCAACAGATGTTATAAGTGCAACTGATAGCATTATACCTATTATTGTTACTATTGTTCTTTTTTTGTTAAGTTTCAAATTTTTTATCGTAAAATTTTTAAGTATTCCCATTTCGAACCTCCTATTCAACAATTTTTCCATCTGCTATTTTTATTATTCTATCAGCTGATTTAGCTATTTCCATATTGTGTGTTATCATTATTATTGTTTGATTTAATTCTTTGTTTGATTTTTTTAGTAATGAAACTATTTCTTCACTTGCTTTTGTATCTAAGTTTCCAGTTGGTTCATCAGCAAGGATTATTGCTGGATTTGTGATTAATGCTCTTCCAATACTTGTTCTTTGTTGTTGTCCACCTGACAATTCATTTGGTAAATGTTCTTTTCTGTTTTCTAAGCCTAATAATTCCAACATTTTATTTAACTCATTTTCATCAACTTTTCTATTATCTAATGAAAGCGGTAATGATATATTTTCTGCTACATTTAAAATAGGAATTAAATTATAGAACTGGTAAATTAATCCCACTTGTCTTCTTCTAAATCTTGCAAGTTCATCATCATTTAAAGAAAAAATATCTTTTCCATCTATAAAAACTTTCCCACTTGTTGGTCTATCAACTCCACCAATTATGTGAAGTAATGTTGATTTACCACTTCCAGAGGCTCCTACTATTGCAATAAATTCGCCTTTTCCTACTGAAAATGATACATTATCTAAAGCCACAACTTGAGATTCGTCCTTTCCATATTCCTTAGTTAAGTTTTCAACTTTTAAAATCTCCATTTTACATTTCCTCCCAATTGATTTTTTATATACATCCCCAAAAATAAAAAAGACTATTTAGTCTTTTCTATTATTAATTTCTATGGAAATAATATCAAAGATACTGATAAAAGTCAAACTTGGAAAAATTCATTACATGCTTATGATAGCCTCTATCGCCTATCAAATATAGACTTCAACACTCCATCATCAATTAATGTTGCAAAAACATTTTTAAAAATTATTAGAATGATCGGTCCAAATAATAAGCCAAGTATTCCAAAAAATTTGAATCCTGTATACATTGCAATTAAGGTAAATATTGGATGTACTCCTATGTTTTTGCTAACTAATCTTGGCTCTAAGAATTGTCTTACTACTGACATTATTATTAGTAAAACTATTATTGCAATTCCCAAGTTTAAATCTCCATTTAGCCCTGCTATTATTGCCCAAGGTACCATTACTGTCCCTGAACCTAATATTGGAAGTGCGTCTACAAATCCAATAAAAAGTGCCATTAGTAATGGATATTCTATTGCAAATCCTACAAATTTTAATATATATAAACCTATCAATGAAACAACAAATGATACTAATATCAATGTTGCCTGGGCTTTCAAGTATCCGCCAAGTATTTTAGTAATTTGTCTTATGTGTATTCCAACTTTTTTAACCCATAATGCTGGCACATGGTGTTCTATTTGGTCTAAAATATATACTTTATCAACACATATAAAATATAAAGCCATTACTGTTATTACAAAATATATTGAAATTGTTGGAATTGATGTAACAACATCTATTACGCCATTTAGGAATCCTCTAACCCAAGTTGAAAGACCATTTAATATCCCATCTGTTGAATTTTGTATTATTCCCAAAATTTGGTCTGACACATTTATTTTGTTCAAATCTAAATCATTTAAGAATCCCTGAAATAGTTGATATGCCTTGTCCACATAGTCATTTAATCCTTGCAATAAATTTGACGCTTCTGAGAATAGTGTTATTATTCCCCAAATCAAAGTGCCCAATATAATTGCTGAAACTACCACAAATATTACTATTGAACTACATTTTCTGGTTGCTTTGGTTTTTCGCATTAAAAATCTGATTAATGGTTCAACTATTAACGATATTATAAATGCAACCAAGAATGGCATGTAAAAAACCGAAAGTTTAAATGCTAAAAATAGCCCAAGTATTGTAAATGCTAGTATTATAATTCTTCTAAAGACTCTTGTCCAATATGACACATCGACTATCACAAAATCACCTCTATGTATCATTATATGCAGATTTTGTGGAGATATACAAAAAAGCTTAATACTTGTAATTAAGTATTAAGCTTTTTATACTTTTTAATAACTTTAGACTTTTAGGGAGTGTCCCAAAAAGTCTACTCTGCATTTTTGAATTGGCCATTGCAATTGCATATGCCTTCAACAGTTTGGCAAACTTGTTCTTGTCCTAATTCTTGGCCATTATTTGCAATATCGCCAAAAGTAAGCATTCCTATTACTCTTTGTTGATTATCACATACTGGTAATCTCCTTACTTGATTTTGAGTCATTGTGTCTTGTGCTTTTTGCATATCTTCATCTTGTTTACAAGTATATGGATTTGTTGTCATTATTTCACTTGCCATTGTTTGAGCAAGATTTTTACCTGTTGCAACTGCTCTTAATACAATATCTCTATCTGTAATAATTCCGCATATTTGTTGTGAACCTTCACATACTGGAACGCACCCAACATGATTTGTTTCCATTACCTTTGCAACATTTGTAATTGTGTCTTGTGGTGTAACACATGCTACTTGTGTACACATACATTCTTTAACTTTCATTTAAATACCACCTTTCTGATTTAATTTTTCCCAATGTTATTATTTTATATTCAAAAAATGAATAATCTGGGAAGTGTCCCCAGATCGTTCATTTTTTTATTTTAATTCATTTGCAATTACTGACCATACACTTGTATCTTCTCTATCCTTTGCCCAAGCTGATACTCCGCCTAATTCATATTCGTTTACTAGTGAAACTTTTGCTTTTATTGAGTCTAAATCTTCAATCCACATTTTCTTTGTTGCGCCTTTTTCCTGATATTCCACATAATTTTGTTTTACATCGTCTAACCATTGTTTTTTGGCATTATTTGGAATTACTTTGTTTATGTCTTTCATATTTACTATGCAACTTGTTAGTTTACCATCTGAGTTTTCTGTCCAAAGTCTTGTGTAGAATGGAATTCCAAGTATTATTTTTTCCGATTTAACTTCGTCAGTTTTTATGAACTTTTTCAAGTTTGCTACTGTCCAATCATATCCAGCTGTTGTTCCAGCAGTTTTACTTCCTGTACCGTTTTGGTCATAAGCCATAAATACTATGTAATCTGCTACATGGCCTATTACATTTCTATCAAAACATAATGACCAAGTATCTCCACCATCTGGAGCTGTTACATCAACTGATGTTACTAAACCAATTTCTTTCATTCTAGGTGTTAGTTCTATTATAAATCTTGAAAACATGTCTTTATCTTCTTTTTTCATATTTTCAAAGTCAATGTTTATTCCATCTAATTTGTATTTAACACAAACATCAACTATATTTTCAATTAATGCTTGTCTATATTTGTAGTTGTTCATTATTTTAGAAGTTATTTCCATCATGTCTGATTCATAAGAGTTTGATACCATTGCCCAAACTTTGTATCCATTATTGTGAGCCCATTCTATGTAAGCTTTACCAGCTTCGCCAACATTATCTTTAAACTGTGCTTTGCTTGTTATATAGAAAAATGATGGTGATACTACATTTACTCCTTCGATTTTTTCAGTTCTTGTTGGAGCTTTTGCGTATTGTGAATAGAAGTCCCAAAACATATTAACTTTGCCTTCTATTTGTGGCTCTTCAACCATGTTGTCTCTTATTTTCACTTCATTTACAATTACATCATTTTTTACAAAACCAACTTTACCATTTGGAGTTCTTATTTTTGTCCAACCGTCATCTGTTTTAGAAACAACAATTACATAAGCGCCTTTGGTTACTCTATCTATTGTTTTGGCAATAAATCCTGTTGACCCTTTTACCGCAGCGTCCTTTGAAACCATGGCCTTTCTCTGTTCTCTATCTGTTGAATCAATTGTAACAACTTTAGAATCTTTTATATTTTCTATTTCTATTCCATAAACATCTTTCATCTCTGAGATTGGAAGATATATTGTTTCGCCCTCTTTTTTAGCATTAGCATATATCTTTTTATTTGATCCATTTATTGTTAACATATTGCCCTCAAAGCCAATTGTGGCAATCTTTTTGTCATATGTTGTAATTATCTGGTTGTTAGCTTCGTCCAAATAAATATATCTATCGAAAAAGTTTTGCATATCTTCTTTTGACACATAAATTATGTCATCTTCTATCAAAACATCATGTTTCATATTAGATGTAATATTGCTATTATTTATTACTAAATTTGTTTTTTCATTTTGGTCTAAAATTATATAATCACTTGCTATAAAACCAGCAATTACTAGCACTATCAAGGCAACAAAAATAAAAAATCTTCTCTTTATTTTTTTCTTTTTAGCCTCAATTTCTTCTCTAGTCATTTTTCTCTTTGGTTCTTTTACTTGTTTCATTCTTTTTCCTTGACTCATTTTATATTTTTCCTTTCAAAATACTATCGACATTATAACAGATATTTTTATTTTATACAAGCTTCTCTAATTCTTTAATTTTGTCTCTTAATTCAGCTGCTTTTTCAAATTCCATTTTACTTGCTGCCTCAAGCATTTCGTCTGTTAATTTTGTAATTGTAACTTTTATATCTTCTTCTTTTTCAAGCTTGTATTCGACTTCTATATCAGCCACACTTGTTGCAGATATGCTATCTCTAACAGATTTTTTAATTGTTGTAGGTGTTATTCCATGTTCTTTGTTATATTCTTCTTGAATTCTTCTTCTTCTATTTGTTTCAGATATTGCTTTTTCCATGCTTTCTGTTAGTTCATCAGCATACATTATTACTGTTCCATCTGTGTTTCTTGCAGCACGTCCTATTGTTTGGATTAGTGAACGCTCTGAACGAAGAAATCCTTCTTTATCTGCATCTAGTATTGCAACCAATGAAACTTCCGGGATGTCTAAACCTTCTCTTAAAAGATTTATTCCAACTAAAACATCAAATTCTCCTAAACGAAGTTTTCTTATTATTTCCATTCTCTCTAACGCTTTTGTATCTGAATGCATGTAGTTTACCTTTATATCTAGACTTTTCAAGTATGCTGTTAAGTCTTCTGCCATTTTCTTTGTAAGTGTTGTAACTAGCACTCTTTCGCCTTTCGCAGCTCTTATTCTTATTTGTTCTAATAAGTCATCTATTTGATTTGCAACTGGCTTAACTTCTATTTTAGGGTCTAGCAAGCCTGTTGGTCTAATAATTTGTTCTACAACGTTTTCTTTTGAATGTTCTTTTTCATAATCTGCAGGTGTTGCACTTACAAACACCACTTGATTTAATCTTTTTTCAAATTCATCAAATTTCAAAGGCCTATTATCAAAAGCTGAAGGTAGCCTGAATCCGTATTTTACAAGACTTTCTTTTCTTGACCTATCCCCATTATACATCGCACGAACTTGTGGAATTGTTGCATGAGATTCGTCTACTAATAATAGAAAATCTTTTGGGAAATAATCAAATAATGTGTATGGAGGGCTTCCTGCTGGCCTTTGACTTATATGTCTTGAATAGTTCTCAATTCCAGAGCAGAAGCCTGTTTCCTTCATCATCTCTATATCAAAATTTGTTCTTTCTTCAATTCTTTGTGCTTCTATTAATTTATTTTGAGATTTGAAAAATTCGACTTGTTCTTCCAACTCTTCCTCAATTGTCTCAATCGCTCTGTCCATTTTATCTCTGCTTGTTACATATTGAGAAGCTGGTGGAATTAGAATATGTTTTCTTGTTCCAATCGCCTTACCTGTTAAAGGATTTATTTCATTTATTTTTTCAATCTCATCTCCCCAGAATTCCACTCTTACAGCAGACTCACTTTGAGATGATGGGTATATTTCTAAAATGTCGCCTTTTGCTCTGAAAGTTCCTCTTTTAAAATCAATTTCGTTTCTTGTATATTGCATAGAAATCAGCTTTCTCATAACATCATCTCTAGATTTTTCCATGCCTGGTCTTAGAGATAACATCATTTCTTGGTAGTCTACCGGGTCACCTAAACCATATATACATGAAACTGATGCAACTATTATTACATCTCGTGTTTCAAATAATGATAAAGTTGCAGAATGACGAAGCTTGTCTATTTCATCATTTATAGAAGAATCTTTCTCAATGTATGTATCTGACTGAGGAATGTAGCTTTCTGGTTGGTAATAATCGTAGTAGCTAACAAAATATTCCACGTTATTGTGTGGGAAGAATTCCTTAAACTCGCTATATAACTGCCCCGCTAATGTTTTGTTGTGGGCTAAAACAAGTGTAGGCTTTTGAACTTTATTTATAATATTTGCCATTGTAAAGGTTTTTCCAGAACCTGTAACGCCTAGAAGTGTTTGGAATTTCTTGCCTTCTTGAATTCCTTTACTTAAGTATTCAATTGCTTTAGGCTGATCGCCTGTTGGCTTATAATCTGATACTAATTCGAACATTTTTCCTCCCTCACTCTCAAAAACTTGTATTTCTATTTTATCATGGAAATAGTAAAAAAACAAGGAGAAAACTCCTTGTTTTATATTATTGTATGGTTTTAGTTTCCAGGAACATAATTATAAATTTTTGTAGCATTTATTAAAGGATCATTATCAGAGCCTATAGTTATCGCATTCCACTGATCTGCAGTACCTGTATAATTTACAGTTGTTAAACTTTCACACCCATCAAATGCATAATCTTCTATACATGTTACACTATCTGTTATTGTTATACTCGTTAGACTCGTACAACCCCAAAATGTTCCATCACCTATGCTCGTAACACTATTGGGAATTGTTATACTTGTTAGACTTGTACAATCCTCAAATGTTGAATAATCTATACTTGTAATACTATTTGATAAAGTTATATTCGTTAAACCTGTGCAATAATAAAATGCCTCCCCCCCTATACTAGTGACACTATCTGGGATTGTTATGCTTTTTAATCCTTCACAATGTGAAAATGCTTCCCCACCTATGCTTGTTACACTATTTGGGATTGTTATACTCGTTAAGCCTCTGCAGCCCAAAAATGTACACTCAGCTATGCTTGTTACACTATCTGGAATTGTTATACTCGTTAAGCCTGTACAGGCACAAAATGCTCCGAATTCTATTCTTGTTACACTATTTGGGATTGTTATACTCGTTAGGCTTGTACATTCATAAAATGCACTCTCGCCAATACTTGTTACGCTATTGGGGATTGTTACATTTGTTAAACTGTTACATGCAAAAAATGTTGAATTTTCTATATTTGTTACGCCATCTGGTATTGTTACACTTGTTAAACCGTTGCATGCAAAAAATGCTTCTTCTCCTATGCTTGTTACACTATTGGGTATTGTTACACTTGTTAAACCTCTGCAACCATAAAATGCTTCTTCTCCTATACTTGTTACACTATCTGAAATTGTTAATTTTCCAACTATTTTTTCTTCATCACATCCTGTAATTTCCCCATTACTAACAGTTATTGCTCCATCTGCAATTAAATCTTCCCAACTTGTAAATGTTCCATTATTTTCTAAACCTGGTATATTTCCCCAGCTTAATGTTCCACCATTTATACTTATTGAACCTATTTCTGTTTTGTCTCTTGTTGTTATTGTTACTATTGCATCTTTTCCTTCTTCTGATTGAACTACAACCATCGTTGCATCTCCTATTTGTTGTGCTGTTCCATATTGTGCTAATGCTGCGTTTATTACTCTTTGTCCTACAGTGTTTGTAGCTGCTGTTGCTTTTACACTTTTATTGTTATCTACATATATGTCATCATAAGCATCTAATTGTGCGTTTTGCACTAATAATGCTAATTGTTCTTTTGCCGTTCCTATGTCGTTTGCTTGTTTTGCCTCATTTGCTTTTGCTGGTGCGGAATCACTTCCTGTTAATGCATTTATTGTGATTCCTGCTAAAATTAATAACACTATAATTGTTATAATTAGTGCAATAAGCGTAATTCCGCTTGTTTTGTGTTTCGTTTTTCTCCATTTTCTTTTGTTCCCCCTTTATTTTTTTCATCAGATTTGACCGTAAAAATTTAACCACGCAAATTCTTCTTGACTCTATATTTTTCACATGTTCTTATCCATTTATATTTTATAAATAATATTATTTTTTGTCAACGCATAGTGTCGTGTAATATATGCAACATATTGCTATTTCAGGGGTTTGCAGATTTTGTTACATTTTTATTATTTTTTCTTAACAAATCTGTTACATTGTTACTCTACTATTTTAAGGTATTATAATCATCACATAATATCTACTTTTCTAAAATAATAGTTACTGGTCCATCATTTATTAGACCAACTTTCATGTCTGCCCCGAAAATTCCTTTTTGAACTTCTATGTCTTCTTGCTCACATTTTGAGCAGAAATATTCATATAAAGGATTTGCAATATCCGGCTTTGCAGCATCAGTAAAAGAAGGTCTATTACCACTTTCACAGTTACCATATAGTGTAAATTGCGAAACAATTAATAGTTTTCCTTTTACATCTTTTAAACTTAGATTCATCTTTCCATTTTCATCTTCGAACACTCTTAAATTTGTCACCTTTTTAACAAGGTAATCTGCCTCTTTTTCAGTATCTGTATGTGTTATACCCACAAACACTAAAAAACCTTTTTCTATTTTTGATATTTCTTTTCCCTCAACAGTTACACTTGCTTGTTTTACTCTTTGAACTAATGCTTTCATTTTTTTAAAATTCTCCTTGTAAAGTTAAATTTCTAGTTTATATTATATATTAAATAATATGAAATTTAAAGCAAACAAATAAAAAAATAGTAGAAATTGTATAATTCCTACTATTTTAAAACAATATTTTACACACTAGACTTGACAAGCTCATTGTATCACACTTAATTGCCACACATTGTTTCCATCTTTCTCCATCTGGATTCCAGATTTTAGATTAACTACAGGAAGAACGTATTCTTCGCCGTCGCCCTCCCACTCGTCGGCGCCGCCTATCCAGGTACCGTCTACGAAACACACCGAACATCTCAACTCCTTGCACGTAACCGCCCTCCAAGCAGCGCACGTAGAAGTCACAGCTGCTAGAGTAAAGACTAACACAGCGTGAAGCTAGCCAGAAGTACTCACCCTCCAGAAAGCCCGAACTCCTATTTATAAAATAATATATTATTGCAGTAGATGGTGTTATTACATATGTTCTTTCTGCTACATTATCTACACCATTTGTTTGTCCATAATCGTGTATATCTAAATTAGTATCCATTCCATATCTATGCTCCCATTTTTCCGAAACACTTAGTTCCGCTTTTTCCTCATCAGTAAAATAATCTGGACCTCGCTCCTCTAGTTTATTTACATCTTCAACTGTTATACTTCTTGCTTCTTTTGCATATGTTGGATTTTTATATTGTTCTGCTACTTTATTTAATGCAGCTATTGCATTATTATATCCATCCATTCCATCTAAAGTTAATTCAACAAATGAATTATCATCACTAGTTGTATCTGGTACTATTAATATTTCTCCAGTAGTTGTATCTACATCAAGGACTACCCAATCTTTAATATCATCTGCTTTATAATTTAGGGAATTTTCAATTGTTGTTCCTTCTGGCAAGTCTAAATTTGCAATTGTAGTATCAGCTGGTGGTGTATAAGCTACTTTATCTCCAATACTTACTGATTCTATTCCACCTACCACTGTTGGTCCACCTGTATCAACATTTCCTTGTCCACCACCATTTTCTGTAATTGGTTGCCATGTTAATACTCCACCATCAATGCTTATTGTTCCTGTTTGTGTAAAGTCTCTTGTTGTTATTGTTACTGCTGCATCTTGTCCTACTGCTGATTGTGTTACTTGCATTGTAGCATCTCCTATTTGTTGTGCTGTTCCATATTGTGCTAATGCTGCGTTTATTACTCTTTGTCCTACTGTGTTTGTAGCTGCTGTTGCTTTTACACTTTTATTGTTATCTACATATATGTCATCATAAGCATCTAATTGTGCGTTTTGCACTAATAATGCTAATTGTTCTTTTGCTGAACCAATGTCATTTTTTTGTTTTGCTTCGTTTGCTTTTGCTGGTGCAGAGTCACTTCCTGTTAATGCATTTATTGTTATCCCTGCCAAAATTAATAACACTATAATTGTGATTACTAAAACAATAAGCGTTATTCCGCTTGTTTTGTGTTTCGTTTTTCTCCATTTTCTTTTGTTCCTCCTCTTTATTTTTTCATCAGATTTAACCGTAAAAATTTAACCACGCAAATTCTTCTTGGCTCTATATTTTTCACATGTTCTTATCTATTTATATTTTATAAATATTATTATTTTTTGTCAACGCATAGTGTCGTGTAATATATGCAACATATTGCTATTTCAAGGTTTTTTAGGTTTATTACATTTTTATTATTTTTTCTTTACACATTTATTACATTTTCATCATTGTTATTTTTGCTTATTAACAAAATCAACTATTTCTTCTGCTAGTTTTTCTTCGTAATTATCAAAACTATGATTAGCGCCCCAAATACAATTGATATCTTTATTATTGTGTTCGATTTTTTTAGAAACCTTATCAACTAACTCATCTGGTTTGTATATTGTCATTTCTTTAACTGTTCCCCATCTCATAAATACTGGTATATCAATTATTGAAACGGCATTATAATCGTCAATATCAATTTCCTTGTAATCTCTTAAGTATCTTAAATATGTTCTTACACTTATAGGGTGTATAAAGCTGTCTGCAGGCATCAAATATTTTAAATGTCCTTCTTTTTCTTTATTTTCTGCAAATTCTAAATAATGTGGAAACTTTGGTCCTAAATATTCTTTCATAACTGTATTTATATCTACTAATGATAATAATATTAAACCTTTTATATCTTTTAGAATTTCATTATTTTCTTCCTTTAGTTTTTTGTAAGTATATAAAGTTTTTGTGCTACCCAAACTGTGACCTTGTATATAAATTTCTGTATATCCGAGTTCTTTAACTTTTTTAATTGCCCCTAATACATCATAATATCCATCTAAGGCATCTTCGTATCCTGTACCAGCAAGGATTTTTTCAGTTTTACCATTGATTGTTTTCTTTAAATATCTTGCCAATTCGCTTCCTCTATTATTGAAGCCAAAATAATCTATTCCGTTTTGTATAGACTTTTGAGCAATGGCTAAATCTCTGTTTTTAAAGCAGTTACTTCCCATTCCATGTACAGCTACAATAACTTTTTTAGTTTGAATGTCAGATTTATGTAAAAATCCATTTAATAATACTCCATCTGTAGCTTGAAAATTAATTTGTTCCATTTTTTATCCCCACCTTTTTTATATAATATCTACTTTTCTCCTTATGCTGTATTATACATTATATATTTTGAAAATAAAAGCAAATCAATAAAAAATATTTTCATTTTCTAAAAAATGTGATATTATAACAATGGTATCCAAAAAGGAGATAATAATTTATGAATGATATTATAGAAGACTTATTTAAAATATACATATCTTGTACAGATAGTTATAATTCAAAAATTCATCAAACTATAAATGATAAATATACAATAATAGATAAATCAATGCTTGCAATTTATCTTTATATCAAAATATTAGAAGATAAAGATGAAAAAAATGAAGAAGCCATAGATGTTTTGAAAAATTATATATTAAGACAAGTTATTTATAGTGAAACTGGAAATATAGTATTGGAAATAACTGATGAATCTAAAATTGCCCTTTATAATGAAATTTTAGATAAATTAGTGTTAGAAAAATTTGAATATAAAAATAGAATAATGAAAAAACTTAAATACAATTATACAGAAATTATGCCTAATAAATATAGTAATCTACTAACTTTTCTAGAAGATATTGCAGAGTTTTCAATATTTCAGAAATTAGTTTTAAGAGGAAACCAAGAAGCTGTAGAACTATTAAGCAAAATTAAAAACAAAATTAGTATTCAATCTTCTATCTTGACTACTAATGATTATTTTTATAAAGAAAAAAAGGAAATCATTAGCTTAATTGAAAACAATCAGTTTTATAAAAGTCAGTATGGAAAGCTTACTTTAGTGGTATTAAATCTAAAAGATGTATATAGATATTCCAACTTGCCGTCACAATTACCGGAAAATGTACTATTACATCAATATACTTTAACAGTTATAAGTATCATGATGGCCGAGTATTGTAATAAAAACTTGAATGATAACTTTGATTTATATGCTATAATTGTAAAATCACTATTTCATGATTTTGGCGAATATAAGGGGACTGAAATAATAACTCATTTTAAGAATTATAATGAACTATCTAAGAGAATGTTTGAGGAAATTGAAGAAAATGACCAAAAGGATTTGGAAAATCAAATTGGAAACAATCTATATCTTATAATTTCAAATTATAAAAATGGTATAGAAGGTTATTTATCTGAGCTAATCGATAAAATGTTAGGTATTATGAAACTCTGGGTTGAAGTGGGTTATTTAAACAATAATACATATATAAAATCAATAAACTCAATATATCAGGATAGGTTTAAAAGGTTTTTAAGAATTAATGAAATGGAAAATGTGCATAATAAAGAATTTTACTTGGAACTTCTAAGAGAATACTATATTTATATAAAAGAGCATTTAATAGAAAAAGACTTAACTTACTTTCTTAAATACTTTACTGAAGAAGAATTGAAGCAATTTAGAAGTGAAATAAATCTTCTAAAAAATAATCCTAAAGAGTTTTTGAAATAATAAAGTGCGCTTTTCAACTACATCTTTTGTTTCTTCCATTTTTTATCTCCACCTTTTTTTGAATTATATAACAACGGACCAATATTTGTAAATATTGGTCCTAAATTTATTTAGTCATAACTTTTTTTGCCCAACTTCTTTTATGGCATTCTGGGCATTTTAGATATCTTGTTGTTGACATATGCATTGAGAACACTGCTTCTTTATATGTTGGAGTAAATTTATGATGGCAGTTTTTACATTCATAATATCCTGCATCTACTTCAAATTTTAAAGCAATAAATCCAGATATTACAAATAGCACTGTTGAAGCACATATAATTGATCCAAGTAAAAATCCTTCTTCTAGAACATTTACTGCTAAAAGTAAAATTCCAATATAAAATATAAAACTTGTAATTAGTATTGTCCACATTGATGTCATTAATTTTTTGTTTTTTAGCTCATCTTGTTTTGCTAATTCAACTAATAATTCTTCTGTTTTTTTATCATATTCTCTCATATCAATCATCTCCCCACTTAATAATTCATTTACACTTATTTTTAATTCTGCACATAAATCTAGCATTATCGATGAATCAGGCATTCCTTTTCCGTTTTCCCATTTTGATATAGCCCTATCTGTAATGTTTAATTTTTCCGCTAGTTGCATTTGTGTTAAATTATTTTTCTTTCTACATTCGGCTATAAACTTACCAATTTTAATCTGATCCATATCTTTTTTCCTCCTTCAATTTCAGTATAAGAATTTTTTGTAAAAAAGTCTACATACTAATCGTTGAGTGGGGTATTTTTTCGTGTCAACGATTAGTTGATGTAATCTGTTATTGTTTTTTTATATCATATTTGATGTAGAGTTTAAACCATTCTATAAATTCCAATCTATTAGAATTTCATCAGGAATTTCTAAATTTCCTTTACCACACCCTAATGATATATCTGGTTTATTAAGTCCGTGATAGTCGCTTCCTCCACTTATCAATAAGTTATGTGATTTAGCAAATTTTAGTAGTTTTTCACTTTCTGTATTAGAAAAACTAGAGTGATAACATTCAATACCATCTATGCTGTATTTACTTATAATTTCTTTTAGTTCTAAAATTTTATCATCAATTTCTTTATACTGATATATATGAGCTATAAATGCTTTTCCACCTGATTTGTGTATAATATCAATTATTTTCTCAATTTTAGGATAATCTTTTGTCATATTTATGTAAAAAGGATCTCCTTTTATATGATAATGATTATTTTTAAAATTTTTAAAATCTTCCCATAAATCTGGTGGTACTTTTGATTTGTTTTCTAAATGTGATTTTACCTCATTATAAAAGACTATACTAGCCCAATCTTTTGTTCTGTCCCAATTTAATTCATGAATTGGTCTCAATGTTAATTTATTCTTTAATCCTAGTTCGTAAAATTCTAATAATTGTGATTCTTGTATTTTTTCTCTAGTAATATTTTTATAACATTCTTCTAAGTATTTCTTAATCTTTTTATAATTTATTCCATATCCTAAAATATCCATAACGATTTCTTTATATTTACTTTTTAATTCAATACCATTTATTATATTCCCTGAATAATAATCTTTGATATTTATTTTTTCGAGTTCATTATATGCATTACATGTTTCATGATCAGTAAAAGAAATAGTATTCAATCCTAAATCTTGCGCTTCTACTAAAATCTCTCTCACTGTTTTACTACCATCTGAATACGTTGAATGTATATGCAAGTCAACCATTTTTACTATCTCCTCTTTACAAAATAATAGGCAATTTATATATTAAATTCATTAAAATTGAAGTTTTGTGTTGCCCATATTCTAAATCTTGTTGCAACTAGTGATCGAACTCTATAACCTAATGCAATTATCATATCTAAATTATAGTGTTCAATATTTCTTTTAACCTGCTATTTATTTTTATTTATATCATATTGGCATAATAATTTCAATATTTTTCACAAATTTATGTTCTTTTTTACATCTATAAGGAGATTTTAGGGGACACTCCAAGAAAGTTTGCTTCAAAACAAAAACCTGGTTTTTTGGAGTGTCCCAGAAAACCAGGTTTAATATGATTTATTGAACTTTTTCGCCGTTTACATATATATAATGTGTGCCATCTGTTACTTTGCTATTGCTTACAATTAGTGTTTTGAAGTCTTCTTTTGCTTCGAATGATGCAATTGTTTCTCCACTTGCATTTTTTACTTCTACCTTGCTTCCGCTACTTACTTTTGTAGTTAATTGGAAACATACTGATTTTTGTTTTGATGTATTTTCTGGTTTTTCTAACATGTCAGAACCTATTGCAATTACTTCTCCACCATTAAATACAAATCCTTCATCTGTGTCTATTCCAGCGTCTCCGCCTTGAGCTGAACCTATTGTGTATACATTTCCTCCATTTATTGTTAGCGCTCCATTTGAGTCAATTCCATCTCCATTTGCTTTAATATAAATTGCTCCACCATTTATTGTAATTGACCCTCCTGAGCCACCTGCATTTAGGCCATCATCTTGTGATTCAATATTTATAGTTCCAGAGTTTATTACTATATCACATGATTTTGTTGCAATTCCTTCTCCATCTTCTTGCTTTCCATTTACATTTAAAGTTCCATTTCCTTCAATTGTTAATTTACCATATGAGAATATACAACCATCATATTCACTTGACCCACCGTCTGATAGGTTATTTTCTGTGTTATCTTCTAATTTTATTGTTAATGCATTTGTTGTACCATTTGCTATTGCTGCTGTTACAGTACTTTCAATATTAACTCCATTTAAAATTAATGTTACATCTCCATCAGCATTTACTACAACTGAATTTTTAAAGCTTCCAGATAATGTGTATGTTCCTGCCTCACTTATTGTTAAGTTACTATTATATTCACTCAAATTTATTTGTTTTGAATTGACAGTTTCACCTGCATCTACATCTTCTGCCTTTGTGTCTTTTTCTTTATTTTCTTGCATTGGTCCTCCACCTGGCATTCCATCCGGTGGTTCCTCTCCATCTGGTCTTTCCATAAATTGTGGTCTATCTCCATTTGGCATTTTGTCATTATTTAAATTACTATAAATTAAAAATCCTGAAGAAGCTATTATTGCTCCTGCTAATACTCCTCCTACAAAAACTAATACTTTCTTTTTCATTTTAATTACCTCCTTTTGGTTTTGTTAAGGTAATTATAAAACATTAACATTGAAAAATAATTGAAAACCATGTTTTTTGGGGGTACCCCAAAAAACATGGAAAAATCAAAAGTTTTTATTCTGTTTTTTCTGTTTTATCTGTTTGTTCTTTTGTTGGTCTTTCTGGTAGATTATTAGGGTCAATATTATTAAAGTCTATGTCTTTTTTATCTCTTGAGAATCCTGAAGGTGGTGTAAAATTACCATCTTGGAATTTGCTTGGGTCAAAGTCTTTACCATCTCTTTTTCCTTTATTTCCTCCGAATATTAAAAATCCTGCTGAAGCTATTATAGCTCCTACTAATAATCCTATTATAAATATAAATACTTTATTTTTCATAATTTTTCTTCCTTTCTATAATTATATTATTTTAAAATTTCCAGCTCAACACTTGCTGTCATACCAAGCTTAACACTACCATCATTTTCAAACTCTATTGTAACTTTAAATCTTCCATTGCTAGCTGTACTAGCCACTTTAGTAACATAGCCAGTATATTCTTTTTCCAATGTTGTTATTTTTATGGTAGCCTCTTGGCCAACTTTAACTTGATTTATTTTTGCTTCATCAACATTTAGTGTAACAGCTAAAGCATTGTTGCTTGATATTTCCACATAATGGCTATTTAAAAGCTTTCCTTCAATGTCTGGCAAATTTAGTTCTGTAACCACGCAATCGTAAGGCGCTGTTAAATATGTTCCATTAGTATATTTTAAAATATTCGCCCCCTTTTCTACATATTGATTTGTTTCTACACATATTTCTTCCAAATAATATGACGCATGTGGCTCTATTTGTTCAGTTAAAGCCGATTTTATTTCACTATTTGATTTTAAAGTAGTTTTATTTTCAGTTTTTTTGTCATTATTATTTGAAGTACTTATTGACTTACTTCCTCCTATATTTTCTGAACTTGTAGAATCTGAATTTTTCGCCACATATGCAACTATAAGTCCAGCTAAAATAAGAACTAGTAAAAGTATTATAATTATTTTTTTCATCATATCCTCCTACTTATTTGTTACAAATATTCTGTAAAATCTCACATTTCCATTTT
Organism: Clostridia bacterium; assembly: GCA_017613275.1. Taxonomy (GTDB): domain Bacteria; phylum Bacillota; class Clostridia; order TANB77; family CAG-508; genus CAG-269. The sequence continues at coordinate 80,677 of JAGAED010000017.1, read as the reverse complement.
CAGCTGTAACTGAAATTAAAATTTTGTTATCTCCTGTTTTTAAATTTTCATTTCCTGTAATATAAACTTTTGAAGCATCATCTTCTTTTTCATAATTCACGGTTAGCTCAGTTTTACCAGTAGTTTCAACAAAATATGTTGTTTTTTCTTTATTGAATGTTGTATTTAGTGTTTCTCCTTCAATTTCAAGATTTGTAAGATAATTGTTATTTGAACCATTATATACAGCTGTTTCTGCCGGTGTTGCTGAAGTACCACTGAAATTTATAGCACTTGTTGTAATTGTTGTTGTTTGAGCTTTAATGCTTGACATTACAAGATTAGTAGACAAGTTCATACTCACGTTGCCTGATGTTTTTTTAGATTCGTTATTAGATAAATTAAAGTCTTGCTTTTCAGTATTTACTGACATACCAGGATTTTCCTGTTCATTTGGCATATTAATATTAGGCTTTTCGTTGTTGTTTTGTTCATTTGGATTTTCTGGTTTATCCGCTTGTTTAGTCTCAACTATATTTACAATTATTGTTTTACTATCTACAATATTGTTTTGAACTTCTGTTATGATTGTATTTTCTGTATCTGTGTTCTGCTCACTTTCAGCTACAATTATTTGTGCAACCAATTCAATTGTTGTACCAACTTGCGCATTTTCTGGCACCTGGTAATGAAATGTTATTTTTTCTAGATTTATTTTTTCTTTATCTATCTTTATGCTAATATCATTATTGTATTTTTCTGTTTCAATGTTTTCATTTATTACGATATTATTTGTATCTAGGTTTGAAGAAAGCTTAAACTCAAATTTATCATATTGAACTTTTGAAATATCAAGTGTCATTTCCAATGTTTCACCTGGATTTATTTCTTGTTTATTTGTGTCAAAAAAGCTTGTATCGGTTGCTGCAATTACGTTTGATGCCTGTATTCCTATCAACGCAAATAATAGAATAAATACAATTACTCTTTTTTTAATCATTTTTTTCATTCCTTTCTTTCCAAACTAATCAGTTCTTAGTGCATCAATCGGATTAAGCTTAGAAGCCTTATACGCTGGAAAAATCCCAAAAACTACTCCAATCAAAGCACTAGATGCAAAAGATATAATAACAATTCCAGATGTTGCGCTAAAGTTAAATCCGAAAGTTTGTAAAATCTTTCCTATTCCTAAGCCTAAACCAACACCAATAGTTCCACCTAAAACGCATAGCATTAACGATTCAACTAAGAATTGCACTAAAATATCCATTCTTTTAGCACCCAAAGCCTTTCTAATACCTATTTCTTTAGTTCTCTCTGTTACAGAAACTAGCATAACATTCATAACTCCGATTCCACCAACTATTAAGGAAATTCCTGCAATTCCACCTAATAAAAGTGAAAGGGTATTAGAAATATTAGACATTGTATCTAACATGCTATCTTGTGAAGATACTGTGAAATAGTCTGTTGAAATTGACAATGTGCTTGAAATATAATTTTCTATTAAAGTAGTTGTTCTATCAATATATTTTTCATCCGCAACTTTAACATATAAGTTGCTTATGCTTGTGTCTCCTTTTAGGTATTTAGCAGTTGTGAATGGAATAATTAAAGTTGTATCAATATTATTTCCCATTGAACTTCCTGCAGATGTTAAAATTCCTACTATCGTGTAATTGTCTCCTTCAATTTTTAAAGATTGACCAACAATGTCTTTTGTTTTTGTTCCCTCAAATAGGCTTTCTGCAAGGTCTGAACCAATCAAGCAAATTTTGCTATAATTATTTAAGTCAATATTTGAAAGCAATCTTCCATCACTTATTGTCAAATTCATTATACTCATATATTGTGGTGTAGTTGCTAGAATGCTTGCTCTTTTTGATGTTGTTGTTCCTCTGCTTACTGTACCACTCACATTTTTATAAGGTGCAACTGATTCAACATTATTTATTTCTAGTATTTCGTCCATTTGACTATATTCCAAAGTAGCATCTGCATTTGAATTTATTGTAACTGTTAAAGTTCCAGTTCCTAGTGATTTAACTTCTGATGTAACATTGGTTGTTGCTCCGCTTCCTATCCCTACAAGTAATATAACAGATATTATTCCTATAATTAACCCTAGCATAGTCAGACTTGATCTTAATTTATTACTTATAATATTTTTTATAGAAACTTTTATTATGCTTTTTGTCTTTTCCATAGAACCTTAAATCACCTCTCCTTCATATAGTTTACCATCCGCGATCTTTACAATTCTCTTAGCCTGTTTTGCCACATTTATATCATGTGTAATTAAGATAATTGTTTGCCCTTCTTCATTCAATTCTTGTAATAATTCCATTACTTCTCTACTTGTTTTAGAATCCAAAGCACCTGTTGGCTCATCTGCAAGAATTATTTCTGGATTTCCTGCTAAAGCTCTAGCTATTGCAACTCTTTGTTGCTGACCTCCTGAAAGCTGTGATGGCAAGTGTTTTTCTCTTCCTTTTAAGCCTACTTTAGCTAAATATTCATACGCTGTTTTGATTGATTTATCATGTTTTTCGCCTCTATACATTAGAGGAACTTGGACATTTTCTACTGCATTCATTTTAGTTAACAAGTTAAAATTTTGAAATACAAATCCTATTTTTTTATTTCTTATTTCTGATAACTTGTTGTCACTTGCATCTTTAATCTTGATGTCATCTAAAATGTATTCTCCCGAATCTGCTACATCTAACAAGCCTAAAATGTTCATTAATGTTGACTTTCCTGAACCTGATGGGCCGATTATTGATACAAATTCGCCTTTTTCTACATTAAAGCTGACATTATCTAATGCCTTTATTGTTTCTCCACCTAGTACAAAGGATTTATTTATGTTTTTTAATTTTATCATTTTAATGCCTCCTTTTACTTACTTGAATTTGATCTACTTGGCTTGCCTCCATCTGAACCGCTAAAACCTTTAAAATTAGAGCTGTCAAAGTTTGGCATATTACCACCAGAAAAATCTCCGCCTGGCATACTACCTCCACCAAATCCGCCAAATCCACTGCTGTTGCTGTTAGATTTTTGTGTGCTTTCTGTTACTTCTGTTGTAATTTGAACTTTGTCATTTAAGCTAAGTCCTGATTTAACTTGAACATAATTGTCATTTGCTATACCAAGTTCAACAATTGTGTCAGTTGTAGTTCCGTCTGAATTTACTTTTACAACATAGTCTTTTCCTTCTTTATTTTGATAAACGGCATCTATTGGAACACATACTACTTCTTTTTCTTCTTTTAGAGTAATTGTGCAAGATAAGCTCATTCCAAGTTTTACATTTCCGTCATTTTCAAATTCAACAGTTGCAGAAAATGTTGTTCCAGATGCTGCATAAGTTCCTACAGAATCAACTTTTGTAACTTTTCCAGTATATGTTTTGCTTTCATCTGCTGTAAGTGTTATTGCAACTTCTTGACCAACTTGAACAGAATTTATTTCGTTCTCATTTATAGATAATGTTGTAGTTAATGTTTTTAAATTTGATACTTCTATATAATTTGAAGATGTACATTTACTGTCGGCTTCTGGCACGCTATGGCTTATAACAACTAAGTCATATGGTGCTGTTAAATAAGTTCCATTTGTGTATTGCAAAAGATTTTCTCCCTCTTTTACTGTGTCATCATCTTCAACGCACATTGTTTTAAAATAATATGAAGTTGTTAAATCAAGCTTTTCTGTTGTTTTAGCTGAAACCTCTCCTGAACTTGTTAATGTCTTTTTAATATCTTGAGTTCCAACTGTTTCCTCCTTTACAATAGTGCTTGTTTTACTGTCTTCAGTGTTTAGACCAACTTGCCTTCCTATAATAAAAGAACCTCCAACCAACAATAATACAAAAATAATAAGTAATACTTTTTTCTTCATTTTCAAACCTCCATTTTTTAAACTAAAAAAATTATAAATTAGAAACATTGAAAAAAGATTGAATGAATTAAAAAAAGAAAATTATATATTTTTACGCTATCCCCATTCTAAATTTTCTTACGAAAGTTCTTTGAACTTTCGAGAAAATTTGAACTGTCCCCACAATTTCGCTACAAAATATATAATTTTCTTTATAATACTTTATTTTATAATTTAACCACAAAAGTAGTAAATCCGTCTTTTGAACTTGCTTTTATTGTTCCGTTATATTTATTTACTATTTCTTTTGCTATTGAAAGTCCTAATCCATATCTTTTTTCGTTTCTATTTCTTGCTTTGTCAACTCTATAGAATCTCTCAAAGATTTTTTCTTGTTCTTCGACTGGAATAGGCTCTCCTTGGTTCTTTATTTCAATTTTGATATCATTTTTTTCTTTTTCAAATTCAACAATTATTTTATTATCTTTTTCTGTATGTTTTATTGCATTGTCTAGTATTATTGAGATAAGGTGTTTTATGTCTTCTCTATCTCCTTCAAAATTGATGCCTTCGCTGATATTTGTTTCTAGTTTTATTTCTTTTTCATATATCATGCTTTCAAAGACTGCAACTGCCATCTGAACTTCTTTTGACAAGTTGAACTTTGGATAGTTGGTTTCTTTTGTGTTTTCCATTCTCGCAAGCGACAACAAGTCATTTACCAATTTGTTCATACTTTGCACTTCTTTTTGAATATAAGTTAGCCATTTGTCTTCGCCAATTTTGTCTTGCAAAACATCTGCATTTGCCTCTATTACTGCAAGTGGTGTTTTTAGTTCATGTGAAGCATCTGACACAAATTGCTTTTGCTTTTCGAAGCTTTCTTCGACCGGTTTTACAATTATTTCAGCTATTTTTTTGGCTATTAAACTGATAATAATTATTCCAACAAATCCAATTATAACTGCAGAAATGACTGTTGTTTTTAGTCTTTTTATAGCATCTTCATTTTCCATCAAAGTTATTTCTTTACCATTATTGCCAAATTTTCTAACCTTGTATATATAGTTGCCAATATAGCCTTCTTCTGAGTTTTTATTACTTATTTCTATTGCATACTTTCTCACTTCTTCAGTTGTGTCATTTGACTCTCTAATGACTTCATTGTCTTTAATTTCTAGCCTGTAAACCCCCTCAATATCTGCTAAAAACGGATTAAATATCGTATTTGACTCTTTAAAATCAGTTGGCTTATCAACTTTTATATTTTCTTTTATTTCATTTTTAACTTCAATTCTTTCCATAAACATTGTAGATGATGTAATTGTGTTTTTATAACTTGAAGTTGAATATAACACAATAATTCCTAGAATGATTATTGAAAGTGATATTTGAATTATCCAAAAAATCTTTTTTCTTAATTTATTTATCATTTTTCATTCACCTCTACTACAAGTTTATAGCCAACTCCCCTTACAGCCTTAATGCAGACTTTGGACTCTATAACTTTTAGTTTTCTTCTAATAAAAGTGATATAAACTTCAACATTGTTGTACTCCGCATCACTTTCATATCCCCAAATTCTCTCTACCAAGTTTTCTCTTGATAGCACTTGATTTTTATTTAAAAGAAATTGTTCTAAAAGTTCCAATTCTTTTCCGCTTATTTGAATCTCGTTATCATTGCATTTTAATTTTGCATTTCTTACATCTAACGCCAAATCTCCGAATTCCAAGCAATTTGTATCTTCAATATTATTCGTTCTCTTTAGCACAGCTTTTACTCTGGCCATAAGTTCTCTCATAGAAAATGGCTTTGTGATATAATCGTCAGCTCCATTTTCTAGACCATTTAGCTTGTCCTCAATCTCAGACTTTGCAGTCAGCATTATTACTGGAGTTTTTATCTTTTCTTGTCTTAAATAATTCAATATTTCAAACCCGTTTTTCTTTGGAAGCATAACATCTAACAAAATTAAATCATAGTTTTCTGTTAATGCCTCATCCTCTCCATCTTCTCCGTTAGTTTTTATTGTTACATTAAAATTTTCGTTTTTCAAAGTCTCCGCAACCGCATCTGCCAAACTATATTCGTCTTCTATTATTAAAATATTCATAGTTTTTTCTCCTTAAATATTATTATATATAGTTTTATTGAATTTAGATTGAATTTTCTTGACACCAACATACTGCGCTTTTGTAATTTGAATTTTCTAATTGTTTTTCTTCTAATTGATACTTTTCTTCTATTTTTCCGTTTACATATACTTTTGGTTTATCATTTTCTAAAATGATTTTGAAATCTTTTAACGGTGTTCTAAAGCCTTTGCCTGTAGCTTTTATAAAGCTTTCCTTTAATGTCCATATTCTATAAAATAGTTTTCTTTTTTCTTCTTCTTTTGAATTTTGCAAAAATTGAATTTCCTCTGGATGGAAAAATCTTTCTGCAATTTCCAAATAATTTTCCTTATCTGACATCATTTGAATATCGCAACCAACTTCACAATCCGAAATGACACACATTGCCATCTTCCCAGAATGTGACAAATTGAAATAAAGATTTTGCGGACAATTCATTAGAACCGGTTTATTATTCTCTATAAAACCAATTTCAATTTTAGAATAATCAATATCTAGCTCCTCTAATCCCTGAATCAAAAGAAATTCAGCACCTAAAGAAAGCCATTTGTCATCCTCAAACTTTAGCTTGTCCACTTTACTTTTTCTATATGAAGAAACTTTATTATAAATCTCTTCATATGAAAAAGTTTTTTTAAATTCATTTATATCCAAAAAATAAACATTTTTCATTAAAAAATATCTCCTAACATTTAACAAAATTATATACTAAAAGCTAAAAAATTTCAATTACATTTGGGGCAATTTCAACCTTGTTTTTTGGGGTGTCCCAAAAAGCAAGGTTGAAACTTATCAATTAAATGCTTACTTCATGGAATTTTTGCCATATTGAATCTGTTACTATTTCTTTGAATATTACTGATATTTTACTGTCTAGAATTTCTATTCTTAGTACTTCTACTTCTTCACTTTCTATTATGTTTATTATTTTTTCTATTAATTTTGTGTTTCTCATTATTCCTTCGCCTATTATTGAAATTTTTGTAACATCCTTTTTAACTACACTTTTTACTGTGTTTTCTTCGATATTTTTTGATAAACATGTTCCTTCTTTTTCTGAAAATGTGGACTTTGTAACTATTGGTACATCAAATTTTTCTCCAATTTTGATACTTCTATCATGTAAAACTTTTGCTCCTTCGTTTGATATTTCTATCATTTCTTTATATGATATGTTTTGTAATTTTTTGGCTTCTTTTATTTTGTTTGGGTCTGCTGTATAAACTCCATCTACATCTGAAAAAATGTAGCACTTATCTGCATCTAACGCCGCTGCAACGGCCACAGCTGTTGTGTCTGAGCCGCCTCGACCAAGTGTTGAAATATCATTTTTAGCATTTACTCCTTGAAATCCAGCAACTATAACAATTTTGTCATCTTTTAGTTCTTGTTCTATTCTTGATACATCTATATTTTCTATTATTGCACATTTATTTGCTATACTGCTGCGGATTCCAGCTTGCCAACCTGTAAGTGAGATTGCAGGCACATTCATTTCATCTAAAAGAATTGCTAGTTTTGCAATTGAAACTTGTTCGCCTGTTGATATTAACATTGCTGTTTCTCTTTTGTCTGGATTTTTTGAAAGCTCCATAGCTTCTCCAATCAACCTATCTGTTGTTTTACCTTGTGCTGATAAAATTACTACAACATTTTTGTATTCCTTTTTGTATCCAATTACTTTATTTGCTACTATTTTTAGTTTTTCGTTATCAGCCACAGAACTTCCGCCAAATTTTAAAACCACTATTTTTCCTTTCATTTGCATCATTCCTTATAAAAGTATAGAGAGTAGTATAATCCTACTCTCTATATTTTATGTTTTATTCAGTTTATTGTTCTTGTCTTACGATTTTTCTATTTCTTCTATCAATTGTTCCTTTTCTTCCTCTGATACAATAAACAATCCTCTTACTGCATTTATATTCATTTGTTTTAAGTCATTCAAGTCTAATTTGGTATGTTCTAATACCCATTCATATTCGTTTATTATATTAGTATTAGAAACCGTATCATTATCAGTATTTACAGTAACTTTCAGCTGTTTTCTATACATTTCTTCAATAGGATGATTTTCCCCAGTTGCCTTTGTTTGTAAATTACTGATTGGGCAGACTTCAAGCACAACATTATTCTTTACTAGGTAATCTACTAATTGCGGATCTTCTAGACATCTAACACCATGTCCAATTCTTGTTGCGCCAAAATCTAATGCTTTTTTTATACTTTCTGCCCCTGCCGCTTCTCCAGCATGAATTGTAAATGGTATGTTCAAATTCCTTGCTTCTCTAAAAATATTCTCGTAATCTGAAGTTAGGAACAATGCTTCAGCTCCCGCAAGGTCGACTGCAGATACGCCTTTTTCCAAATATCTTTTGGCAACTTTTATTGTTTCTAAATTATCTGCTTCATTATCTCCTCTCATTGCACACAATATTAGACTTCCGCCAATATGATATTTTTCTTTTGCCATGTTCATTCCTTTTATAGCTGCCTCAACTATTTTATCATAGTCAAGTCCTTTTTCCCTGTGTTTACTTGGAGCAAACCTCACTTCAGCATATATAACATTTTGTTTTGATAAATCTTCAAACAATTCGTATGTTGCCTGTGTGATATGATTTTCAGTTTGTAATTGTTTGCAAGGTAAGTCAAATTTTTCCAAATATTCATTTAAATCTCTGCAATCTACACTAACCATCAGGGCTTTTTTTACTTTTTGTAATAGTTCATTTCTATCTGTTTTCAAAAATTCTTCTTTGTTTTCAAATCCCAATGTCTTGTAATCCGCTTCATCAATTAACCATTGTAGAACTGTTTCTGGTCTTAGTGAACCATCTAAATGTAAATGAAGCATTATTTTTTTCATATTTTCTATCTTTTCTTTATTTTTCATAAGTCCTCCTATTATATTTTGTAATTTATAATAGCTTTTTATATACAAAATACCGCATAAAGTGGTACAGATTTTATATTATTTCCGTTTCATTAGAAGCCATATATAAATAGAATATATCTCATAAGTTCAAAAAAGTCAATTAAATACACTATATAAATTGCAATAAAAATAGCCATTACCGAAGTAACAGCCATTTTGTTGGTCAGATTGTTAAGTTTGTTCTTGCTTTTTAAATATTCTAAATTACTGTTATAGATTTTTCTATAAAGTTTATTTCAAATGTATAGGTAAATGCAGAACAATTTTGATAATAACAGTTAAAATTATATTCTAATCCTAAATCGTTTAATACTTGGCTTAATACACTTTCAGGATATGAAGTAAAACCATCATCATCCAACCATTTGCGATTCATTTTCAAAATTATTTTTGTATCAAATGATACTGTTGTAATTTTGGGAAGTAAATCATGATTGGAAAATGCAGCACTAAGAATTTGACTAAGAATTGATAATTTTACTTCGTAATCTATATCATGTGCATATTCATCCCTAAGAAGTCTAATTTTTTCATAAAAAGTCATTCAAAGTCCTCCCAAATTATTAGGTTGCGCAATCTGTGCTGACCATCACATCTTGCTTGGCTTTGTTAGTAATAAATCTGTCTAACTTACCTATATAGATTTATTCTAACTCGTTCATCTATAAGTGTTTCTGCACTACCACTAGCTCGTGGCTAGGTGTTAAAAATAACAATAATATTATATCACGATTTTATGCAAAACGCAAGTTATAACGTTTTTCTAACCATCTCTACGCCCCATCACCGCCACGCACTCCACGTGGCTTGTAAATGGAAACATGTCAACTGGCTGAATGTCGCTTATGTCATATGTTTCTTCGAATTTTGCTAAATCTCTTACAAGTGTTGCTGGATTGCAACTTATGTACACTACCCTTTTAGGTTTGATTTTTAGAATATTCTCAATGCTTGTATTATCAAGACCTTTTCTAGGTGGATCAACCATAATTACATTAGGAATTATATTCTTTTTATTGATTAAGTCATCTAAAATAATTTCTGTATCTCCTGCGATAAATTCCACATTTTCTATATTATTAATTTTCGCATTTTCTTTCGCATCTTCTATTGCTTGTTCTACAATTTCAACTCCGTAAACCTTTTTCGCATATTTTGACATAAATAGCGAAATTGTTCCAATACCGCAATACAAGTCAAATACAATATCGTCTTTGGAAATTTGGGCATTTTCAACGCCAATATTGTATAGTTTTTCTGCCTGAACCGGATTCACTTGGTAGAATGAAAGTGGAGAAATTTTAAATGTGTAATCTCCTAAAATGTCTTTAATATAGCCATCTCCATATATATTGACATTTTCTAAACCAAGTATTACATTTGTGTTTTTCATATTTATATTTTTTACAATTGTTTTAATGTTGGGATATTTTCCAGTAAGTTCTTCTACTAGTTCATTTTCTTTATTGAAGCTTTTGCCGTTTATGACTAAAATACACATTATTTCTTTAGTTTTTAAACCTACTTTTATTACAATATGCCTAAATAAACCTTTTCCAGTCTTTTCGTTGTAAATTGTTGAATTGTTTTTCTTTATAAAGTTTAAAACTGTTTTTGCAACTTTTTGAGCTTCTTCATTTTGAATAAAGCATTTTTCGATTGGAATTATTTCATGTGTTCTATTTGCAAATACACCTATTTGTGGAATGTTGTCTTTGTCTAATCCAATTGGGAATTGTGCTTTGTTTCTGTAATATTCTGGCTTTTCCATGCCTATTACTTCTAAAACTTTTACAGGTTTTTTTAATGTTTTATTAACTAAAGATGTTACAGCATTTTGCTTCATTTTTAATGTTTCTTTGTATTTTATGTGTCTTAAACTGCAACCTCCACATCTTTTATATGTAGCGCAATCTGGTTCAACTCTTTCTTTTGAAGGTTCTAGTATTTCTATTATTTTTCCAAATGCATGTGATGAAAGCACTTTTACTATTAGTGCTTTCACTTTTTCTCCTTTTATTGCATTTGGTATGAATATTGTAAAGTTTTCTATTTTGGCTATTCCTTCGCCTTCGAAACCATTGTCTATTATTTCTACAATATATTCTTTATTTTTTTCTACTGGAACCATCATTTAACCTATACCCCTTTTTATTAAAATTTATTTATAACCCGAAATATGTAAAAACCCGCTTGTCCTTGTTGTCGCAACCTTCCTTATTTTAATTAGGACAGGTTGCTTCACCGTTCCACTGCGCTACGCCTACGCGTACTCACTCCCATTTTTACATATTTCTCTTAATTATTTTTTAAAACGTAATTATATTTTCCCAAGAAAGAAAGTCTTTTCCAAAATGACCATAATTTGTAGTTTTTCTATAAATCGGATTTTGCAACCCTAAATATTGTATAATACCTCTAGGGGTTAAGTCAAATCTTTTTGTAATTTTTTCGACAATTTCTTCTTCTGGAATAGTATTTGTTCCATAAGTATCAACATAAATTGATACAGGTTTTGCAACGCCAATACTGTATGCAAATTGAATTTCACATTTTTTGGCGTATCCATTTGCTACAACATTTTTAGCAATGTGCCTTGCCATGTAAGCAGCTGACCTGTCAACTTTTGTAGGGTCTTTTCCAGAAAAAGCTCCGCCACCATGTCTACTATAACCGCCATAAGTATCCACAATTACTTTTCTTCCAGTTAAGCCGCTATCTCCAAGAGGTCCACCAATTACAAATCTTCCTGTTGGATTTATAAAGTACCTTGTGCTTTCATCCAATAAGTCGTTTGGCACTACTGGCTTTACAACCTTTTCTATAATGTCTTGTTTAAGTCTGTCCAAATCCGCTTCTTCTGTATGTTGTGTTGAAACAACAATGGTATCAACTCTTACAGGCTTTTCATTTTCATATTCAACAGTCACTTGGACTTTTCCGTCAGGTCTTAAATAATCAACAATTTTTTCTTTTCGAACTTCTGCAAGTCTTCTGGCCAATTTGTGAGCCAAAGATATTGGCAATGGCATCAATTCTGGAGTTTCGTCACATGCAAATCCAAACATCAAGCCTTGGTCTCCAGCTCCTTCTGAGCCAACATTCTCGCCTTCTTTGTCCTCTAGAGATTTATCAACTCCTTGGGCAATGTCTGGAGATTGTTTTGAGATATTTACAATAACATTGCAAGTTTTATAATCTATGTCAATTTCAGCATTTGTATAGCCTATTTCTTTTATTGCATTTCTTACAACCTGCTCTATATCTACATTTGCTGTTGAAGATATCTCTCCTGTTATATAAATTTCTCCCTTTCCTGCAACAGTTTCCGCAGCTACTCTTGCATTGGAATCCTGTGCCAAATATGCATCTAAAATACTATCTGATATGTAATCACATAGTTTATCTGGATGCCCCTCTGTTACACTTTCTGATGTGAATAATTTTTTCATAAAATCAATCCTTTCTTTTTTCTATTTTACATATATGTTTTCAAGGATTTTATTTTTTTATTCAACATTTGGGGGACACACACCACAATGTTAGAAGTCAAGTTCTTTTTTGCCTCAAGATTCCCAAATATCAAAAACCTTTGCACTTATAAAAGTACAAAGGTTAATAATCTTGCTTTTATTATCATCCAAAGTACTTGTACTTTGTCGGTATTAGCACCTAATTTAATAAGTTGCTGTGGAGTCATTGAGCCGATTCTCTCGTCCACTCTTGATAACATATATATAATTGTTAATATTTTACCACATATTTTGCATATGTCAAGTGACTTTTTGAAAGTATCCCAAAAAGTTTTTATTTAGATAAACATTTATCTAATGTTTCTATTATTGCTTTTTTGTCCATGTTTTGACCTATGAATACTAGTTTCATTAGTCTGTCTCCATATTTTTCGTCCCAATCGTTTAAGATTGATGGATTTTGTGCTATTACCATGTCTTGTTCTGCTTTTGGAAGTGATGCTATCCATTGTCCTGCTATGTCTGCTCTTATTTGTCTTCCAGCTTGTTCAAATACATAAGAGTGTTCTGGCTCATCTGAAAACCATATTATTCCTTTGCATCTTATTATGTTTTTTGGGAAGTTTGATGCAAATTTGTCAAATTCGTCTCTATTGAATGGAGCTCTTCTGAAATATACGAATGTTCCTATTCCATATTCCTCTGTTTCGCCTTCTCCATGATGATGGTGGTGGTGATGGCATTTATGTTCATTGTGTTCACATTCATGGTCATGATTATGACATTCGCATTCGTGGTCATGTTCATGACATTCACACTCATGCTCGTCTTCATCATGTTCATGATGTTCATGATGTTCATGATGTTCATGTTCTTCTTCATCATCATCTTCATTATCTGTTCTGTTTAATTCTTCAATCCAAGCAGCAGATGTTGAAGCTTCTTCAAAATTAAATGAATTTGTGTCTAATATTTTGTTTACATCTACTTTTCCATAGTTTGTTTCTATTATTTCTGCTTTTGGTTGAAGACTTCTAATTATTGCTTTTACTTTATTTAGCTCTTCTTCAGATAATTCGTCTACTTTATTTAAGATTATCTTGTTGCAGAATTCTATTTGTTGAATTAATAGATTTTCTATGTCTTCTTCATCAATTTCTTTTTTAACAAGATTTTCTCCACATCCAAATTCATCTCTTAGTCTTAAGGCATCTACAACTGTTACAACATTGTCTAGTCTACAAATTTGTGGTAGACCATATTGTGCTGTTTGGTCTGAAAGAACTGTGATTGTTTGAGCTATTGGTAATGGCTCACACACACCACTTGCCTCTATTAAAATATAGTCAAATTTTCTTGTTTTAATTATATCAACTATTTGTTGCATTAAATCTACTTTTAAAGTACAGCAAATGCATCCATTTTGAAGTGGAACAAGGCTTGCGTCATCTTCTTGAACTATTCCACCTTTTGCAATTAAATCTGCATCTATGTTTACTTCTCCTATGTCGTTTACTATTACAGCTACTTTGTAGCCTTCTTGATTTGTTAAAACATGATTTATTAAAGTTGTTTTACCAGCTCCTAAATAACCTGTCAAAACTGTAATTGGTACTACTTTGTGTTCACTCATTTTTATATCTTTCCTTTCTACATGTTCAAATCTGGTTAAATATTTTTAACCAGATTTTCTTTTAAAATATACCTACTATTTCGCCATTTTCGTCTATGTCGATGTTTTCTGCTGCTGGAACCTTTGGTAATCCTGGCATTGTCATTATATTTCCTGCTAAAACAACCACAAATCCTGCACCAGTTTTTAATACTACATCTCTAACATGAATATTAAAATCTTCTCTACATTCTAGATTTTTAGAATCATCTGAGAATGAATATTGAGTTTTCGCAATACAAACTGGGTAATTGCCATAGCCTAATTTTTCTATTGTTTCAATTGTTTTTAATGCTTCTTCTGAATATTCAACATCTTTTGCCCCATATATTTTTTTAGCAACTTTTTCTATTTTTGTTCTTATACTATCTTCTAAATCATATGTATAATTCAATGTAGTAGGCTTGTTTGTAAGTTCTACAAGTTTTTGGGCTATGTCTGTTGCTCCATTGCCACCTTTGCCCCAACCTTCTACAATACTGAATTCTACGCCTTTTGTTTCAACTTTTTGTTTTAAAAAGTCAATTTCTTTTTCAGTATCTGTATTGTATTTATTTAAAGCTACTACTACATTTAAGCCAAAGTTTACTTTTAAGTTTTCTATATGTTTATATATGTTGTTTAAACCTAATTCCAATGCTTCAATGTTTTCTTTTTGAATGTCTTCTTTTGCAACTCCACCGTGATATTTTAATGCTTTTATTGTTGCAACTAAAACAACTGCATCTGGCCTTAAGCCTGTTTTTCTACATTTTATATCTAAGAATTTTTCTGCTCCTAAATCTGCTCCAAATCCTGCTTCTGTAACTGTATAATCTGCAAGTTTTAATGCGGTTTTAGTTGCTATAATGCTGTTACATCCATGTGCTATGTTTGCAAATGGTCCACCATGAATTATTGCTGGTGTGTGTTCTAGTGTTTGAACTAGATTTGGCTTTATTGCATCTTTTAAAAGTACTGCCATTGAGCCTTCTGCCTTTAAGTCTTTTACATAAATTGGCTTGTCCTCTTCATTATATCCAACAAGAATTTTTGAAAGATTTTCTTTTAAATCTAATATATTTTTTGACAAGCATACAACCGCCATTATTTCTGAAGCTACTGTTATATCAAATCCATCTTCTCTTGGAACTATTTTGCTCTCCCCAGATAGACCTGTGTTAACTTTTCTTAATTGCCTGTCATTTAAATCTACACATCTTTTCCAAACTACCTTTTTAAATTTTAACTCATTTCCAAAATAAATATGATTGTCTATAATTGCTGAAAGTAGGTTATTTGCTGATGTCATCGCATGAATATCGCCAGTAAAATGAAGGTTTATATCTTCCATTGGTGCTACTTGAACATAGCCTCCACCTGTTGCTCCACCTTTTATTCCAAAAACAGGTCCTAAAGATGGCTCTCTCAATGCCAATATTGATTTTTTTCCTATTTTTCTTAATCCATCTGCTACAGCTATTGATACTGTTGTTTTTCCTTCTCCTAACGGAGTTGGGCTTATTGCTGTAACAAGAATTAGTTTTCCATTTTCTTTGTTTTCCAGTTTTTTCTCAATTTCATTAGAAATTTTTGCCTTATATTTTCCATAAGGCTCTATATATTCTTGGATATCTAAATCTTCAGCAATCTTTGTTATTTCTTTTAAATCAACACTTTTTGCTATTTCAATATCAGTCATTATACCACCTCTTTTTTACAAATATTTTTCAAATTAAAAAATCAACCCAACGACAAGACCAATCAAAGCTCCTACAAATACTTGCACTGGTGTATGTCCTAAAACTTCAACTAATCTTTCTTGAACTTCTAATCCACTCAATCCTGGTGTTTGAACAATTTTATTCAATAGTCTTGCTTGTTTACCTGCAGCTCTTCTAACACCAGCAGCATCATACATTACTACAAATGCAAATAAAAGTGCAATTGCAAAAAGAGGTGTATCTACTCCGAAATCCTTTCCAATAAGTGTTGCAAGTGCAACAACTACAGCCGAATGAGAACTTGGCATTCCTCCTGCTCCTAGTATTCTTTTAAAGTTGAATTTTTTTGTTGTTACTAAATCATATAATAATTTAAATAATTGAATGAAAAACCAAGTTAGAATTGGTAATATTAAATATTTATTTCCAATAAATCCTTGAAAATTATTCACTATATTTTCTTTCATTTTTTATTTTCCTTTCTATCTTTATGTATTTTGAATTATGCTTCGAAATCTTCTTCTGCTGTTTCTCCATCTTTTTCTAAAAGAATTGTTATTTTCTTTTCTGCTTCTTCTAAAATTTTAGTACAGTCGCGAGATATTTTCATTCCTTCTTCGAATTTTTTCATAGATTCATCAAGGTTTAAGTTTCCTTTTTCTAGCTCTGTTACTATGTTTTCTAGATTTTCTATATTTTCTTCAAATGATTTTTCTTTCATTGTAAAATTCCTTTCAATTCTATTTTATATATGACAAATGTAAAAAAGTGAGTGAATCCCGCGTAGTGCGAAGCGAAGCGAAGTTCTGGAGCGACCTTACATCCAGTAAGGCGCACGAAGTTGCGCCACTAAAAAAATGGAAGGTCGTGACAACAAGGGTGAACGGGTTTTTACATTTGTCTTAATAATTAAAATATTTAATCATTAAAAACACTTTAAATTATTTTTACATTTTGCTTCTTAAATTTGAACATTAAAATAATTAAACAATTTTTGCACCTAAATTTCCGTCAATGAACTTCAAATCAATTTCATCTCCAGAATGCAAATCTTTAGCAGATTTTACAACTTTGCCTTCGTGCAAAGTTACTGAATACCCTCTTGTTAAAGTCTTTAGCGGGCTTAATGCATCAAGTTTGGCAACAAGTTCAACATATTTGGTTTTTTCTTCTTTTTGTTTTAACTTTATTGAATTTTCCAATCTCTTTAAATATGTATCTATTTTTTGATATTCATCATAAACAAATCTTTTTGGTTCTTTGAATACCCTGCTAGACATACATTTTTCATATTGCATGCGCATGATTTCAACTTTTTTTAGCAATGAATCTCTTAATCTTTTTTGATAAAGAGCAATTCTATCTGTTACTTCCATAATGTTTGGAACTGCCAATTCTGCTGCTGCAGAAGGTGTTGGTGCTCTCAAGTCTGAAACAAAATCTGATATTGTAAAATCTGTTTCGTGTCCTACCGCTGAAATTATTGGCAACTCAGATTCATATATTGCATCTGCTACAACTCTTTCGTTGAATGGCCATAAGTCCTCTAATGAGCCTCCACCTCTAGCTAAAATCAATACATCTGCTAGTTTGTTGTCATTCATGTATTTTATTGCTTTTGCAATTTTTATAGCAGCACCTTCTCCTTGAACTGGTACAGGGCATATTCTTAAATTTACATTTGGGTTTCTTCTTGTTGATACATTTATAATATCTTTTACTACAGAACCTGTTTTAGATGTTAAAACACCTATTGTTTTTGGAAACATAGGTATTTTCTTTTTATGTGCTGGATCAAAATATCCCTCTTTTTCTAGCTCATCTTTTAGCTTTTGGAATTGTTGGTATAAATCTCCAACTCCATCTTCTTCCATGGCTTTAGTATATATTTGATAAACGCCATCTCTTTCATATACAGAAACTGTTCCAAAAACTATTACCTTGCTCCCCTCTTTAGGTTCAAAAGGTAATTTATCAGCATAACCTTTAAACATTACACATTTGATCAAGCTATTTTCATCTTTTAAAGTGAAATATAGATGTCCTGTGTAATGTCTTTTATAGTTTGATATTTCGCCTTTTACAAGCACATTATTTAAAAATTCGTCTTCTACAAATTTTTCTTTAACATACAAATTAAGGTCTGTTACTGTCATTGGATTATATTTCATTAATTTTCTTCCTTATTAATATCGCTTTCTTTTACAACACTTGCTAAAATTCCATTTACGAATTTTTTAGAAGCATCTTCTCCATATTTTTTAGCTAACTCTACTGCTTCATTTATCGCTACTTTGAATGGAACTTCCTTATAAATTATTTCATAAATTGCTAATCTTAAAATAGATAAATCAATTTTTGAGATTCTTTCTATTTTCCATTCTTGTTTAAGATTTTTCTCAATTTTAGCATCGATATCCTTTTTGTTTTTTTCAATTCCTAAAACTGCATCATCAATATAGTTTATTGCTTTTTGACTTGTTATATCATTTGCTTCAATAAACAATTCTATTGATTCTTTTAAGTCATCTGTTTTTTGAATTTCAATGCTATATATTAGTTTAAATGCTTGCTCTCTTATTTCGCTTCTTTCCATTTTTTTCTCCTATAATTTATCTATAAAATTCTTAGTCTTACTCTTAACATCATCTTTGTTTTTGTAAATGTAATTTCCTATAAAACCACATGCTATAATAAGAACTAGTCCAATTATTAGTTGTTGTAATCCAGTGATTAGAAGTATTACAGCAATTGTAACACCTAAAATTATTCCTTTATTTCTATTCCAAAATTCTTCCATTTTTTTCTCCTTTCAACACAATCAAAACGCAATTATTTATTGAGGGTTTGATATATCTTTAACTTTAATATTAACCTCTTTGACCTCTAGGTCTGTTGCAAGTTTAACTTTTTCTTTAATTGCATTTTGTAAATTAGCTGATAAATCTTTAATTACAGCATTATTTGTTACTGTCAAATTTACAAATACATTAACATTGTTTTCTTTATCTAATTCTACTCTTGTATTAATTTCTTGTGTGTCTTGATATCCTTTTGCTACAGAAGCAACTAAGTTTTCAATTGTAACTTTTGAAATCATTAGTTTTCCGTTTTCATTTTGCATTAAAACACCTTGTCTATCTTTAATTTGTTCTTTTGATGTTTTGTCAAAGAATATACATCTAATTGATAATAGTATTAGTGCAATGCTTACTCCAAGTACTATTTTAGATGATGTTTCTCCTGTTAGTACTCCATGTACCCAGTTTCCTACTGAGTTTATATCCACCCATCCGAATATCATTATACATAATAGTATGGCTAGTATTAAGATTAAGTTTGAATATAGTATTAAGGTTATTTTTTCTAATATTTTCATAATTTTTCCTCCGTTATTATTATTTTTTAATCTTGTTTTGGTTCTTCAAGTGCTGGTTTGTCTTTTTGTACATTTGTGTCAACACCTTGAACATGTACATTTACTTCTGTTACACTCATTCCTGTCATGTTTTCTACTGCTTTTTTTACTCTGTTTTGAATTTCAAATGCTACATCTGGTATTCTAGTTCCATATTCTACAACTATGTTTACATCAATTTTTACTTTTCCTTCTGTTTTATCAACTTTGATACCTTTTGCCATATTTTTCTTTCCGCTTAATACTTCTGAAATTCCTCCTGCGAATCCTCCAACTGTGTTTGCAACTCCTGAAACTTCTGAAACTGCTACACCAGCGATTACTGCTATTACGTCATTTGATATTTGTATATTTTCTTGTTCTGTTGAAACTGCTAGACCTGCTTCTGTTGTCTCAGCACCATCATTTTGAACTTCACCTTGAACTTCTATTACTTCTCCTTTTTCGTCATTCTCATTACTCATAAATTTACCTCCTTATACATAATCAGTCACAAAAAAACTGATATACTTTTGCCTATATAAGTATATCAATTTTTGTTAGTTTTTACAACCTATTTTTGAAATTTTTAGTATTTTTTTGCTTTGTTTCTAATAATTCAGATTCCATTTTACATTACATATAATAAAATACAGAAAAATTGTAAAATGCTTGCAAAAAGAATGCATAAATGGAATATTGAATGCATCCATTTGTGTTTTTTGCCTAATCCATATAATACTGCTCCAATTGTGTAGATTACTCCACCTGCCAATAATAGAGCGAACCCTTTCCATGTAAGTAATTCAGGCAATACATTGATTTTAAAAATTATGCACCATCCCATAATCAGATAACACAACATTGAGAATTTCTTGTATTTCTTTAAGTCAATTGCATTTAGAGTTATACCTAAAATTGCAACTCCCCAAATAATACCAAAAATCCACCAACCTGTTGCAGTATCATATTCTCTTAATGTGCATAACGCAAAAGGTGTATAACATCCCGCAATTAACAAGAATATACTGCAATGGTCTAATACTTGCATTACTTTTTTTCCTTTTATTTTAGGGTTCAACCCATGGTAAATACTACTCATTGTATATAGTAAAATCATTGTAGTTCCATATATTGAAGCACTTACAACTCCATAACCATTTGAATGAAATGCAGCAGCAACAACACATAAAACTAGTGCAACTATTCCAAAAACTGCACCAACAATGTGTGATGTCATGTTCATTATTTCCTCGCCTTTTGTGTATGTTGGCAAAATTCTATCACGCAATTTTGTTCTTGTCATATTTAATCACTTTCCTTTAACTTGAATTTTAATCTTTTGCAAATTATCCCAAAAGAGCCTTTATTTCTTCATCTTGCTTTAACCTAGCACTTAAAAAATGAAATGCTTCTTTATTTTGTTTTACAGCAATTTCCGCAAATTCTTTATTATCTCTTAGCCTAAAACTAGCATATTTTATGATTAACCCTTTATTTGTAATTGCAGCTTTTACCACTTCATCATCATCTCTTAGCTCTTGACTTGCATAATAAAGAGTTTGTCCATATTCTTTTACACTTGCCAAAATAACTTCTTTATCAGCTTTTAGCCTTTCTGAAGCATAATAGGCTGTCCAAGGAGACTTGCTAATCGCAAACATTATGACTTCTTTATCATCTTTTAATCTATCTGATGCAAATTCTAAAGCTTCTCCATCTTGATCCAATGCAGTCATTACAACATCTTTATCATCTTGAAATTGTGCTGATAAAAATTCAAGATTTTTTCCTTTTTCCTTTACCTTTTCTATTGCTTGTTCTTTATTTATATTTTCTTCCATCTGTTTGTCCTCTTGCCAATTTTAACACATTAGCAAAAATCAGTCAATGTTTTTCAGACTTTTTGGGGCACTCCCAAAAAACAAGTTTTTTAAAAAACTTATGAAAGCTTCACGTCAAAAAAATGTATAAAACACCACATTTTGTAAATAATAGCAAGAGGTGGTTTTTATGATAAAAAAGAGTTTAATAAAATATAAGAGAATATTAGTAATTTTTATGCTATTATGCAGTATTGGAGCGCTATTGGCTTTTTCTCAAAAGAACGAAGTTGAGGCAACCTCTAGATATGGTTCAAGAGGTGAAGAAGTAAAACAAATCCAAACAAAACTAAAAAGATGGGGTTATTATAATGGTTCAATTGACGGAATTTACGGCACACAAACTGTAAATGCTGTGAAAAGTTTTCAAAGAAAAAATGGTTTAACTCAAGATGGAATTGCTGGACCAGCAACATTGAAAGCAATGGGAATTACGTCATCTAGTAGTTCATCTCAAACAAGCGGAAGCAATTCTTCAGATATAAATTTATTAAGTCATTTGATTTATGGAGAAGCGCGTGGAGAGCCATATACAGGTCAAGTTGCTGTTGGCGCTGTTATAATGAATAGAGTAAAAAGTAGCTCTTTTCCCAATTCCATTGCAGGTGTAATTTACCAGAGGGGTGCATTTGACGCTGTAAGTGATGGGCAAATAAATATGAGCCCTGACTCTACTGCTAAAAAAGCTGCTCAAGATGCATACAATGGTTGGGACCCAAGCTATGGTGCAATTTATTATTTCAATCCTTCAACCGCAACCAATAAATGGATTTGGTCAAGGCCTTTAACAATAACCATTGGAAAACACAGATTCTGCAAGTAGAATAAAACAAGTTAACAATTTGGGACACTTTCAAAATGTTAAGTAATATGTCTTAACATTTTGAAAGTGTCCCAAATTGTTAACTGCAATAAGCACAAAGTATTGATTCTAGACCGATTTCTAAGTCTATGTTTCCTGCTTTGTAGTTGTAATCTAAGTCTATTAGTTCTTGTAGTATTGTTCTTAATTCTCTTTCTTTAAAGTATTTAGCCTGCATTTTGTATTTATTCACTAAGAATGTTTGGTTTGGCTTTAAGTTTAGTACTTGCACTAGGTCTTTGTTGTCTTTTTGCGCAAGTATTGTAAAATAAAGTTTTTTGAAGTGGTTGTATAGTGTTATTAGTATTTTTTGCACTGGTTCTTTTGCATATATTAGGTTTCTCATTACTTGTAAAGATTTTTCTATTTGTTTTTTGCCTAGGTTGTCTGTTAGTTCAAATATTATGCTCTCTAATTTTTTTATGCAAAGCTTGTCAACTGCTGTTTTATCAATTGTTCCATTCTCTCCAGCATATTCTATAAGTTTTCTAATTTCGTTTATTAGTTCTTGCATATTTGTACCGCAACTTTCTATAAAATAGTTTAAAGTTGCACCATCTATGTTTACTTTATATCCATTGCATATTGCTTTTATTCTTTTTTCCAATTGAATAGGTTTTTGAAATTCAAATTTGACTGAAGCCCCATTCTTTTCAATTGTTGTAATTAAGTCTTGTTTTTGAACATCTTCTTCTATTATTACTAGAATAACGCTTTCTTTTATTGTTTTAATATTTTCTAATATATATGTGTTTAGTCTTTCTTTGAATTTTGCTAGTTCAGCATTTTTACGTTTTCCTTCTTTTTTTAAAAGTCCTGAATTTTTACAGATTATTAATTTTTTAGCATAACCAAATGCAGGAGTTTCCATCTCCGAAATCAAGCTATTTAGGTTGGTTTCATCTATTATTACATAGTTTATTCCTTTTATGGTTTCGCCAAAAAGTGCTTTTATTTTTTTTACAGCACTTTCTAGCAAGAATAATTCTTCACCATAGAACAAATATAAACTTTGTAATTTTTCTGCTTTTAATTCTTTTTCTAATTCTTCTATTGTCAATTCCGTCATCCTTCCTAATTTAAAACACAATATGTAAAAACCATTCGTCCTTGTTGTCGCAACCTTCCTTATTTAATTATGACAGGTTGCTTCACCGCTTCGCAACGCCTACGCGTCCTCACTCATTTTTTACATATTGTGTTCTAATTTAAAATTACTTCCCTAAAATAATTCTAAAAACCTCAGACACACTCCAAGCCTGTGCAAAAGCACCTTTAGATTGTGGATTTTTTACAGAATCATATAGTTCTGCAATTGACCCTATACATCCAGTTTCATAGAACTCTTTCTTAAATGTTTTCTTTACATCTAATCTAAATTTTTCAATTTTATTTTCTATTTCTTGTTTAGTTTTTTTAGTTTTCGTATAATCTCTCATATTTTTCAAACTGTTGTAATATAAGCCAAGTAGCCAAGGCCAAGTGATTCCTTGATGATAGCTTGCATCTCTTTGTTGTGGTCCACCTTCGTACATTTCAACATATTTTTCTTCACCTTTTGCCAATGTTTTTAGACCATAAGAATTTAGTAATTTCTTTTCAACTACGTTTATAATGTTTTTTGCTTCCTCAGATTGTGGATCTATTACAGGATATGTTAAACTCAATGCAAATAGTTGATTTGGTCTTATTTTGCTGTCACCTACAACATCATATAAACACTTTCTTTTCTTGTTATAGAATTTTTCCATGAATGACACTTTGCATGCTCTTGCAAGGTCTTCATATTTCTGACTTTCTTCTTTTTCGCCATATTTTAAGCTCAATTCTTGCATTATTTTATTTGCATTATACCAAAGTGCATTTATTTCAACAGCTTTTCCATTTCTTGGTGTTACAGCATAACCATCAAATTTTGCATCCATCCAAGTATTTTGTGTAAAATCTGTTCCAGATACAATCAAATTATCTGAATCCATATAAATATTATTGTCGTCAAAGTCTATTCCTTCTATGTAATGGTCAATTACCATTTTCATTACTTTGTATAGATACTTTTTAACAAACTCTAGGTCTCCAGTATAATCTAGATATTTTTGAACTTGTTCAAATATTAGCAATGAGCTGTCTGCACTATTATATAAAGGTCTATTATCAAATCCAGAATAACCATTTGGAACTAGCCCATATTTTGTATCTCTTACCATTGTCATTAATACTTCTCTTGCAATATCAAATCTTTTTGTTATTAACAATAGCCCCTCAAAAGAAATTGAGCTATCTCTACCCCAGTCTAGAAACCAAGGATATCCTGCCATTAAAGAATGTAATCCAAAAATAGGTCTATAAAAAACAAAGTTGTCTGTTGCTGTGATTAAATCTTTAATAAATTGCTCTTCTTCTTTTTCTTTTTTAGTTTTATTAGTATTTCTATTATCTATTAATAATGAATCATTATACAATTCATTTTGTCTTACTATTTCTCTTGAGATAAGTTTTCTAACATCAATTTCATCGATGTTTTCTTCTAAAGAGCACACAAACGAAATGTCTTTTTCTGTATTTGCATCAATTTCGACTTCGTACACACCAGTAACCGCATGATTTTCCTCAGGATAGAAACCTCTTTTTTGTTCTTCAATGTAAAACATGTTTCTAAATGTATCATTAAAGTGAGGTGTATATTCTCCTTCTGACAATTTCATGTAAACTGATGAATCGTTGTTGTTATCAATAACTATACGAACTTTATTGCTACCTTTTATTGTTTGTTTTAAGTCAAAAGTATGCCCTGTGTTCATATGATGAAAATCTCTATAATTTACTATTGGTGCCAAACTTAGCTTACATGGTTTATCTGCTGTTTTAATTTTGTAATAAATTCCTATTGTATTTCTTCCATAATCAAAACATATAATCTTTGTTATTTCTATGTTTTCTACTTTATATCTAAAGATTGGAACAAATTCCTTCTCGAAACTTTCCAAATATTTAAAACCTTGAGATGTATATTCTGTTCCAACATTTGTATATAAATCATGCTTTTGGCCTTCAATTTCGATTGCTTCATCTACTTTTGTTAAAATTAAAAATCTTTTAGCAGGTGGATTTAAAGGCGCAATCATCAATCCGTGATATCTTCTAGTATTTGTCCCTATTACAGTAGAGCTAGCATATCCTCCAATTCCATTTGTGATAAGCCATTCTTTTTTTAGTCCATCTTCTAGATTTAAATTTTCCTTTGTTATTTTCATATTCTTTTTTCCTTTCGTTTGTATTTTTACTCTCCCAATTTTCTAAGCATTTCTTCACGTATTTGTTGTGGAGTTTTCTTTTTTGGTGCAACTTTTGCAGTCTCAACAGGTTTTTTCTCAACTTTTGCTACTTCTCTTGGTTTTTCCTGAATTTTAGGTTTTGCAATATTTTGTGTATTTTTAGACATTGCTTTTGGTTTTGCAAAGTCCATTCTCTTTTCTACAATGTTTGGAGTCTTTTTCTTTTCTGTCTTGGCTAATTGCTCTTTTATATTGACTTTGCTATCAGACTCTCTAATTGATGCAATTCTTTCACTATATTTATTGCTGAATTTGCTTTTTCTTTTTGGTCCCATTGCAGCTTTTCTAGCAGCATTAGCACCTTTTATGTTTTGTTTTTTGTTTTTCTTCTTTAATTTATTTATTTTCTTATCTTGTTTTAATTTGTTATTTAGCATTAAATATTGTGGGTCATTTTGCTTATCTTGGAATTTCAAATCGTCACAAATAAGCTCAATTATAGATTTCGCAACAAGATTTGGATCATGTCTAATTAATCCACCTTCAACTGATGATAAGTCTCTTTGCAAGAATTTTATACCTTTTATTTTTTCTATATCTTGCTCAACTATATCTTGTCCTTGCATATTGTATTTTTTTACAAACTCTGGAATTATTTCCCCGGTATCATAAATACAGTAATCTACAACACCTTGTCCACAATGTGATATTATTGCATTTAAGTGGTCAGAAACTGTATAATTATCTGTTTGACCTGGATCTGTCATAATATTGCTTATATATACCTTTATTGCAGAGCTTTCTTTTAGAGCTTTTGCAACACTATTTATTAAAAGATTTGGTATAACATTTGTGTATAGACTTCCTGGTCCAATTATTATACAATCTGCATTTTTAATTGCCTCTACAACTCCTGGAGCTGGTCTGCAATTTGCAGGGTCTAAGAATATTCTGTTTATTTTTGTAACTCTTTCAGATACAAGGTCTGGTATTTTTGATTTTTCTCTTATTACATATCCATTTTCAAGTTCAGCACATATTGTCATTTCGTCTAAAGTTACTGGAAGTACTCTACCAACAATGTTTAGAACTTCATTACTTTTCATTACCGCTTTTGTAAAGTCTTGGTTTACTTCGCACATTGCTCTGAAATAGATATCTGAAAATGATAATCCTTTAAGTTTTCCCTCTCTGAATTCGTGGTTGAAAACTTTACCCATTTCATCGCCTTTTGTAGATAATGCAACCATACTATCTTTTATGTCGTTCATTGGCAACATGTTTAGTTCTTTTCTAGAATTTGTAACCGCTTCTCCATAGTCTGATACGGTAACTATTGCTGTAATGTTGCTTGTATAGTTTTTTAGGCCTGTAAGTACTGTGTTTAGGCCTGTTCCACCACCTAGTACTACTATGTTTGGTCCTTTGTCATATACATTTCTATTGAATATTAGTGATTTTACGTTGACGTTCTTTTTGTTGACCATTCTTTCGTCTGTAGCTTCTACTAGCATTTCTAGTGTTCTTTTATTTGCTCCTATTAGTCCAAATACTATACATATAAAACCTACCACAAATATTGCTGCTATTTTTCCTATTTCTCCAAACGATACTTCTTTTAGTACCAATATTTCTGCTAAGCCATAACATGCTAGTATTATGCCTATTAGCATTATAAATATCCATCTTTTCATTTTTGAACTGCGTTTGAACCAGTGTAGTAATCCTCTCATTTTATCCTCCTAATATCTCGATTTCTAATTCTATATGTTTATTAAATTTTTCAAATACTTTTTCTTTTATGTAATTTGTTAAATCAATTACATCTTGAGCAGTCGCTCCGCCTTTGTTGACTACAAAGCCAGCATGTTTTGTCGAAATTTCTGCTCCGCCAACATTATACCCCTTTAATCCACATTCGTCAATTAGCTGTGCTGTTATAAAGCCATCTCCTCTTTTGAAGGTACTGCCGGCATTTGGGTATTCTAGCGGTTGTTTTTCTCTACGCCACGCCTGATATTCTTTCATTTTGTTTTGTATTTCTTCTTTGTTTCCTTTTTGGAAAACTAGTGTTGCCTCTAATACTATTAGTTTTTCTTTTGATAAAATGCTATTTCTATATTCAAATTGTAAATCTTCATTTTGCATTTGTTTGATATTTCCATTGTAATCCATAACTAAAACAGATTTTACAATATCTTTTATTTCTCTACCATGTGCACCAGCATTCATTCTGATTGCTCCACCTATTGTGCCTGGAATTCCTGCTATTTCTTCAAATCCTGTTAGTTCAAGTTTTAAAAGTTTTTGCGCTATTTCTATGTTCTTTTCTCCAGCTCCTACTGTAATTTCAATATTTTCTCCAATTTGACCTGGTTTTTGGGGAGTGTCCCAAAAAGTCTGAATTTCTATTTTTGCAGTTATTCCTTTTATTCCAGAATCTAAAACAAGCACATTGCTTCCGTTTCCCATTATTGTTAATGGGATATTGTTTTTATTTGTAAAGTTCAAAATTTGTTTTAGGTCTTCTATTTCTCCAACTTTAATAAAGACCTCTGCTGGTCCACCTATTTTAAAGGTTGTGTGCTTACTCATTGGCTCATCAAAGTATATTTTTGATGAAGTTAATTTTAAATTATTTTGTACTAATTCCTTTAAACTCATATTTCGCCTTTCTTTTAAGTTTTTTATTCTTCTATGCCAAATCTGTTTTTGTTTATGATATAATTGTGTTTTACTTCATCTTCTGTTAATGCTTTATTATAAATTTTTGTATCATACATTTTTCCTTTATATTTATTTTTTTCCATAGTATTTCCTCTTGGATTCACCCCAAGTGCCATAACAGTATTAAGCTGTGGGCCAATTATAGTTCTAGGAGAACTTAAAATATCTGGATTTGGATTGCTATTATAATATAAAGTAACATCTTCTTGTTCTGTACCATTAAAATATATTTTCATATCTTGTCCATCATACATTCCTACAACATGAAATATTTCATCAAAAGATATGGAATTTTCACAATATAGACCTACGTATCCGATATTATTTAAATAAATAATAAGATACATATGTCCATTTTTACACTCTAAACATAAACCTCCATTATGCTGATTACATATTATATCCGAAAGTTTATCATTTTGTGATGATGGAATGTTTATCGTGGTTTCAATTGATATTTGATTTGTAAAATCATTTATTTCTCCCATGTTTACCCAAGAAGATGTTCCATTAAATTGTGCATAGTTGTTTCCCATTGTTACATCTGTCATTTTACCATCTCTGCCATTCCCACTCAAGTCTTTCCATACTGTTGTTGTATTGCTATGGCCTGTTCCAGTGTTGTTTATCGCATCATAGTAAACTAGTAAACCATCTGTAATTATATCATCTCCAAGTTCACTTGCTTCGTTTTCAATTGCAGATTTGTATAAAACTGTTCCACTTGTTGTTTGTCTTTCTGTTTCGTCATATACTTCTCCTGAATAGTAATTTACTATGTAAGAAGAGCTTTTGTGTTCTCCTGTTAAACCCAAATTCTCTAGGTCAGATTTGCCTAGTCTGTAATATTTTCTTTCTGGATGTGTTGAAGTTTCGCTTGCTTGTGTTACTTGGAATACTTTCCAATTTATTGATTCTGGCACATCTGTCAAGCTTGATAAGTCCACCTTTGTTCCTACAAGAATAGATGCATCTTTTGTTAATTCATATTTTGAATATCTTTGTGTTACAGCATGTTGAACTTTTTCAAGTTCTGCTATCAATCTATTTTCGCCGGATTCGTTGATTCCATTAATTGCACCAGAAATCAAGACTCCAGATATAATAAGTAATACTATTATTGTTATTATCAAGACTATTAAAGTTATCCCTTTGTTATCTCTAATTTTCTCCATAACTTTTTCTCCTTTGAATACAAATTACGTTATTATTTTATACTATTTTTATATTTTTGTCTATACTTTTTAGGGGCTTATTTGACTAATTTTGTGTAGACTTGTATAATAGTTAAGAAGGAGTTTTGAAATGAATAATATATATAGAGAAAAATTGGAATTTAATAAAATTTTAGACGATTTGCAAAAGTATTGTGTTACTTTTTTAGGCAAGGATTATGCTAAAAATTTGTTGCCAATTTATGATAAAGAAAAAGTGCAAGAAATGCTAAATGAAACAAACGAAGCTGTTAGTGTTTTATATAAGGCTTCCAACCCACCTCTTGAAGAAATTGCAGATATTACAGTGTATTTAAAAATTCTTGCATCTTCTGGTATTTTGAGTTTGAAAGCAATTTTAGATTTAGCCAGAATTTTGAAAATTTCAGATGATTTGAAAAAGTATTTTACACAAGATTTTGTAAATATTGAGGATTACCCATTTTTAAAAACTGAGCACGAGATGCTTTATACAAATTATGATATTTACAGCAAGATTTTTAAAATTGTAATTGACGAAAATACAGTTAGTGATGATGCGTCTTCTAAACTTAAAGAAATTAGAAGAAATCAAAGAAAGTTTGAGCAAAATATCAAAACTGCTTTGAATGGTATTTTACAAAAAAATTCAAAATATGTTCAAGAAAGCATTATAACAATTAGAAATGAAAGATATGTTATACCTGTAAAAGAGGAATATCGCTCTCAGGTTAAAGGGTTGGTACATGATATTTCTAGCACAGGCTCTACTGTTTTTATTGAACCACTTTCAGTTTTTGAACTTAACAATCAGCTTAATAACCTTAAAATTGAAGAAAAAATAGAGATTGAAAAAATTATAAAAGAGCTTTCTGCCCTTTTTGTACCATATATTGAAAACTTAGAAATAACTTTTAAGACAATTGGAGTTTTAGATTTTATATTTGCTAAAGCTAAATATTCTAAGGCTTTGCACGCTGTTCAGCCAATTATAAATGACGAGAAATTTATAAGTTTAAAAAATGTTAAACATCCATTATTAAACCAAGAAAGTGCTGTTCCAATTAGCCTTGAATTGGGAAAAGATTTCACAAGTTTAATTATCACAGGGCCAAATACTGGTGGAAAAACTGTCACTTTAAAAACCGCTGGTTTGATATGTCTTATGGCTTGCAGTGGATTAAATATTCCGGCAGATGATGGATCTTCTATTTATGTTTTTGACAATATTTTTGCTGACATTGGAGATGACCAAAGTATTAGCGAATCTATCAGTACCTTCTCTTCTCACATTTTGAATATTGTAGATATTATTAAAAATGCAACTGCAAATTCTTTGATTTTGGTTGATGAGCTTGGTTCTGGGACTGACCCAGTTGAAGGTGCAAACCTTGCGATTAGTATTTTAGAGCATTTTAAGATTTTAAATGCCCTAACAATTGCAACTACTCATTACCAAGAATTGAAGAAATATGCCCTTGTAAATGACGGCTTTGAGAATGCATCTGTTGAATTTGATATTGAAACACTTTCTCCAACTTATAAGCTTTTGATTGGAATTCCTGGAAGAAGTAATGCTTTTGAGATTAGTAAAAAGCTTGGCGTTTCTGCTGATATAATTGACAGAGCTAAGCAATTATTGAATTCTGATGATGTTAAATTTGAAACTGTTTTGAAAAGTATTTATGATAACAAGATTCAAATTGAAAAAGAAAAGCAAGAAATCTTTGAAAAGCTTGAAGAAGCTTCTAAATTAACCGAAAAACTTGCCAAGGATAATACGGAAAAAGAAGAAAAAGCTCGTGAAATTATAACTAATGCAAAAATTGAGGCTAGAAAAATTTTATTAGATGCTAAAGATGATGTAAACGAATTGATAAAACAAGCCAACTCTGCTTCTTCAAAGGAATTAAATGCTATCAGAAATACTTTAAATGATAAAATTAAAGTCACGTCTTCTGATGAGATAGGAACAAAAAATGTTGCAGTTGCAACAAATCCGATTATCAAATCTGAAATAGTACCAAATTTAAAAGTTTTTGTAACTACTCTTGGCCAAGAAGGAGTTGTTGTTTCTAATATCTCCAAAGATAACGAAGTTCAGGTTTTAATTGGTAGCTTAAAAATGAGCATAAATATTGCAAATTTGCAAAAGGTTAAAGAAAATAAAGGAAAAAATACATCTAATAATAAAGGAAAATCAAATTATAGTTATAAAATTTCGAAGTCACAAAATATAAATTCCGAAATAAATGTAATTGGAGAAAATGTGCTGGATGCAACAGCTTTAATAGATAAATACCTAGATGACTGTGCTATGGCTAAACTCCCTAGTGTTCGTATTGTTCACGGAAAAGGAACCGGAAAATTAAAACAAGGAATTCACGCATTTTTAAAACATAACCCTCATGTTAAGTCCTACAGAATGGGGACTTTCGGCGAAGGCGAAATGGGAGTAACAATAGTTGAATTAAAATAAAACCAAAAAAGAGCATTACGCTCTTTTTTTGGTTTTTTACCCATTGGGGTCAATGTTTTTTATGAATCTTAACGCGTCCTCATGCGAAATAAACCTAATGAAACATCCGGACGCTATCGGATATTCCTCATCTACATTTGGTTCAATGCAGGGAAAACTTTCTTCTGGAGAATAGATAAATCCCTTATAGCAACAACATACTTCAATTGCTTTAAGTACTAAGTCAATTGCCTTTTTCAGGTCCCAAACATTTTCGACTCCTACTTCAAGCTTAAAGATGTGAAGTTCATACATAACTGGCCGAATTAATATCCGATAATTGCCCATAAAAGCACCTCCAAAAATAAAATTTGTAGCTTAATTGTACCATAGTTCGACATGATTGTAAAGATACCTTTGAGTGACATTTTGAAAGTGTCCCAAAAAGTTAAGTGACATTTGGGGACACTTTCAAAATGTTAAGTTATATATTTTTTACTATGCTTTCAATATCTTGACCATAAATGTTCTCTAATTCTGCTACTGAGCCGTGTTTTATGTACTCATCTGGATATGCAAATGCTTTGAATTTAACGTTTTGAAGATTTTCGTCCACTATTAGTTCTTTTATAGCTGTTCCAAGCCCATTTATGCATGTTCCATCTTCTATTGTTATTACATTTTTGGTTTTTAAAATTGATTTTTTTATTGTTTCAGTATCTAATGGTTTTAAGAATCTAGCATTTATTACTTCTACTTGAATACCTTTTTCTTGTAATTTTGTTGCAATTGCAATAGCTTTTGGCACTTGATTTCCTATTGCAATTATTGTAAGTTCTTCTTTATTAACTGATTCATTATTTGATTGTTCACTATTTGATTTTGCTTGTTTTTCAGTATTTTCATCGTTTTTTATTATTTCTGCTTTTCCAAATTCTATTTTTTCATGATTATTTATTTTTATTTTAGACTCCCCGCCTCTTGGATATCTTATTACAACTGGTTTTCCAAGATTTACTGCGAATTCCAGCATTTTTTCTAGCTCATCAAAATCTGCTGGAGCCATTATATTTAAATTTGGAATAAGCCTGAAAAATGCCATATCTAACATTCCTTGGTGTGTTTCTCCGTCTGCTCCCACTAGTCCAGCTCTATCAACACACATTACTACTGGTAAGTTTTGAATTGCAACATCATGTATTACCTGGTCATACGCTCTTTGATAAAATGACGAATATATTGGTACTACTGGTATTATACCTTCTTTTGCCATACCTGCAGCAAGTGTTATAGCGTGTTGTTCAGCAATTCCCACATCAAAAAATCTTTTTGGAAATTCCTCCCTGAATTGTTTTAATCCAGTTCCATCTTTCATGGCTGCGGTGATTGCAACTATTTTGTCATTTTTCTTTGCAAGTTCTATTAGTTTTTCTCCAAAAACAGATGAAAAGTCTTTTTCCTTTTCCTTTTTGGGTTCTCCTGTTTCAATGTTGAAAGGAGATGTTGCATGAAATTTGTCAGGATTTTTTTCCGCAATTTCATAGCCTTTACCTTTTTGGGTTAAAACATGCACCAAAACTGGTCCAAGCACTCTTTTACTTAAAGATAATACATCCTCTAATTGCTCAATGTTATGCCCATCAACTGGTCCTAAATATGTAAAACCAATGTCTTCAAAGTACATTTTAGGAATTACTAATTGTTTTATACTTCTTTTAAATCTTCTAATTACTTTAACTGTTGGCTTTCCTATTACAGGTATTTTTTCAATAACTCTTTTTATTGAATTATTTGATTTTGTATATGTTCTTTTAGTTCTAAGCTTTCCCAAAAACCTGCTCATTCCACCAATGTTTTTTGAAATACTCATTTCATTGTCATTTAAAATGACTTTGATATTTGTTTTACTTGTGCCTGCGTCATTTAGGGCCTCCATAGCCATACCGCCTGTTAAAGCGCCATCGCCAATTACAGCTATTACAGAATTATCTCCGCCTTTTATATCTCTAGCCCTTGCCATACCAAGTGCTGCGGAAATTGACGTACTGCTATGACCTGTATTGAAACAGTCCGCCTCAGATTCGTTAGTCTTTGGGAAACCTGCAATTCCACCAAGTTTACGAATATTTTTTAGATCTTCGCGTCTTCCATGAATAATTTTGTGTACATAGCTCTGATGTCCAACATCCCAAACTAACTTATCAGAAGGGATGTCAAATACTGAATTTAACGCTATTGTAAGTTCAACAACACCCAAATTAGAGGCCAAATGTCCTCCATTTTCAGACACAACCCCTATTATATATTTTCGAATTTCTTCAGCTAAAATTTCTTTTTCTTTTATATTTAATTTTTTTACATCCTGTGACGAGTTTATCTTTTCTAACATTTCTATCACCTTTTATCAATTTACTCGTCCATTCTACCATAAATATTCAGAATTATCTACTAAATTTTCTAAAAAAGGCTAAATATATATTTAGCCTCTTAACCATGTATAATTAAGATACTTTTTTAGAACGTAATTCAGTAGCATATTTAATAGTAACATCATTTATTTGGCCAGAAGAAATTCTAGCAATTTCATTTATAATTTCATCTTCATTAAGTAATCTTATACTTGTGTTAGTTCTCTCTTCTACAACTTTTTTACTAATAAAATAGTTATAATCTGCCATTGCAGCAACAGAAGGCATGTGAGATATACAAAGAATTTGGTGGTTTTTAGATATTTCGCTTAATTTTTTCGCAACCATATTTGCAGCATTTCCACTTATACCTGTGTCTATTTCGTCAAATATTAGGACTGGCATTTTGTCAGTTTCTGCCAAAACTTTTTTAATAGCAAGCATAATTCTAGAAATTTCCCCACCTGAAGCTATTTTAGCAAGTTCTTTTTCGTCTTCTCCAACATTTGTTGAAATATAAAATTCTACCTCGTCTTTTCCAGTTTTATAAAATTCATTTTCTTGGAAATCTACATGCACATTTATTTTTGCATTTTTCATTTCCAAATCCTTCAATTCTTTGTTTATGTTTTCACTTAAAATTTTTGCCTTTTGTTCTCTAATTTTGTGAATTTTTAGTGCTAAATCGTTCATCTCGTCTTTTAACTTTGCTTGTTCTTGTTTTAGTTTTTTGTTGTATTCATCTAGATTTTCAATATGTTCAACTTCTTGTTCAATTTCTTCTTTATATTGTAAAATCTCTTCAATTGTGTTTCCATATTTTCTTTTTAAAGAATGAATTAAATCTAGCCTTTCTTCTGTTTCGTTTCTCTCTTCTTCGTCAAAATATATTTCATCATTATAAGAGCTTAAATCCCTTGAAACTTCTTGTAATTCGTAATATAAACTTTTTAAATTACTTGATATTTTTTCATATTTTTCATCTATATTTTCAATTTTTTCCAAGCTTTTTATTGCAATGCTAAGAGCGTCAATTCCTTGCTCACTAAGCACTTGGTCAGCTTGGTTTAGATTTTGGGTTATTTTTTCGGCATTTAACATTAAATTACGTTTTTCTTCTAGTTCCTGTTCTTCGCCTTTTTTTAGGTTAGCCTGCTCAATTTCTTCTATTTGATATTTCAACAAATCTAGTTTGCGTTCTTTTTCCTTATCGTCTCCATAATTTTGCTTCAACTCTTGTTTTATTTCATTAAACCTAGCAAATTTCGCTTTATATTCATCTTTTATAGGCTTTATTTCCTCGCCAATAAATCCATCCAAGCATGCTAGATGTGTTTTATTGTTCAAAAGCTCTTGGTTTTTATTTTGACCATGTATTTCTATGAAATTAGCCATAAAGTCTTTCAATTCTGCAACTGTAACCATCCTGCCGTTTATTTTACACATGTTTTTTCCATTTGTACTAATTTCTCTAGATATTATGATATTTCCGTCCATTGAGTTTTCATTTTCAGGTTCAAACATACACAATTCTATATAAGAATTTGTTTCTCCTTTTCGGATCATTTCCTTAGAAAAACGTCCTCCACAAATAATTTCTATTGCGTCAATTATTAAAGTTTTTCCAGCTCCTGTTTCGCCTGTAAGTACGTTTAGACCTTCATTTAAGTCCACAATTAAATCATCGATAATTCCTATATTTTTAATATGTAATGTTGAAATCATAATAAAACCTCCAAAATTCTTTTTGTTGAATTCTTGTTCGTGTTTTATTATATTTCTAGAACATCTTTTTGTCAATAACTTTTTAGAAAAAATTAAAATTTTTTAACCTTGTTTTTGGAGACACTCTCAAAAAGTCATGAAAACCTGTTTTTTGGGGAATGTCCCAAAAAGTCAGGTTTGTACTTCACGAATTTGTTTTAGCATTATGTCTGCAAATACTGCGTAGCCTTCCTTGGGATTGTTTACTAGCACATGTGTTATTGCTCCAACAAATTTCCCATTTTGGATTATTGGCGACCCACTCATCCCTTGTATTATTCCTCCTGTTTTGTTCAGCAGTTCTTCGTCTGTTACTTTTATTTTCATGCTTTTGTTGTCATAGTTGTTTTCTCTGTATATTCTTTCAATTTTTATGTCGTATTCTTTCGTGCTGCTTCCATCTAAATTGCAAAGTATTTTCGCAGGTCCTTCTTTGATTTCTTCTCGCAAGGCAACTTCCATCTCTTTGGAACTATCTATTTTTAAGGCTGACGGATTGCTTACTTTGCCATATATTCCGAATTTTGTATTTTTAGATATTGTTCCTATATTTGTTTGATTGTCTATTGTACCTTGAATTCGCCCTGGATTTCCGGTTTCACCTTTTTTGATATTCAATATTTGTGTTGTAATAAATTCTCCAGATTCAATGTTTATTAATTCTTCTGTGTCTATATCAGTTATTCCATGGCCTAAGGCTCCAAAGCATTTAGTTGACGGGTCATAAAATGTCACTGTTCCAACACCTGCAGCACTATCCCTTACCCAAAGCCCTAATTTATATTCATTATTTGATGTTTTTACAGGTGTAATACTGCATGTTGCTGTTGCATTGTTATGAACATATTCAATTGCCAAATCCTTGCCAGATGACGCATTTACAGTATCAATTAAATCTTGTGTAGTTGATATTTTTGTGTTATCAATTGAAATTATAGAGTCCCCTTCTTCTATGCCTGAATTTTCATATGGTTTGTGCTTTTTGTTGTCCTCGCCTTCAATTTCAGACATTCCAACTACCAAAATTCCACTTGTATAAAGTTTCACTCCTGCAATATTTCCAGATGGAATAACTTTGGTTCTAGGCAAAACGTCCACCTCCATGTTTTTTATAAAAAAGTTATCAAAAAGACTGACTTCGATTGTTGTTTTGCCAGCATTGTTGATTGTTTTGCTGCTGCTAGATGACGTTTCTATTGTTTTGTCTGAATTCCCTATGCTGAACCCCAGAAAATTGTTGACTTTTATTGTTTCCCCTTCGAATATTATTATGCTATCTGGGATGTTATAAATTGCAAGTGTATAAATATATATTATTGTTAAAATTATGAGTAAAAATATTCCAATTAAAATTTTTTTCATTTCCTCTCCTTTTTTTATATTATTTACCATAATTTTAAAAATATTCATTATAGGAAGACTTCAAAACACTCTTAAAAAGTTTGAAAAAAGACAAAATAAAAAACAAGGTTTAAAACCTTGTTTTTTGGGAGTGTCCCAGAAAGTTTATTATGGATTAATTAATTAAAATATATACAGCTCTTACTCTACCATTTGTGTCATAGTAGCATTTAGTCGTAAATGTTTGACCATTAAATAATGGATAATTAGTACTATTATTTGCACTACCATAGGTTCCATCTGCATTCACATAGTTACGCACTGGTGCATTTACATTACTATTTTGATAATTAAACCAAACATCATTTAACGTAGTTTCAGTTCCTTCTACCAAATTACCAGCTGCCGGTGCACATTGACTTGTTGAGTTATATGTTTTACCACCAGCTCTTCTTACGACAACCCATTTATCAGCTTCTCCAGCCTCTTTATACTTTGTGTTATTATTTTTAGCTACTTGAATTAAACTTTCAACCTCTTCCTTACTTAAATTATTGCTTTCATATTTTGTATATTGTGAGTTAAAGTTTAGTAATTCAAGTTTTTCCTCTGTCAATTGAGTTAATAGATTTTCGTAATTGTTTCTTTGATTATATCTACTCTTTCTTTCCCTTCCAAGTGCTGTATAGAATGCTTGTGCTACTTTATACCCATCGCCACCAGTATTCGGAGTTAGTTGCTCATCTATATACTTATAGATATTACCATTGTAATTATATTCTCCTTTGGTTATATCTAGTTTGTCAGCATTAAGGTTAACGGTATCTCTTGATTGACTATATGTGTCAAAGAATAATTTCGGATAATAATAATATGTTTGTTTATTATATTCAACTTGTCTTTTTTGTAAATCCACATTGTAAATTCCAACTGGATCATTTGCTGTAAATATACCACTCCAATCCTTTTTTGTTACAGGATAATAATTGTAACTCACAGCACCAGGTCCATTTCCAGAATTTGGTCCATCTACTATATAAATTGATTGTTCTGATACAACTTCCTTATTGACATTATTTGATACTACAGAAACTCCATTATATATTTTGGTTCCTATTGGTAATCCTTGTAAATATGATATTACAGTCATGTTTTTTTGTATTCTGTCCCATTCTTCTTCACTAAATTCTGGCATTCTAAATTCAAAACCTGGTGTATCATTATAATAATTGTAGTTTGCTATTGATATTGATAGATTTTTTTCTATAGTATATCTTATTACCTCTTGCCTATGTTTATTAAAATTTGAATCCGGTTCTTCTATCCTCTCCAAATCAAATATTTTAAAAGTACTATCCTTAAAAATTTGTTTATCTGATTCGTTTCCATTCGCATCACTTACCGTATAAGAATCTACAATATCATCTGTAGTAATTGATGTGATTCCAAGATTCTCTAGTCTCTTTGTAAATTCATAAGCCTCTACATAATATTTATATGCAGAATCATCATATTCTTTTGAATCAAAATCGTAAACTGAATTATTTTGAATACCATTTAACATAGAAAACCAATATGAACCACCCCAATAATATTTTACTCCATTTACCTTATGATATGGGTATGCTTTTGTTTCAGGTGTCTCACCATCTTCTCGTTCCAATACTAAATTATCTGTTAATAATGGTTCTTCATTTTTAATGGTAACTCCTCTATATTTAAGTTCTCCGGTTACAGTAGCAATTTTAGTGGTTGAATTATAACTTATCCCTGAATACTTGCTAGGATCAATTAAATAACCAGACATATCTACTTGCGTTCCGTTTACGATACCTTGAATAGTAATATAATTATCCAATGTATATGAAACAATAAAATCGTAATTACTTCCTTTTTTATATCTACAACTATAGTGTATAAATGGTTTTAGCCCATATAATTGCTGCCCATCTTGATAATAGGATGGATACAGATAATTTCCATCTGTTTCATCAAGAGCCCCATTTTCCATATTTTTACTATCCACTTCAGCTTGCGAAGCATAATCAGCATCATCTAATGTATTTGTGTATTTTGAATATATATAATAGCCATCATACATTGTAAATACTATTGCTGGAACATATTCTTGTAAAAATTGCCTACTATAACCTGACATGTTTAAATTTGACGCAAGTGATGTAAAGAAAACATTTATAGCAGCATTAATATTACCAATTCTTACATCTCCTAAATTTGAAGCATCCTCACTTAAAGAATTAATTTGATATGTTTTTACGGCATCATATGTCGAGCTATTTAGTTTTGTATCATATTCTAATTGCATGTTTAAAGTATCTACCTGTGTGTTTGTATATGTATTTAAAACAAGTGCTATAGGTAGAATTATTATTATAAAAAGAATTCCTAATTTATCTAATCCCATAATTCGTCTTTCCTTTGTATTTAAAATTTCACATTCTAAAAATAACTTGTAATATTAATATTACAAGCTATTCTTAAAACATAAATATTTTTGCAAAGTAATATTTACATTGCTTATTATTTTTAGATTAAATTAATTTGTACCTGTTGCATGAACAGTTTCAACTGCTTGTGGTTTCATTGTAGCAAAGTCTTTATTGGATGTGCTAGAATAATTATCTTCATGTGTACCACCTATATTTTCTGCACTGGCACCTAAAATATCATTTTCTTTTAGCTTTAAACCTTTTTCTTTATCAACTATATCTGTTACAGTATATTCCTCTGTAATAAAAGGTGTTGCTGCTGTTGTACCATTATTTAATTGTGTAGTCTTTTTAGTTGGATTCTCACTTTGTCTTTCTACCCAAATCTTAAGTTCAAATCTAATACCATAACTACTAATCTTATCTTCTAGAGTTTGAACTTTTTCTGGTGATACATAACCTATATTAGCGCATTCTTTAACAAATGTAGAAATATCTTGTTGTACACTAGATTCGATGGTTTTATCAACATCATTTGCTGTAGATAACATTATGAAAAAAGCCATTCCACCTATAATTACAAATACTAAAAT
Source organism: Clostridia bacterium (assembly GCA_017613275.1). GTDB lineage: Bacteria > Bacillota > Clostridia > TANB77 > CAG-508 > CAG-269. The sequence goes on along the minus strand of JAGAED010000017.1, from coordinate 40,538 downwards.
GATTGTTAACCAACTGCTTCCTATTCCGTCCATATTTTCCTCCTTACTATATAGTAATTATTTATTTTTCACTATATGTTATAACTTTTTTTTCAGTTTTGTTTATTGTAGATTTATCATGTGTTCCGTTTTCTTCTCCCTTAAAATAAACGCCTAAACTTTCCTCATATGTTTTTCCACTTAAGTCTCCTGAAGTTAATCTAAAATATAGTCCATAATAATTAAATTTTAATGTCTTAGAAATCTTATTTACGCAATCATTATAATCTTTAAGACGATTTTCGTTCATATATGATGTTTTTACATACGAATCTGATGAATTTGTTCCAAAAAGTATTTCTCTTAGATAATACTCTTTTAGCTTTTCATCACCTTGTGATTCAGTTTCTAAGTCTATATATGTTACATAATTATCTGTTGTTCCTAATCTCGTATATAAACAATTTTCTTCATCTTTACTCAAAAAATCAAATTTGATTTTTATGTTTTCTTTATAGGCTCGGTAAATTGTAGGCACTATTGATTCAGCAGCTACAATTCTTTTTGTCCCTTTGTTTTGTTCTACATATGTTGATAGAAATTCTCTATCACTATATAAAACTAAATTATCAATTCCTTGTCTTGACTGTGAAAAGGCATTTATACTTATGGTTAATGCCAACACAAATATTAATACTCCTCCAGCCATTCGCAAGGCTTCTGTAGCATTTTCCATAGTATTTCAATCCTTTCTATGTTGATTTTTTTATTAAACTCTATCTTTTTTCAGTAACACTCACAGCTTTAATTATGCCACTTTTATTATCATATACACATTTTACAACATATGCTTTACTAGGTGTAACACCATCCACTCCTTTAATAATATCCCCGTCATCTCCTGTGTTTTTTATAATAATTAGCCTAGCATATGAAGCTGAACCTAATAGAGATATGTCTACATTACTAGCCTCCCTTGCAATAACCCAAACTTGTTTGTTTGCATCTTTTTCTGTTCGGTTATTAGCTGCAATCGTCTTAATCATTTGTATTACCTTATTTCCTTTAACATTATCTCCTTCATAAACCTCAAATTTAGAATTGAATGTTATTTTTTCTGAATCACTCATATCTGCATTGTTAACAACATCAGAACCTTGTCCTAATATTATTACTCCAAATGAGATAATTAAAATTGAAATTAATATAGCTCCTGCTATAATCAGAGCTTTTGATGCATTCTCCATAAAGATTTGCCTCCTTCATTTGTGTATTTAAGAAAACTATTTTGTTACTGTTATTGAATTAACTAGTCCAGTTTTACTATTATATCCACATTTTACATCGTAAGCAACTGAACTTGATATTAAAGAATCATTTTTAGTTGGATCTGAAGTACCCTTTATTGTTACTAAATCTGGTTTAGCTGTTGTTCCTTCATAATACTTAACTGCAATTTGTTTTCCAGCATCATTACTATTTTGGATGTTATTTTGATAAACAACTTTTATCATTTGTTTAACATTGCTTCCATTAACCTTTTTTCCTTCATAAGCCTCGAATTTTCCATTGAATGATGTTACCTCTGCTTCACTCATATCAGCGTTATTTATAACCTCTGATCCTTGTCCTAAAATTATTACCCCAAATGAGATAATTAAAATTGAAATTAATATAGCTCCTGCTATAATTAATGCTTTTGACGCATTTTCCATGTTTTTTTCCTCCTTTTAACTTTTGTTTTTTTATTTTTTATTTATCAATTGTATATTGATAAAATTTTAATAACTAATTAATAATTTTATTTTGTGATTTGTTCTATAAATATGTATTTTATTAAGCCTGTTTCTTTGTGATATTCTATATTCATCATTTTGAATTTGATATTTTTGTAATATTCAACAAATTGCATTGTTCCAGTTTTATAGAATTTTTCCATATTATAAGTCTTATCATCATCCAGCATTTTAATATCTATATTTATTGAATCTTTGCCATTATCCAAATATTTTCCATTTTTGTCTTGTTCTACATTGTTTTTTCTGTTTTTATATGATGCTTTGTTTATTATTGTTGCAACATCTGCACCATATATTTCTTTACCTAAATATGTTTCAAATTCACTGTTTTTTTCATCTATTTTTTCTTTTCCTGTTTTGTAATTAAAATACATAAAGGCAACAAAAAAAACAATAATTATTATCAATATAAAAAATACCACAAATTTTCGCATATGTCTACCCTTATTATAACATTTTTCGATTTTTTTTTCAAGTATTTAAATGTTAAAAAATTCTACTGTTTCCACTCTGCCCGTTACGGTATTTAGTGAAACAACACATCTATATTTTCTTAATACTCTTGTGCGTTTACTTTTGCCTGTTAGTAAATCTAAAATTTCCTCATCCTTCATAATTAGAGAGTCTGAATCATCAAGAGCATCTTTGTTATTAAGATTTTGCATAAATGTGCTATAATTACCATCATTTATAGAAAGATTTTGATTAGTTGGCTTTAGAATTACAGATATTTTTTCTTCATTTTCCTTATTATCATTTCTAGCCATAGTTGCTATATTGGCTATATCATAATATGTTAGGTCTTCTTTTCCATCATAAGCTAAGTATTTACCATTAAATGCTATTAGCTGTGTTTGGTTCATTAATTCTATATTTTCTTTCTTATCCTGGTTAAAAGAAGAATATAAATATACTATTAATGTTACAACTAATACAGCAATTAATACCGCCGCTGCCATAATTAAGGCCTTTGATGCGTTTTCCATATTTTTCCACTCCTAACCTATAAAAATTTTCCCGTAAACTCAAATTTCATATATATAATTCTACCTGTATTTGAACTATATGTTTGTTTTCCACCAGTAGGCTCACAATATTTAAATACTCCTCTTTGGAATTGTGTATATTCGTAATAATAAGCTAACTCTTCTTTAATTGTTTTATTATTAGTATCAATTTTTTTTCTTGTTCCGAAATAATCGTCCCACCAATTGTCTAATGTAGCTTCACTTATAGGTTGGTCGTCCACATTGTATAATGGGAAATATACTTTTCCTGCACTTACATTTCCAATACTTAAATTAAAAGCCTTAAATCTTTTTCTTTTTTCTGCAAGTTCAAGATTTTTAAAATCCGCATCAAATATTGATTCAGATGAATTATCATTTTCCAAAAGTGCCTTTAATATTCCTTCGGTGTAATAAATTTTTAATGGATTTTTTCTGTAATCTTCTTCCAATTGCTCTCCAGTTGCACTGGTTGGAGAATCCGGCATACAGGTATTATTTAATAACTTATCTAAAGCCGAAAATCCACTGGAATTAGTTGACTTTATACCAGAAGTTGCATCGAATTTAAATGAATTGCTATTATAGAGTTTATTGTATTGTAAATCTAATGCCAATAATTTATTACTATTATCTGGAAAAACAATTTCTAATTCTATTGGTTCATATCCAAAATCCTCACCAGTGTCAGTTGTTCCAGTTCCTTTTGATGATTTAGTTCTATTATAAAATACAACTTTATTTACTAAAGACATTATGTCTGTTCCAGGCACCTCATCTCTCATGTAACCAGTATAATTATTATTAAATGATATTGCTTCAGCCTGTCTTTCATTTACTATTTGTGATTGTTGATAGTCGGTTAAACTATTTATCATTATCAAAAATAAGCTAAGTACCATTATTCCAAGCAATACACCGCCTGCAATTAGTAAAGCCTTTGATGCATTTTCCATAATAGTTCAACCTCCCATCTTTATAATTCTTTTATTTATTTGCTTTTAAGCTTGTCATTGAACCAGACATACTTTGGAATCCTATAAATACTAATGGTATTATTAGGTAACCTACAAATAAGCATACCATTGGTGCAAATCCAATTACTTTTCCTATCATTGCTTTTTTCTTTATTAATCTATCGTTTGATTCTTTACGTTTTTCTTGGTAGTAGTCTCTTTCCGAATCTAGTTCATCAAATGCATCTCTAATTGGAATCTTTTCTACTGCCGCTTGTAAACTTTCAGCAATTCTTATGAATTGCATGAATGATACTTCGTTTTTCATTTCTTCAAGTGCTTCCCATGCTCCTGCTTCATAGTTGTTAACACATTTTGAAATAACTGGTTTAAATATATTTGCATATCTTTCTAGCCATTCCAATATAATTTCTACGTTTACTCTCTCTATTCTCATAAGCATTAAAATTATTGTTTGGAATTGCATTACTTCGTCTTCCATTTCTAGTTGACGCATTTTTACTTGGAAGTATAGTAACCAGATTGGTGCCATGTATCCAGCAACAGCAAATACCATTGCTAGTAATAATTCATACCATTGGAAAAATTCCTTTTTTATTACCTGCAATTTTTCATATATCTTTTTTGCATTTTTTTCAATCTCTGCATCTTGAGCATCCATATATTCCTCGGATTTTTCCAAGTCTTTTTGAATTGCTTCCTCTTTTATATTTGGATTAGAATATCGATATCTATCCAAAAATTTATTATGTATTTGGGTTACTTCCATTGCCGATTGCTTGTCTTTATCTGACAGTCCACTTATCAAATTATAATCAGTTGTTGGATTTGTATAAATATAATCTATTGCTATTGTGTGTAAATGTGCAAATAGTACAAATGACGCCAAAAATGTCACTATTGCAAGTACTATTCTATTTGTATATAACCATTCTATTTTTAATGGCGATGCCGAGTCCTTGAGCATTTGGCTTACTTTTCGATGTTCTTTTGTTCCTTGTTTAGGTAAAAACATGTCTACTATTTTTTTACCTATTTTTTTATCATAGATTTTCTTTTGCCAAGGATTTTCTGTGTTTTTTGTGTTCATATTTGTTGAGCCATTGTCTTTAAGTTTTCTTGTTAATATATAAGATACGAATGCAATAATAAGGATGATAATTTGTACTACCATTCCTTCTTTACCATTGTACCAACTATCTGTAAATGCGAAGTTTGATACTGCCCATTGTTTTAATGGTTCAAGTAATAATACCGGTGCAATTGCGATAAATGATAAACTTTGGAAAACATAGTTTAATTTATCTCTTTTTAATATTTCAAGTTGCATTTCTTGTGTAATGTTGTTTACGTTTTTTAAATAAAGTGATGAACCGTCTATTTTTCTATCACCAAATTCTTTTGTCAAGTATGAAACTCCCGCAAATTCCTTTAAATAGCTATTTGGAGCAACATCATAATATTTTTCTAGTTCCATTTCTGGATCATCTGATATTAGTATTTCGTAGATTTTTTCTCCTTGTGCAGATACGCTTCTTTCATCATCTTGTGATACCTGGTATATTGCCTCTTCTACCATGTTAAATTCATGGTATGCATGCCTAATTTCTGAGAAGAAATCTAATTGTTCTTTTAATATTTTATTATCTAATTTGTCAACAGAGCCATCTATTAAAGTATCTACCATAAATAATTCAAATAACAATAAAATTACCATTAATAATGGGTTTTTATTTGTAATTGAAATTGTAGCAAAGACAACAGGAAGTAGTATTAATAATGTTCTTGTTAATATTTTTGATGCTGTTTTTCTTGTGTTATATTCATCTTCTAGGTTTATAATTTCTAATCTTCTTCTTAGTTTTAGTATATATCTTTTTAATCCTGGTGTTCTAGCATATGTTACATATAATTTTTGTAATAATATTTCAAGTGAAAACTTGCTTTCTTTAGTACCTTTTTGTAGTTTTTGTATTCTTTTATAGTCTGATTTATTGGCTTTTTTTGATATTATTACATACGCCACAACTATTGCAAGAAAAAGTACTAATGATATTCCTATTATTAGGTACAATATTTGATTAGACACTTTTAATAGCACCTCCTTTTGTATTAATTTGCATTATGCAGGCGGCTAATAGCCGCCCCTGCATTAAATTTATACTCTTTTGGCTGGTCTGCCTCTTCTTTTAGTTTTTGGAGCTTCTTGAGCAGATGCACCTACACTTATTGTTTCATAAGCTGATTTTACATTATTTCCCCAATGTTTTTCGACGAAGTTGTCAAAACTTTCTAGGTCTGTTTCGTCCATATTCATTCTCATTTCTCTTAAGTTGTCTTGTGTTATTGGGTTTGTTATTATATATTCTCCATCTACATATTCTAATATGTTTCTATAAACATATAATTGTCTGTCTGTTGTTTTTGTGAAGAAATGTGTTGCATTATCGAAGAATTTATCGAATTTTCCTTCTAATGTTGTTTCTTTTCTATGGTCGAATGTATATTCATTTCTTTCTTCTACCGGAATACATTCTGTAATTCTTTCTACATAACGTTTTCCTCTAAAGTCTTTTGTTAAGTGTATATCAAAGTTTAGAACTGATACAACTTGTTCTTCTGCTGTTTTTTCGTTTTTGAATACTCCAGTTCTAAGCATTGAGTTTCTTAGAGCTGTTACTAAGTTTGGAAATGTTTTAGCATGGTGAGTAAATAATGTGAATTTAGATGCAACTTGGGCAGCTTGTATCATCCAAGATGCTACGGGGTCTGTTGCAACCTCACCTATGATGTTTACAGAACCATCAGTTTTCTTTTGAACGTCCAAACCTTCTTGTCCAGAAATTGTATCTGTTTCACGGAATGTAAGAATATTTCTTGTTGGATATATTCTTCTTAAGTGAAGCTCGAATGCAGTTTCTTGAACACGGATGTTCATTGTTTCGTATATGTTTTCTATCATTCCCATAAGCATTGTTGTTTTACCGCAACCTTGCTCACCAGTGATTGATATGATTCTGGCTCCTTTTACTAAGTATTTTAGTAATTCTATTGATTCTAGTGAACCTGGTTCACCTTTAAACCATTGCTCTAATGTTGAACGTTTTACGTCGAATTTTCTTACGAAGAATGCCCATGTTTCTGAGAAACTTGGTCTTACAACAACAACTCTGGAACCATCTTTCATCTCGTTTATTTTGTAACCATTTGTGTCTGATAATTGTCCTGGGTTATTGTATTTATATATGTTTTGACATACTCTTTTTAGTTCTGCTTCTGTTCCAAATGATAAGAATGCTAAACGTATTGATTTACCTTGGAAGAATATCCAAATACTGTCACATGCTCTTGGAACTTTGTGCTCTGATACTTGTGATAAATAGTCTCCATCTGTTTGTGCTACTTGGCTTAAGAAACTTTCTGGTAAACCAGATACACCACCAGATACACCATCTATGTTCATATCTCTTACTTCATCTATTGAGCTGTAGCCTTTGTAATGTTGATATATTCTTTGAACTACAACTGCTAGTTTATCTGAAAATGTTAATTGTATATTTTCTTTTTCATAAATGTCTGCTATTTCATCTTCTGTTATTACATAGCATGGTTTTGTTTCACCTGCTACATATTTTAGTTGTGCTAAGTTGTATTTTTTAATCATTTCTGTTAATGCTTCATATCCAAATTCTTTTTTGTAAGCATAAATCAAGATATCAAATTTATCTTGTGCTGTTAATAATGATGGAATGTCGAAAGGAATTGCTTTTGAGATATTTGTTTCTGTTACGCCATATTCTTTTTGTAATATATCGAAAATCAATTCTTTAACATATTTTTTATCGTTAACATCACCATATGTACAACCTTTTAAAGCTTTTTTCAACTCATACTTTTTATTTTTTCTTCTTTTTAATTCTTCTTCTGAAAGACCTATATCATATAGATTGACCTTTGTTATTTCATCTAATCTACGTTTTACAAAGTTTTTCATTACTTCTAATGTATAAGTTTTATCATCAACATCGATAGTTTCTTCAGCTTTTTGTTCTTTTTTCTTCTTTAAATAATACTTTAGAACAAATCCTGCTAAAGCAAAAACAACTACCATTAGTAATATGTTGGTTATGTTCATGGTTGATTATCCCCTTTCTTTACATTCTCATCTGTAATTCTTGCAATCTATATCTTATTGCTTCTCCTGCTCTTTTTACTTCTTGAATAAATAAATAGTTTCTATCTTCTTTATCAACATTTCTAGAATTTATGAAAAAGTCTGGAACTGTTGCTTCTTCTGCTGCTTCAAAATATAATGTATTGTATGGTATTGTTAATACTTGATTTCTTTCTCCCATATATCTTGTTATATTTTTTGCTGTATATTTTGAAAATTTATCGTGTTTTCCAACTAAAGCTATTGTTTTAAAAGATGATAATAGCTTGCTGTGTGACTTTTCTATCATAAAATTATCTATGCTTAGAAGTCTTTGTGAAATATTGTAAACTACTAAATCTGAATCGTTTATAATTATTCTTCTTGTTGGTATATCAATATCTTCATCTAAATCAACTATTACCCAATCATAATATTGATTTGCCATTTTTATTATTTCTGGAAAATAACTAGATACGTCTTCATCCTGTGTATTTCCTCCTGATAACAAGATTTCTAATGCTGAATCTTTGAATACTACTTTTGAGTAATTTCTTATTGTTTCAGGTTCTATTTTGTTTGATCTTACCATTTTTATAAGTCCATTTATACCGTTTTGCATATTATCTATACCGCCATTTTGCATAAATCTATTTTGTGGAACTAATTTATTGCGTTGTTTTGGAAAAAAGCAGTTGTTTAATGTTGAACTATCATTGGCTGTTGAAACTAATAATATTTTCATATTATGCTGTATTGCCATAAGTGTTGCAATTGCAACTGCTGACAATGTTTTTCCTGTTTGTTCTTTTCCATTACTTATAAAAGTTATTATAGACATACTATTTTCCTTTCTTGTTTTAGCCTCTTTTTTCTATTTCTCTAATCATTTTTCTGATTTGGCTTTCTGGAATTTCCTTGTCACATATAAGTGCAGAAATATATTCAATACTGTCTTTGTATTGTGTACTAAGTTTTTTGAATTTTATTTTATTTACTCTTTGATTTTCTGTTATTACAGTATAATCTCCATTTTCTAATTGAAAATATACTTTTTCTCTTTCCCATTTTATATTTATATGTGCTGATAAATAATCCAAATAATCATTTTCCTCTTTTAGTAGATTCTTTGAATTTAGAATTTTAGTAAGTTTTAATGGCATTGGCATAGCAGCCAATATTTCCATTCCTCTTTTTAATGAGTATAAGTCAAATGATGTTACAAAAAAGTTTTTTTCTGTTTCGCTTAGTTCGAATCCTGGCATATTATAAGGATTGTCAATATCTATTAATGCTATATCATAAGGAAGTTCTTTTTCTTGCTCTACAAAAGAATATTGTTTTATTTGACTTAGGTTTCTAAATCCAACCGCAACATCAAACTGTTCAAATTCTGTTATATATGCTGGAGTTGCCTCTAGAGAAGGGACAACATATCTTGCTTTTTGAGCAATCGAAGAATCTATTACAAGCACTTTTTTGCCACATTCAGTTAAAACTTTTGCTACATTTATCATCATATCAATTTTATCATAAGCGCCTATAAATCCTATTTTTCTCATGTTTTTCTCCCTTCGTCTTAATTAACTCCGCCTAAAGAATCCAAATATTTCTTTCTTGTATCTTGTGTAGTTGTGATGCTTTCTTGCATTTTTGATTTAACGTTTGCTTCACCTTCATCACCTGAAGCTCTTACTGCTTTATTTATGTAATTATTTCTAATTTCGTCATATCCGATTTTTACATATCTGTTTTTTAGTTCTTCTGCCGCTTTTGTTAAAATATTAGGATCTTTTTTTATTAATTCAAGAGTTTCTTGTGATGCAACATATGTAGGTGTTGCAGCTTTTTGCATTCCTGCTTCTGTGTATTTTGTCATATAAAGTTTTGAACCTGTAATTCTAAATGCATCAACTATTGCACTGCTTATTGTTAAAATTTCGTCTTCTCCAACATTTAGCCAAACTGTATCTGTAGAATCTGTTCCTCCTACAACTGGTATATCAACTTCTTTTTTTGATACAACAATATAATCTTCTCCTGTTGGAAGCATTAATCTTAAATCAACATAGTCTCCTGTTTTTAAGTCCATTGGTAATACAAATGTGTTGTATTCTTGTCTTCTTACGTCATTTGCCATTGTATCTTCGCCTTTTGTAAGTAATTCAGTTGTTATTATTGTATTTTTCTTCATTGAAACTTTAGCAATTATTGGAATGTTATTTAATTCTAGATATGCTTTTGAACCACCATTATTTATATAATAGTTTCCTGTTTCTTTGTCGTGCATTACTTCGTATTCTTTACCATCTTTTGTTATATATAATTTTAAAGTTCCATCTTCGTTTTTCTTAGCATATCCTTCTGAATCTCTTTTTATATATAATTCATTTCCTTCTTTGTCTTGTAATGCATAAACAGATAAATTATCTAAATTTCCAATTGCATCTGCTGGAACCATTGATTTATTTACCGTAATTCTTGAATACATGTCAGATGTAATTACTTGACCTGATCCAACATCTGTGTTTAATGCATATACTTGCACCTGTGACGCAAGATCTGTCTTCTCTTTATCTTGATATTTTTTAATTTGCATAAATAATAATGCGATGATTACTCCACATATTAATAATGTAAGTAACATTCCTAATATAAATGATATTCTTGCTTTTCTTTGCATTGGATTTGTTGCCATAACAAATTCCTCCTTTAATTTATTTTTATATGTTTTTAGATAAAATCACTATCTACTTTATTCTATAATATTCGTCAATTAAAATCAATATTTTTACCCTTCATTTCAAAAATATAATATTTCTGTAACACTTTTGTAATATTTTTGTAATATTTCATTTTCAATAAATTTCCAGTTTAATTTTTTCATATTTGCAAATGATAGTATTAGAAAAACAGATTTTGGTTTTTTCTATAAATGTAAATTGCAGGAGGTGAATTATAATGGCAAACAATTCAAACAAAAAATTAGTTCCAGAAGCTATGGACGCTCTAGATAGATTTAAATATGAAGTTGCTTCTGAAGTTGGTGTTAACCTAAAAGACGGATATAATGGTGACTTATCTTCAAGAGATGCTGGTAGAATAGGTGGTAACATGGTTAGAAAGTTAATTCAACAAGCTGAAAACAATATGAAATAGTTATAGTTTTTAAAAACGAAAAAGCACGCGGCAAAGCCGTGTGCTTTTTCGTTTTTATCAAATTATGCTTCTGGTTCTACTAAACCATAATTTTTTCCATCTTTTAATTTATGTACTATATTTACTTTTCCAGTTTCTACATTTATAAATGCCATAAAATTGTGTGTTGGTTTTTCTTGTAATTTTAAAACTGCATCTTCTGGTAACATTGGCTTAATTTCATAATAAGATGTTTTTACAATTTCATTTGCCACTTCATTTTCATGAATTGGTGTAAATGCTAATGCTTTTATTGAAGATTCTTTCATCATTTTTTCTTTTTTAGTCTTAACTTTTCTGATTTGTCCTTCTAAGATATCTATATCTTTATCGATTGAAGCATATAAATCTCTATCTTCTGTTACTGCTCTGTATTTTTCTCCATTTGCTGTAACAAAAATTTCTGCAATTTGTTCTTGTCTTTCTGTTTTTAGAGTTACTTCTGCTTCTGCATCTTCAAAATACTTATCAATTCTATCTAATTTCTTTTCAACATAGTCATTGATAGCTTCTGTAATCTTTAGTTCCTTTCCTGTTATTTTTATTTTCATAAAAATCGCTCCCTTCTTCTTTTTTGTTTTTACTACGATTGTAACCTTATTATATATTTTATTTTAAAATTGTCAAGTTTTATTGTTAAATATAGAATATTTATATATTTTGAAGTGAAATTGTGGGGACCGTTCAAATTTTCTTAAAAGCTTCGCTTTCACAAGAAAATTTAGAATGGGGATAACGGAAAAATATATAAATATTCTATATTATTGATATTAAAATAATTCTTCAATTTTATACTCTTTTTCAAGTTTTTCATTAAAATAAAGCTTTACAATAAGTTTAAACTCCTCCAATGCTTCATCTTTTAAATTGAAAGAAAATAGTTTTTTAGGCGGAGCTGTAATAGTATAAATAACAGCATTTTGTGTGCTTTCGCTCATGGAAATAGTTGACTTATCTTGTTTACTGCAAGCCAAACATTTAAATCCATTATTTTTTAAACTGAAAGCATACTTTTCTGTTTTTTCTCCGCAATTAACACATTTTTCTATCCTTGGTGTAAAGCCTAAAATGCATAAAAGTCTCATTTTAAAAATGCTCAAAATCAAGTCCAAATCCTTGTCCGAATGAGCAATAGTATATAAAGTGTTTAAAACTAATTGTAAAATTCTAAAACAATTTTGATTTTCATTTGTTACATCTTGCACGATTTTTAAAATGTGCATTGCATATTTCAACTTATCTAAATCTGTTCGTAAGTCATAAAAAATCTCAATTGTTTCACACGAATTCATGTGATATGTAGTAGTACCTTTAAACATAAGGTACTCTCCAAAGCAAAAAAGCTGCGTGCCAGCAAGTAAGCTGCTATTCGGCCTTCTCGCTCCTTTTGCAACACAAGAAATTTTGCCCAAACCTGGCGTTAAAATTGTAAGCATTTTGTCAAAATCGCCCATATTATGCTCTGCAATTATAATTCCATTTGTTTTAACATTTGCCATTTCTTCTTCCTCTATTTTTTATCGTTATCTTTTAAATTCAAATTAGTAATATTTTGAATTTCTTTTATATTATTTTCAATATTTTGGATTTGTTTAAATTCCATAAAAGTATCAATATTACCAGTTTTTTTAAATGCATCCCATGCAATTTTCTTTATCATAAGCTTGCCTCCTATATTTAAAGCCTTATATTCTCATTTGACGAATATACAAATAACTTTAATATAAATATCTTTTGCAAAAATGTATTTTTTATACTATTTTTTTAACTTAAATTTGTTAACAATGGAATCATTTTCTTGCCAATCTTCTTTAACTTTTACCCAAGTTTTTAAGTTGATTTTTAAGCCAAAGTTTTGCTCCATGTCTTTTCTAGCCATTGTTCCGATTCTTTTTAACATTTCGCCATTTTTTCCAATTATTATTCCTTTATGAGAATTTCTTAAACAATAAATTGTCGCTTCTACATCATATATTTCTTCGCCTTTTTTATTTGTTCTTAATTCCATTTTTTCAACTTCAACAAATATGCCATGTGGTACTTCTTGATCCAAAACTCTTAAGGCTTTTTCTCTTATTGTTTCTTCTGCCAATTGTCTTAAAGTTTGGTCTGTATATTCCTCCATATCATAATATGCTGGACCTGGTTTTAGGTTCTTTTCTATTTCGTCTAAAATTATTTCTCTTGTTTTGTCTTTTTTAGCAGAAACCGGAATAACAGCCGTAAAATCATATTCTTTTCTATAAATGTCAATAAGATTTAAAAGGCTATCTTTTTGCACCAAATCTACTTTGTTTATAATAAGAATTGTTTTTCTTTTAGACTCTTTTATTTTGTCCAAAATAATTCTATCTCCCCTACCTATATCAGTACTTGTAGCTTCTATTACAAATAGAATTAAGTCACTGTCTGGTATGCTTAAAAATGAAGTCTCTACCATTGTTTCGTTTAGCTTGGTTTTTGGTTTGTGAATTCCTGGTGTATCTGTAAATATTATTTGGGAATGTTCTCTATTTACAATTCCTTTTATAGCTGTACGAGTGGTTTGGACCTTATTTGCAATTGCGGCAACTTTTTCTCCTACCAACAAATTTATTAGTGTTGATTTTCCCACATTTGTTCTTCCTATTAGTGTTACGAATCCTGATTTAAATTCTTCCATTTCTTATTCTCCTTGTTCATTTATATTATACACCATTTTTTTGCTAAATTTGTAGAAATATGCTTTAGATGGCGAAAATTTTTAGGGACGGGTACAAAAAATATTTTTGGATATTTTTTGTACCCGTCCCCAAAAATTTTCCGTCACTAAAGTTTCTCGTTCGCGTCCTATGCATAAGCTTGGCGTTTTTTGAATGCAAGTAAATTTGTAATTTCTGTTTCTGTTCCTTTTGCTTTTTTTGTTTTTCTTGCTCTTTCTTGTTCGATTTCTCGTTTTTGTTTTTCTGCCATAGATTGACAAATTGCTTTTTGATATGTAAAGTGTGTATCTTGTGCAATCTTACTCCAATTGTATTCGTTTCTTACTTTGTTTTTAGCTTTTTTTGTTATTTCTGCACATAATTTATGGTCATATAATAATTCCAATATTGAATCTGCAATTGAGTTTGGATTTCCTGCATAGCTTTTCATTCCATTTTCTCTATGTTGTACTATTTCGTTTAGTCCACCAATGTCTGAAACTACTATTGGTCTTTCTGAAAGCATTGCTTCTAGAGCAACTATCCCAAATGGTTCATAAGTACTTGGGAATACTGCAACATCAGCTGCTTTATACATTCTTTGTACATCTTTTCCGCCTAAGTATCCTGCAAAGTATACTTTTTCTCCTATTCCCATTGCATTAACTTGTGCTTTTAATTCATCTATCATTCCACCTTTTCCAGCTATTACAAGTTTTGTATCATGATATCCTTCTAATATTTTTGGCATTGCTGAAATTAGGTGTTGAACTCCTTTTTCATATACTAGTCTTCCTAAGAACAATATGATTTTTTCATTGTCCATTGCATATTTTCTTCTAAAGTTGTAATCTCTTTCAATTCCGTTAAATGCTGTTAAATTAACTCCATTTGCGACTACGTTTATTTTGTCATAAGGCAAACCAAATAGTCTTTGGATTTCGTTTTTCATATAATTACTATTTACAATTACTTCTGATGCTTCGTATGTTAACATCCATTCTGTGTCGTTTATATATCTTTGTTGTTCATCATGAATTCCGCTATTTCTACCACTTTCTGTTGCATGTATTGTTGCAACTATTGGCATATTGTAAGAATTTTTTAATGTTTTTGCTGCATAAGCAACTAACCAGTCATGTGCATGTATTACATCAAAATTTCCTTGCTCTGCAATTATTTCGTTTGCTTTTGCAACCATATTAAAGTTTAATTGCATTACCCAATCTATAAAGTTATTTGGATTTATCATGTAATTATCTACTCTATGAACCTTTACGCCCTTATCATCTTCAAAATATGGAACATCTCCTTCTTTGTATGTTACAACTGTAACATCATGTCCATCTTTTATTAGAGTGTGTGATAAATCGTGCACTACTCTAGATATTCCTCCTACTATTCTTGGTGGGTATTCCCAAGTTAACATCAATATTTTCATTGATTTATATGCCTCCTTTAGACAAATTTTCTTCTGTTTTTAATTTTAATATTCAAATTTTTTTGCTTTTGTAATTTTCGCTCATTTTTTTTACATTTTATACAACTTTTTGAAAAATGTAAATATTTTTTTACAAATTTTTTATTTTTTTATTGAATTTATTTTTGTTTTAGTATAGTATATATATTAGAAAAAAAATTCACTTAGGAGGAAACATAATGCCTAGAAAAACTAAAGAAGCAAAAGAAATTGAAGAAGAAGTTAAGAAAAAAAATACTAAAAAAACAGCTACCAAAAAGGAATCAGCTAAAAAAGCTACCCCAAAAGCTGCTACTGCAAAAAAATCAACTGCTAAAAAGGCTACAGCAAAAGCAGAAAATAAGTCTGTTGCAAAGAAAGCACCAGTTAAGAAAGTAGCCACCAAAAAGTCAGCGGCTAAGAAAACTACAGAAAAAGCTGTGACAAAAAAAGCCGCAACTAAAAAAGCTTCTAAAAAAATAGATATAATAGAATATTATGATTTGCCATATAGATATAATCAAACTATTGTAAAAGTTCTAGCGCAAACTCCAACTACCCTATTTATTTATTGGGATATTTCTGATGAAGACAGAGAAAACTATAAAAAACAATTTGGCGATAATTTCTTTGAAACAACTAAACCAGTTTTAAAAATCTTTAACGATACTATGAATTATAGTTTTGAGGTTGAAATAAACGATTTTGCAAATAGTTGGTATTTACATGTAAATGATGCTAAATGTGACTATAGAATTGAACTTGGTAGACGCCCTATCTTTTCACCTTCCGATATCGGTGGAACAGACTATGTGTATATTTCAAACTCAAATGAAATTGAAGCTCCAAATGATAGAATTTTGATAGACAAAGCTCAGAATATGGTTTATTTTAGAAATGTAAAAACAAATCAAGTTATAGGTAAATCTTTTGCAGACATATCTTTACTTAGAAATATGGGCAAAATTTACAATATTTATGATTTATACAAAGAACTTTATGGAGAAGAAGATTTATATAATCCATCTTCTAACTTTTACAAAGGAGAATTATAAAAATGCAAGATAAAAAAGGATATGTAAGCTTTGTTTTACATGCACATCTTCCATTTATTCATCACCCAGAAAGTGACGATTATTTAGAAGAAACTTGGCTATTTGAAGCCATTTCAGAAACTTATATACCACTACTTTTGAACTTTCAAAAGCTTGTAGAAGAAAAAGTCGATTTTAGAATCACAATGTCTATGACTCCACCACTTCTTTCAATGCTTGATAATAAATTATTGCAAAGAAAATATATTAAATATTTAAAAAAATTGATTGAGCTTTCTAAAAAAGAAATCGAAAGAACTAAATATGATGAGAGGTTGAATAAACTTTCTCATTATTATTTTGAGAGATATTCTAACGATTTACATGTTTTTAAAGATATCTACAATTGCAATATTATTCAAGGTTTTAAACATTTTCAAGACATTGGTGTTTTAGAAATTATCACTTGTGGAGCCACACATGGTTACTTCCCTATTTTATATGTTAATGAGAAAACTGTTAAAGCTCAAATTGCAGTTGGTGTTCAAACTTATGAAAGATATTTTGGTAAAAAACCTCGTGGAATTTGGCTTCCTGAATGTGGATATGTTCCAGAAGCCGATAAATATTTAAAAGAATTTGGAATTGACTACATTATTACAGAATCACATGGAATTTTATATGCAGATCCTACACCAGTTTATGGCACATTTGCCCCAATCGTTTCTCCAGAAGGAGTTATTGCATTTGGACGTGATATAGAATCTTCAAGACAAGTGTGGAGTTCTATAAATGGTTACCCTGGAGACTTCAATTATAGAGAATTCTATAGAGATATCGGTTATGAGGCAGATTACGAATATATCAAGCCTTACATTGCACATAATGGTGTTAGAGTTCATACAGGAATTAAGTATTATAGAATTACTGGTAAAACTGAATTTAAAGACTACTACAATGTTCAATGGGCACAAGATTCTGCCGAAAGGCAAGCAGGTCATTTCCTAGATTCTAGAAATTCTCAAATAGAAAATATTTCAAAATATATGTCTAATCCACCTTTAATTTTATGCCCTTATGATGCTGAGTTATATGGTCATTGGTGGTATGAAGGGCCATATTGGTTATATATTTTATTTAAGAAAATTTATTATGATGATTGTAATTTCAAATTGATTACACCGTCTGAATATATTGATAAATATCCAGAAATGCAGGTTGCTTCTCCTTGTAGGTCAAGCTGGGGTGCAAATGGTTATAGTGAAGTATGGCTAAATCAAACAAATGACTATGCCCACAGACATTTACATATTGCTGGAGACAGGATGTGCGAACTTGCTAATCTTTTCCCTAATGCCAAAGGTTTAAAGAAAAAGGCACTTAATCAATGCGCAAGAGAATTGCTTCTTGCTCAAAGTAGTGACTGGCTATTTATTATTACAAATGGAACTATGGTTGATTATGCTAAAAAGCGTATTAAAGACCATATTGGAAGATTTACTAAATTGTATTATCAAATTAAAGATGATAAAATTGATGAAGAATTTTTGAAAGATATTTCGAAAAAAGATTGTGTTTTTCCAGATATTGATTATATGCTTTATTACTAGAGAGTGATGGAGTTAACTTTTTGAAAGTGTCCCAAAATGTTAACTCCATCACTTTTTTATTTTTTTTGCATATTATATTTTAAAAAGCAGATAATATCTATAGAAAGGAGAATTAAAACATGAAATCTTTTGCAATCAAAACAAATAATTCTCAATCTATAGAATATTTAGAAAACAATCTCAAAAAAATAAATTTAAAAGATGTTTATTTTTCAAATAAGAATTTCAAACATTATACTAATATTATTGTTCATTATAAAGGGAATAATACTCAAGAATTCATGGAAGAAATTTCTACAATCCTCTCTTTTCTTGTTATTTACGAGTTCGAAGAAGATTTTTTAAAACAAATAATTTCTAGAGACTTTTTTTATTTTTCAAAACATGAACAAGATAAAATTTTAGATAATTGTTTTAATATAATTATAGATTCTAACACTCTAATAAAAGAAAAATTCAAAATATTGTTTAATTCTTTTCTTGATTTTATTAAAGAGAATAAAACAATATTTTTAAGTGGCTTTGTGATTTTTAGATTACAGCCTTATTGGGACATTCTAGAAAAAATTGTTGGAGATGCTGTAAATGGCTATATTTTAGAAAAAGAGTACAATGAATTTATTTCTCTTTTAAAATTATATATAAATTCTTCACCAACAATCGAAGATGTTTTGCATATAGTATATTCTGCGAATTATACTATAATACTAGATTCCAACAAGAATATAATAAATAATTCTCAAGATGCTTTTAAAGCCAAGTTCTTATCTGATATTTCTTTTTCAACAAACGACTACACTTTAAATACCTTGCTAACTTTACTCCCCGAAAAGATTTACGTTCATTTAGTAGATAATAAAATGGATGAATTTATTACTACATTGAGTTTAATTTTCGATAAAAGACTTGAAATATGTACAGAAAGTATATAAAAATCTCCAAGGAAAATCCTGGAGATTTTGCTATATTATTTTGTATAATCTGATGGTATTTTATAACCTTCTTTTTGATTGTTAAACTCTAATTCAACTTTTAATAATTGTTGAACTTCTCCCACATAAGTTCTTATATAATGTAAGTTTCCATCAGCGAAGTAAAATCTAGTTTTGGCATTATAATTATCATAGTTTTTCTTGAAATTGATTAAGAAAGATGATGTCTTTTCAAATTCTTGATATGTATAATCTTTACCATTTATGTTTTCTGTTCCTTCATTGAATTTGTTTTTTAACAAATCTTTTACTTTGTTTTCTAAGTCATTTAAAATTGATGTATTATTATTGTATTCATAATACTTTTTATTTTTTTCAGTTAACAAATATGTATTTTCATTTTTAACAATATAAGTTTGAGCTGTTCCCTCATCTTCTATTTCTATTTTTGCTGAATCTTTATTTCTACTTATTTTTTTATAGTTTTCTTCATTTAAAATAGTATTAAATGAGTAATTTTCAGTTTCTTGCAATTTATTATATAGATCTTCTATATAACTAATACCATAGTTTTTTTCTACCTTTGTTTCGCTTTGATTTGTACCATTATTTGTAAATACTCCAACAACAACTACTATTGCTGTAAGCACTAATGCTAAAATTATTCCTATTTTTGTTTTTCTCTTCATTTCTTCTTCCTCCTATGTATTTTATGAATACATTATAACATTAAAAAAAAGCTAAGTAAATAACTTAGCTAAAAATTTATTCTAATTTCTTGATTCTACTATCAATTTAATACCAGTTCTGTCTTCCCCTTCTACTTCAACTTCTGCAAATGCCGGTATACAAATAAGGTCTACACCTGCTGGTGCAACAAACCCTCTTGCTATTGCCACTGCCTTCACTGCTTGATTAAGTGCTCCCGCTCCAATTGCTTGCATTTCTGCTCTACTTGATTCTTTGACTAATCCAGCTATTGCTCCTGCAACTGAATTAGGATTAGATTTAGATGAAATTTTTAAAATTTCCATTTTCTTTTGCCTCCTATAATTTAATTTTTATTGCTTTGTGCAGGACTAATTTTATACCCGCAATTTAAATTTGTAAATAGTTTCTTGGTAATTTTTTCCAGTTTTCATCGCAATTTCAAAGCATATTTGACATTTTTCTACAGCATAATTTATGATTCGTTAATACTTCCTAAAAACTTTGAATTCGGGGGCGATTCCTAAATTTCTAATTTTTAGGAATCGCCCCCGAATTTCTATAATTCTATTTTGTTACCCATTTTATTAGGTTCAAGTTTGTTGGTTCTAGTATCATTTCATGTTTTGGCATTACTCTAAATGTGTATCCATAATTTCCACCTGTTGTTAACTCTACTTTTGCTGTGTAGTAATATTTTCTTGCTTCTTCATCTGCATGTTCTAACCACATTGGTATTATGCTCACATTTTCTACAACGCCATTATCTAGAATTTTTCCATAGTAAACTTCTACTTCTATATTTTCAACATTTACATTTGGAAGTTCAACTTCGCATTTAACATCTATGTTGTTTCCAGCATCTAATGTAATATTATCTAAATTGTTAATTTGTGTTATTTTTATATCTTTCCAATTTGTAAATAAATCATGTTTCCAATTGTTGAATGCTGCAACATTATCTACGTCTTTATAATATTTATTTGTTAAATCACAAAGTGGTAAATATAATTGTTCTGTATAGTCAACAAGCATTCTAGCTGTGCTGTATTTTCCACCAGTTGTAACTATTGATTCTTTCATCATTTCAACCCAATTTGGAGAATATCCACATTTCTCTTTTGCATAATAAAGTGGAGCTATTTTATTTTCTAATGTATAGTATAGGCTTTCGCTATCCGCTCTATCTTGAGCTTCATAAGAATCAAATTCAGCATTTGTTCCTATTGTCCAACCATTGTATTGGTTATAGCCTTCTGCCCACCAACCATCTAATACACTGAAGTTTATTACACCATTTACTGATGCTTTTTGACCACTTGTACCGCTCGCTTCCATTGGTCTTCTTGGATTATTTAACCATACATCAACACCACTTATTAAATATCTTGACATTGCTATATTGTAGTTTTCTAGCAAGAATATTTTTCCTTTGAATTGTGGCATTAGTGATATGTCATGTATGTATTTTATTAAATCTTGACCTTCTTTATCTTTTGGATGAGCTTTTCCAGCAAATATCAATTGAATAGGTCTGTCTTGATTGTTTAATATTTGTGTGATTCTTTCCAAATCTTTAAATATTAATGTTGCTCTCTTATATGTTGCAAATCTTCTTGCAAATCCTATTGTTAATGCATTTGGATTAAGTTTTGAAACTATTTCGTTTATTTCATCATAACTATAATTTGAACGTCTCAATCTTTCTTGAGTGCTTTTTCTAACTAATTCTAATAGTTTTTCTTTTCTATCTTGATGAGCTTCCCAAATCTTGTCATTTGGAATGTTTCTTACTTTTTCCCAAACTTTATCTTCATGCATGCTATCTTGCCAATATGGAATTAGATATTTATTATACAATTCCTTTAATCTTGGTGAAAGCCATGAACATGTATGGATTCCGTTTGTTACATATCCTATTGGAGATTCGTTTGCTGCTATTTCTGGCCAAACTTCTCCAAATAATTCTCTTGAAACTGCTCCGTGAAGCTTACTTACTCCATTTTTCTTTCCTGCGATTTTAAGAGCAAATATTCCCATATTAAATCCTGGTTCTAGCTCTTCTACTGGTTTCATTCCTAGTTTTAGGAATTCTTCTCTAGATAGACCTAGTCTTGGCCAGAAATCTTTGAAATATTTTTCTACCAATGCAACTGGGAATATGTCATTTCCAGCCGGAACTGGTGTATGTGTTGTAAATACTGTTTTTGAGCTTGCTATGTCTTTTGCAACATCAAAAGAAACTTGTTTTTCTTTTATAATATTTTTGATTATTTCCAAGTTCAAAAATGCTGAATGTCCTTCATTCATGTGGTATACAGTAGGATTTAAACCAAGTGTTTTAAGCAAGTTGACACCTGCCATACCTAAAACAATTTCTTGTCTTATTCTCATCTCTTGGTCCCCACCATATAACCTTAATGTAACATTTCTATCTTCTTCGTGGTTTTTCTCTATATCTGAATCTAATAAATATAGTTTTACTCTACCAACATTTATTTGCCATACTTTTAAGTATAGTCTTCTTTTAGGGAATTTAACATATATAATTAAATCTTCTCCTTTTTCATCTTTTACTGGATTTATTGGTAAGTCAAATAAATCTATATCATGATATTCAGTTTCTTGCTCTCCATATCCATTTATCTTTTGGTTGAAATATCCATTTTTATATAATAAACCAACTGCAACTAGTGGAATTCCTAAGTCGCTGGCTGATTTTAAATGATCACCAGATAGAATTCCAAGTCCACCAGAATAAATCGGAATAGTTTGATCTAGTCCATATTCTGCTGAAAAATATGCAATTAAGTCATCTTTATTTTTTGCGTGATTTTTTGAGAACCAAGTATTTTTGCTATTTATATATGCATCAAAATTATCAACAACTCTATCATATTCCTTCAAAAAGAATATATTTTTTGACGCTTCTTCTAATTTTTCTTGTGATACTCGTTTTAAAAATTTAACTGGATTTTTGTTTGAATCTTCCCATAAGTCTTTATCAATTTTTTGAAATAACCTTAAAAATTCAGTATTCCAAGACCACCATAAATTGTTTGCTACCTCGCTAAGCTTTTCAATCCTTTTTGGTAGTTGTGGATTTACTGTAATTCTATTAAATATGTACATTTTTTAGGTTCCTCCTTCGTGATTTTCATGATTTTTTCTATCGTGATTTTTATACATATCTATTATCTATTAAAGTTTAATTTTTGTCAAGGGAAAAGAACCAACAATTTTCATTGTTGGTTCTTTTATTTTTTAGATTTTTTCTACATCTATATTTAATGTTTCTCCGTTTATGTTTGTTTCTGTAGCTGTTTTTGTTCCGTCTTCGTATACTACTTTTACAGCAAGTGTATCGTGTTTTATCATTTCTTCGTTTTTCTTTACTACTTCTTCTAACATTGGGTTTCCAAATACATATAGATTGATGTTGTCTAGTACTTCGAATCCTTTGTCTTTTCTCATGTTTTGAACTTTTGATAGAATCTCACGAACATATCCTTCTTCTTTTAGTTCTGGAGTTATATGTGTATCTAATACTACACCGATTTCTCCTTCTCCAGCAAATGCAAATCCTTCTTTTCCTTGCATTGTTACTAATAAGTTTTCTGCTGTTAGTTCAATTTGTGTTCCATCTATTTCGATTGTTTCAGCTCCGCCATTTTTTACTTTTGATGCTAATTCCATTTGGTTTTTCTTTGCAATTTCTTCTTTGATTTTTGGAATTAGTTTTCCATATTCTCTTCCTAGAACTGGTAAGTTTGGCTTGATTTCGAAGTTTACGTATTCAGCCATTTCTGCACCTAATTCTATTTTCTTAACATTTAATTCTTCTTTTACAATGTCTTCATAGTATTTAGGTAATATGTCTGTTGAAACAAGGATTTCTGAAAGTGGTTGTCTATTTTTGATGTTTGCTGAGTTTCTTGCACTTCTTCCAAGTTTTACTAGTCTATATGCTAAATCCATTTCATCTTCTAAATCTTTATCTATAGCTGTTTCGTCTATTTCTGGCCATGTGCATAAATGAACACTTTCTGGCGCATTTTTGTCTAATCCAACTACTAAGTTTTGATAAATTGATTCTGTCATAAATGGTACAAATGGTGCTGCAACTTTTACTAATGTTGTTAATACTTTATATAAAGTTACATATGCTCCAATTTTTTCGTCATTTAGTTCTTGTGCCCAGAATCTTTCTCTGTTTCTTCTTACATACCAGTTTGAAAGTTCATCTGTAAAGCTTTCGATTGCTAAACCTGCATTTGTTATATCATAGTGTTCTAGTTTATCTTCAACTTCTTTTACTAATGTATTTAGTTTTGAAATTATCCATTTATCCATTATGTTTGTTACTTTGAAATCTTTGTATTCTAATGGATTGAACTTGTCAATTTCTGCATAAAGTACATAGAATGAATATACATTCCATAATGTGCTTAGGAAACCTCTTTGACTTTCTTGAACATTTTCTATTGAAAGTCTTGATGATAACCATGGCATGCAACCTGTGTAGAAATACCATCTTGTTGCATCTGCACCAGCTGTATCTAGTAATACAAGTGGGTCTACACCATTTTTCTTAGATTTAGACATTTTTTGACCTTTTCCATCTAAAACGTGTCCTAAAACTATACAGTTTTCAAATGGTGTTTTATCAAATAATGCTGTTCCTAATGCAGTTAAAGTATAGAACCATCCTCTAGTTTGGTCAATTGCTTCTGAAATGTATTGCGCAGGGAAGTTGTTTTCAAACATTTCCTTGTTTTCAAATGGATAGTGCCATTGCGCAAAAGGCATTGATCCTGAATCAAACCAAACGTCGATTACTTCTTTGAATCTTGTCATTTCTTTACCACATTCTGGGCATTTTAAGTGAACTGCATCAATATATGGTTTGTGTAGTTCTATGTCTTCTGGGCAATCTACTGCCATTTTTTTCAATTCTTCTATTGAACCAACACATTCTTGATGACCACATTCACATTGCCAAACTGGTAATGGTGTTCCCCAATATCTATCTCTTGAAATTCCCCAATCTATTACATTCTCTAGGAATTTCCCAAATCTTCCTGTTTTGATTGTTTCTGGATACCAATTTACTTTGTTGTTGTTTGCAATTAGCTTATCTCTTAAGCTTGTCATTCTTACAAACCAGCTTTCTTTTGGATAGTAAAGAAGTGGTGTGTCACATCTCCAGCAATGTGGATATGAGTGTAAGTGTTTTTCTTTGCTGAATAATTTGTTTTGTTCGGCTAACCATTTGCAGATGTCTTCATTGCAATCTCTTACAAATCTTCCTGCCCATGGTTCAACTTCTGGCACAAATTTTCCTGATTTATCTACTAAGTTTACAAAAGCAATGTCATTTTGTTTAGAAACAAAGCTATCATCTTCACCATAAGCTGGTGCAATGTGTACTATTCCTGTACCATCTTCTAGATTTACGTAGTCTCCATGAATTACTACAAATGCTTTTCCTTCTGGTTTTGCAAATGGCATTAGTTGTTCATATTTTGTTCCTAATAATTCTGCACCTTTAAATTCTTTTACAATATCGTAAGGTGTTTCTTTAAGAACTGCTTCTAACAAGTCTTTTGCTAAGATGTAGTTTTCATATTTTGGCTCATCATCTGTTCCAATATTTGCTTTTACTAATACATAATCATAAGATTTGTTTAAACAAAGTGCTAAGTTTGATGGTAATGTCCATGGAGTTGTTGTCCATGCTAAGATATATGTATCTGGTTCAAATGCATAGTCTCCTAGTTTTTGACCATCTTCTACTTTGAATTTTGCAACACATGTTAGGTCTTTTACATCTTTATAACCTTGTGCAACTTCATGTGATGAAAGTGCTGTTCCACATCTTGGACAATATGGCATTACTTTGTGTCCTTCATATAATAGACCTTTGTTCCATAATTCTTTTATACACCACCAAATTGATTCAATGTATTTGTTTTCATAAGTGATGTATGGATCGTCCATGTCAACCCAGTAGCCAACTTTGTTTGTCATTTCTTCCCAAACATTTACATATTGGAATACGCTTTCTCTACATTCTTTTATGAATTTTTCTACTCCATATTCTTCAATTTGAGCTTTTCCTGAAATTCCAAGTTTTTTCTCTATTTCTAGTTCAACTGGAAGTCCTTGTGTATCCCATCCAGCTTTTCTTATTACTCTGTAACCTTTCATTACTTTGTATCTTGGGATTATGTCTTTCATTACTCTTGTTAAGATATGCCCTGCATGTGGCATTCCATTTGCTGTTGGAGGTCCATCATAAAATGTGAAGTGTCTTTTCCCTTGATTTGAGTTTAGACTTTTTTTGATTATGTCTTTTTCTTTCCAAGTTTCAAATACTTCGTGTTCCATTCCAACGAATCCATCTTCTTTTAGTTCTACTTTTTTGTACATTTTTCTTTCTCCTTCCTTTTTTTATTAATCTTATTTTTTATTATCTTAGATATAATATATGAATTTCGGTTGGTCGCTTACGCGGATTTCAAAATTAATATATCATATCTTTTATATTCTAAAGATTTGTTGTCATTAGCAACACTTCTCCAAAATATCAAAAAACCATTTCTTCCTATTGCTAGGACGAAATGGTTTGAATTCCGCGGGACCACCTATTTTAACATTTTAAAATGCTCTCTCAATTACTTTTTAACGCTAGTTGGGCGACTAAACTTACTATTTTCAGTCTAGCAACAACATAGGTGATAATAAATAGCTTTTACTTGCCAAATCCCACCAACCTTGGCTCTCTTTAAGATATTTCTCTATTTACCGTGTCCTTGTTTTTGTTTTTTATTATTGTTAACTATTATACCACTTTTTTATTTTTTTGCAATACTTTTTAGGAAACTTTCTATAAATCCGTCAATTTCTCCATCCATAACCGCTTGAACGTTTCCAACTTCGTAGTTTGTTCTATGGTCTTTTACCATTGTGTATGGGCAAAATACATAAGAACGTATTTGACTTCCCCATGCGATGTCCATTTGAACACCTTTTAAGTCTTCTATTTTATCTTTTTGTTCTTTTTCTTTTAAGTCTAATAATTTAGATTTAAGCATTTTCATTGCTGTTTCTCTATTTTGAATTTGAGAACGCTCCGTTTGGCATGCTACAACTATGTTTGTTGGTATATGTGTTATTCTTACAGCTGATGATGTTTTGTTTATATGTTGACCACCTGCACCAGATGCTCTATATGTGTCTATTCTTAAATCATCTGGATTTATTTCAATTTGAATGTCATCTGTTATTTCTGGTAAAACTTCAACAGAAGCAAATGATGTATGTCTTCTTCCTCCGCTGTCAAATGGGGAAATTCTAACTAGTCTATGAACTCCCATTTCGCTCCTCATATAGCCATAAGCATTTTCTCCAATTATTTCAAATGTAACGCTTTTTAGTCCTGCTTCCTCACCTTCTAGGTAATCAAGTTCTTTTACAACATAACCATTTTTTTCAGCCCACCTTGTGTACATTCTGTAAAGCATTTCAGCCCAGTCTTGTGATTCTGTTCCACCTGCCCCAGGATGTATTGTTAAAATTGCGTTGTTATTATCAAACTTACCATATAATAGTGTTTGAAGCTCTAATTTTTCTATTTCTTTTTGTAATTTTTGAGTATTTTTTAAGATTTCCTTTTTTATATCTTCATCAAATTCTTGCATTACAAGTTCAGATAACTCTTCAACATTTGTTATTTCGCTTTCCAAATTCAAATAAGTCGTGCATATTTTTTTATTGCTACTTATTTTTGCAAGAATTTCATCTTTTTTATCATTATTGGTCCAGAATCCCTCTTTTGCTGTTTCTGCTTCTAGTTCACTCAACTCTTTTTGTTTTTTAGCAATGTCAAAGAGATTCACCCAATTCTGTTATTTTGCTTTTTAATTGTTTTATTGTTTTTAGATTTTCTTCTAATTCTATCACAAACTTCACTCTCCAATCTTTAATAATAATACACTATTTTCTATGAAAAAACAAGTCATTTTAAAAATACAAAAACCTTGTTTTTTAGGAGTGTCCCAAAAAGTTTGTGTTGCATTTGCAACTATTTTGTAGTATAATGCTAGCGAAAGGATTGTTTAATATGAATTTAGACTTTGATATTAACGAATTTATGGAAAACTTTAGTAAAAGTTGCAATAAAGTTCAGATTAAAAAATTTAATAAAGGCGAAGTTATTACTAATTATATTCAAAAAAGAAATCAATTTTGCATGCTTATGGATGGTTCTGCCGATTTGGTCCGCTATGATTATAATGGTAATAAGACTATTATTGAGCATTTTACAAAAGGTAATGCTTTTGGAGAAATTTTTTACACAATAAATACCAATAATGAGTTTTTTGTTGAAGCCAAAAAGTCTTCTAAAGTTTTGTTTTTTAAATATGATGACATTAAAACTATGTGTTCAAAAAATTGTACTTTTCATAGGACTTTGGAAGAAAAATTACCAGAAATCATATTAAATAAAGTAATTGACTTAAATACAAGAATAGAGTTATTAACCAAAAGAACTATTAGAGATAAATTACTTGGCTATTTTAATACTCTTTCTACTAGAACATTTAGTAAAACAATCTCTATGGAAATGTCTTTAACAAACTTAGCAGATTACTTAAGTATTGATAGAAGCGCTATGATGCGCGAATTGAAGGATTTGAAAGAAGAAGGTTTTATTAAAAAAGTTGGAGATAAAATTGTGCTGTTGCATAAATAAAAAACGGAGTTTAAAAAGCTCCGTTTTTATTTTGTTACTATTATCGCATTTGGTAAGTATCTTTCTCCTATTGGAGTTGATGTTTTGTTTATTACTTTTCCATCGTAATACATTGTTGCAGATGAACCACCATCTAGGTTTGCAGCATTGTATGCTCCATATTTTTCAAATATATTTTGTAATTCCAGCTGTGTAGCACCAATACTATATCCTGGCTGTCTTCCGTCTATACAAACAAATATTATTGTTCCATCTTTCTTTTGACCTATTGCCATTCTAGGATGTAAACCACCTGCATTTGCTTTTTGTATTTGATTGTGTCCATTTACTATTATATATGGTCCAAATTGTAAACCTGATTGTATTCCAATATCCATTGCCTCTTGGTATGTATATTTTCCTAAAACCAATTCGCCTTTCTCTGTTAATGCTATCAGACTCATTTTTTGATTTTTATTTCCATATAAAAGTTTTTTATCTATTATAGTTGGTTCACAAAGTTGATGTCCCATTCCTCCACCATCTGGATCTGTGAATCCACCTGCATTTATGCCAGCAATTGCATTATGTTTTTTACAGATTTCGCTTAATTTTGTACCCATATTGGTTTTTCTTGAATCCACAAATTTAACTTTTGATGGATCTGAAATTGTCATAACATAGCCAACATAGTTGCTTCCTGTAATTTTATCAACATTTATTTGATTTTCTTTTGGTTTAGCATCTTCTTTTTCTTCAACTTTTGGTAATTCTATAACATTTAGTTCTGAGTCTTCATTGTTCACAACCTCTAAGCTTTTCATTATTTCATTTATTTCTGTATCTGACAAGAACCATGTTGCTAAATATTGATGTTTCATAGTTGTCATTGCAGTTTGTACCCAAAGTTCCTTATATTCTTGGAACAAGTTAGTTTTAAAGAATAAGAATAATCCTACTGAACCAATAAACATAAATATAAAAATAATTATTAAAGCAATTTTCACCTTATGTTTCCATGGTTTCTTCTTTTTTAGTTCTGGCTCTTTATTTATTCTATTTTTTTCTATATTATTTTCATGCAAATCATATTCATTATTCAATAAAATCTGATTTGTAGTTCTTACACTCATTTTCCTTAGTAACTCCTTTTATTTTGATTTTTTGCCCAATTTCTATATTACACTAATTGACCTTTTTCGTCAATATTTTTTACTAGAAAATTATATATTTTGTAGCGAAATTGTGGGGACCGTCCAAATTTTTTGAAAGCTTTGCTTTCCTAAAAAATTTAGGATGGGGATAGCGAAAAAATATATAATTTTCTATATATTATCACTAATATAATTGAGGTCTTAATTCAAAATAAATAGGTTTCTCCTCAATTACCATTGTTGATTTTCCATGCCCTGGATATATTATTACATCATCTGGCAAAACTAGCAATTTTTTAGTAATTGAATTCATAATTTGTTCCATACTACCTGTTGGTAAATCTGTTCTTCCCCATGTTCTTCTAAAAATAGTATCTCCTGTAAATAGACATTTTTCGCTCTCGATATATAAAGAGGCTCCACCAGCTGTGTGGCCTGGTGTATAGATTACTTTTATTTCTAAGTCTCCAAGGTGAATCAAATCACCATCATCCAATCTTGAATCTGCTTCAAGTTCTATTCTTGGCAAACCTATATAACCTGACAAATTTATATCAGCATTGTTTAGTCCTTCTGCGTCATCTCTATGAATTATTATTTTTCCACCGCATCTATTTTTTAGCTCCGTTACTCCTGCTATATGGTCTCCATGGCAATGTGTTAGAAATATATATTTAAGTTTTCCATCTAATATTTGTAACATTTCTTCTATTCTATCAATATCACCTGCTGGGTCGATTACAAGTGTTTCTTTACTTTTTTCGTCTAATATTATATAGCAATTTGTATCGCTACCTTTCCAGGTGTCTATTTTTAATTCTTTTAATATCACCTTATTTTCTTCCTTTCTAAACTTGTGAAAAAGTTCTATTTCTTTCTGTGAACCTCATACACACTATTAACTTTTCTAATTAATTTTAGTACTTTGTTCAACTCTTCTAAGCTATCAACCTCAAGTGTTACATCAATTATAGCAATTTTCTCTTTAGTTGTTTTTGTGTTTACTCCCATAATTTTAGCTTTTGTTGTACCAATTTCCTTTAAGATATCCATCAACAATCCGCTTCTGTCATTTGAAAGAACCTCGATATCAACATTATATAAAGATTCATCTTGATTGTACCATTCAACATCTATCATTCTGTTTTCTTCTGACAACAAATCATTTATATTAACGCAATCTTTTCTGTGTACTGAAACTCCTCTGCCTCTAGTAATATAGCCTACAATCTCGTCTCCTGGCAATGGGTTGCAGCATTTAGAAAGCTTAACCAAGCAGTTGTCAATTCCTTTAACAATAACACCTGAATCCGAACGTTTTCCTTTTGTAAATCTTGTTGTTTTTAATTCTTCTATTTTTTCTTCAATATTTTCTTCTTCATGAACCTTTTTATATTCTTGAAGCATTCTTGCTATTATCTTGACAGCTGAGTTTGCTCCAAACCCAACAGCTGCATACATTTCGTCCAAGTTCTTGTATTTGTATTTATTCATTGCAGGATCAATATATTCTGATTTAAATAAGTCTGCATGTGAAAAGCCAAGTCTCTTTATTTCTTTTTCTATTAATTCTTTTCCTTTTTCTATGTTTTCTGCTTTTTGAGCTTTTTTGAAAAATCCTTGAATTTTATTTTTGGCTTTTGTACTTTTTACAAATTTAACCCAATCTCTACTTGGTCCTTTTGAATTATCTGATGTTATAATATCTACTATATCGCCATTTTCTAATGGTGTTACAATTGGCATCATTTTGCTGTTTATTTTACAACCTGTCATATGATGACCAATTTCTTCATGTATGCTATATGCAAAATCAATTGGAGTTGCTCCACTTGGAAGTACTTTTATTGCTCCTTTTGGTGTAAATACATAAACTTCGTCTTCAAATAATTCTGTTTTTAGAGTTTTTAGGAATTCTTGTGGATCTTCAATTTCTTTTTGCCACTCTAGTGTTTCTCTTAACCAAGATAGCTTATCTGTTTCAACAGTTACAGATTGCTTTCTTCCTAAATAGCTTGCTTCTTTATATGCCCAGTGTGCTGCTATACCATATTCAGCTATTCTATGCATTTGCCATGTACGAATTTGTACTTCAAATGGTGTTCCTTTTTCTCCAAGTAGTGTAGTATGTATTGATTGATACATGTTTGTTTTAGGAACTGCTATATAGTCTTTAAATCTTCCAGGCATTGGGCTATATAATTCATGCACAACACCTAATGCAGCATAACAATCTTTTACAGAATTAACTAAAATTCTTAGAGCAAATAAGTCGTAAATTTGATCCAATGTTTTATTGTCTCTTTGCATTTTTTTGTAAATACTATATAAATGTTTTGCCCTTCCTGTTACTTCTGCATCAATTTTTTGTTTTTTCAATTGAGCCTTTATGTTATCTGTAATTTTATTCAAAAATTTTAAGCGTTCTTCTCTCTTTTTGTTTATTCCTTCAACAATTTCATGATATTCCTCTGGATATAAATATTTAAATGCTAAATCTTCAAGTTCCCATTTTAAAGAATACAAACCTAATCTATTTGCAAGTGGCGCATATAAATCCATTGTTTCTCTAGAAATTGCTATTTGTCTGTCTCTTTTCAAGTGTTTAAGTGTTCTCATATTATGAAGTCTATCTGCTAATTTTATAAGAATAACTCTTATATCTTTTCCCATAGCAAGAAACATTTTTTTATAGTCTTCTGCTTGTTGTTCTTCTACAGATGCAAATTGTATATTACTTAATTTTGTTACACCTGCCACCATTTGGGCAATTTCTTCCCCAAATTTTTTAACTATATCTTCATTTGTTGCTCCTGTATCTTCTACAACATCATGAAGAAGAGCTGCACATATTGTAGCTTCGTCTAAACCTAGTTCAGCTAATATGTATGCAACATTTAATGGGTGTATTATATAAGGTTCTCCTGACCTTCTTTTTTGTTCTTTATGCATTTCGTCTGCATATTTAAATGCTTTCATTATTAATTTACTATCTACTTTTCTGTAGTGTTCTTTTCTTTTTGCGATTATATCTTGAACTGTTATTTCTTTGTTCTCCATAAAATTCACTTCCCGACTTTTTATATTGATTTCATTATATCCTTTAAATTGATTTGGATGCTATCTACACCATTGAACGAATTTATTTCCAAATTTCCTACTACATCTATTTTATCACCAATTCTGTATTCTTGTGCAAATTCTCCCATATTAAATCCAATAGCACTTACGATTGTGTTATTATCTTTTAATGTTAGTTTTAAGTGTTTTCCCTCTGATAATGCCCTTATTGAGTCAATCTTTAGATTTTTAAATACAAATACTGGCATTTTATTTGCTTCTCCAAATGGTTCTAGCATTTTTATGCTTTCTACCATTTGTCTATTTACTTCTTCTAAATTGATTTTTGCATCTATTTTTATTATTGGAATTATCTCTTCTATATGTGCCTGTGTCGCCTCTGCTTCCAACTTTTCAGCAAATTCAGGAATTTTTTCTTCTTTTAATGTTAGACCTACAGCCATTGAATGTCCGCCAAATCTTTCTAGGCTATTTTGACATTTTAACAATGCTTCATGTAAGTCAAAACCTGGGATGCTTCTTCCAGACCCTTTTGCCTCTCCGTTTTCTAAACATAATAATATGCTTGGTTTAAAGAACATTTCTGTTATTTTAGATGAAACTATTCCAATTACACCGTGGTGCCAGTTTTCGCCAGATACTACTATTGTTTTATTTTCATTTAGTTTTTGTTCTTGTATTTGTTTTAATGCTGACTCGTATATTGTTTTTTCTATTTCCTGTCTTGTTCTGTTATATTCATTTAAGGTATTTGCAATTTGATTTACTTCGTTTATGTTTTTAGATAAAAATAATTTTAAAGCTTCATCAGCATGTCCCATTCTACCGCAGGCATTTAGTCTTGGTGCGACTCCAAATGATATTGCTGTTGAATCTATATTTTTATAACCTGAAAGTTTTAATATAGCCTGTAAACCTATATTTTTAGTTTGATTTACAAGCATTAATCCTAATTTTGAAATCAATCTGTTTTCATCTACTAGCGGAACTATGTCTGAAATTGTTCCAATACACACAATGTCAAGGTATTTAAGATATTCTTTTTCATCTATTCCTAATTTCATTGCTAATGCTTGTGAAAGTTTGAATGCAACTCCAACTCCCGCTAAATCTCTGCATTTGTATTTATTGTCTTTTCTTTTACAATCTACTACTGCTACTGCATTTGGTAGTTCATCTCCAACTTCATGGTGGTCTGTAACAATTACATCCATTCCTAATTCATTTGCTTTGTTTATTTCTTCTATACATGTTATTCCACAATCTACTGTTATCATTAGATTGTAGCCTTCTTGTGCAATTTTTTCTACTGCTGGTATGTTTAAGCCATAACCTTCATTTAATCTATTTGGTATGTAATATGCAGCTTCTATTCCAATATCTTTTAGAAAGCTTTTTAATACTGTAATACTTGTTATTCCATCTACATCATAATCGCCATAAATTATTATTTTTTCATTGTTCTCTTTTGCTTTTATTATTCTATCTACTGCTTTTTCCATGTCAGGCATTTCGTAAGGGTTGTGAAAGTCGTTTCTTTTTGGATTTAAAAACAATTCTATTTTTTCCTCGGTGTTTATTCCTCTGTTTGAAAGAATTGTTGCTAATAATTTATTTATTTTATAATTTTCTGATATTTGTTCTATTTCTTCCTCGTTTGCTTCATATATTTGCCATTTTTTTATCATTAAGTTTGCTCCTCTCATTTTGACAATTTTCTATATTGTATACCATTTTTTTATTTTTTAAAAGGGAAAATTAAAAAAACTTAAAGTTTTTTCTTTAAGTTTTTTATCCTATTCTTGTTATATCATGATATGTTACTAATATTGATAATCCTATTAAAAAGCAAAAACCAATTAGTTGTAATGTCATTTCTGTTTTTTGACTTAAAGGCTTTCTTCTTATCGCTTCTATTATTAGAATTAAGATTTTTCCACCATCTAATGCTGGTATTGGAAGTAAATTTGTTATTCCTAATGAAAGTGATATTATTGCCATCATATTTATAAAATCGAATAATCCTGATGTTTGTGCGACAACCTCAGAAATACCAACAGGTCCCATCATTTGGTCTAAACCAATATTTCCTGTAAATAATTTTGCTAAGCCTTCAAATGTTGAACCTAAAAAGTTTCCAGTTCTTTCAAAGGCAAATTGTATTGATGCGCCAAAATCTCCAGTTGAATTCATTCCAAATATTATTGCTAATATGAAGAATACTACTATTGCAAATATTATATTTACTATTGGACCAGCAAATACTATTGCCAACCTTTTTGGTATACTGGCTTTGGTAAATGATCCTTCTTCTTCAGATTCTTCGCTTTCGCCTTCCATATTTACGAATCCACCTAAAGGTATTAACCTTAACGTATATTGGGTTTCTTTTCCTTGTTTTTTCCATATTTTAGGGCCAAATCCTATTGCAAATTCGTTTACTTTTACTTTGCATAGTTTGGCTACTAAAAAGTGTCCACCTTCATGTATGAATACTAGAAAGCCTAGTAGCACTATTATTTTTAGCGCCGATATTATAAAGGTCATTTATTTTTCCTCCTTTTGCTTTTTTAAATATTGTTACTTATTAAAAGATTATCATTTTCCGCAACTCCCAACTACATAAGAAATCCTAAATCAAAATTTTAATAATTTTGATAAGGATTTCTAATTTGTCGGTCCCCACGACTGTTGCTTGAAAATGATAATCTTTTACATATTGTCACTGCTTATTAAATTAAGCTTACTAATACATATGCAAATGGTGCTAAGAATATTAAACTATCTATTCTGTCTAGCATTCCTCCATGACCTGGTATTAGGTTGCTGTAGTCTTTAATGTCAACATATCTTTTTATTGATGATGCAGCAAAATCTCCAATTTGACCTAGTAGGCTTAATGCAACTCCTATTAGTGCTACATAACCATAGTTTACGCTTAATCCCCAATATGTATTTGCAAAGTATGTAAATGCTAATAATAATCCTACTGCTCCTAATACACCTGCTATACAGCCTTCTATTGATTTTTTAGGGCTTACTTTGCTAAATTTGTGTTTTCCAAAGTATTTTCCTATCAAATATGCAAATACATCGCTACCCCAAGCTGAAAGTAATGCGTACCAAATCAATACTCTTCCTTTTTCCATTCCAAATATTAGAGCTAGGAACATTGTAAAGAATACTACATAAAATATTCCTAAAAATGTATATGCTATATCTTTAAATGATGTTTTCATTTCTGTTGCAACAACTTGTGCGAATAGTATTATCAAAATTATTGGTAATGCTAATATTGCATATGTTGTTATATATCCTTCTGGTATTAAATGTATAAATGCAATACTCAAGCAGCTTAGATATCCTATCCATCTTACTGGATTTGATACTTTTGATATTGCATTAAAATATTCATCTATACTTAAAAATGCCACAAACGCAAACAATACATCTCCTATATATTTATTTCCAATCCAAAATATGAATATTACTATTGGAAATAGTATTAGTGCTGATAATAGTCTATTTTTATCCATTCAAATTCTCTCCTTAAACACAAAATTAATTAGCTCCGAATTTTCTTGTTCTATGTTGATATACTTCAATCGCATTATCTAAATCTTCTTCTGAAAAGTCTGGCCAATTTTTGTCTACAAATAAAAATTCAGAATATGCCACTTGCCATAATAAGAAATTGCTTAAACGCATTTCTCCACTTGTTCTTATTAGCAAATCTGGGTCTGGCATATCTTGTGTATATAAATTTTGAGATACTGTTTTCTCATTTATATCTTCTATTTGTAAACTGCCATCTTTTACCTGTGTTGCAACCTTTTTGATTGCATGAATTAACTCGTCTCTTCCACCATAATTTATTGCTATGTTAAAAATGACACCTGTATTGTTTTTTGTTTTTTCTATACAGTCTTTCATACTTTTTTGCATTTGTTTAGAAAGAGCTTCTCTATCTCCTAAAAACTGTACTTTTATGTTTTCACTATCTGCTCTTTTGGCATAGTCATTCAAATAACTTTGGAACAAGAACATTAATGCTTTTACTTCTTCTTCTGCTCTCTTCCAGTTTTCAGTTGAAAACGCATAAACTGTAATATACTCTAATCCTATTTTATTTGCGTATCTTACTATTTTTTCTAGGGTTTTTGCACCTTCCTTGTGTCCAAAATTAGCTGGTTTACCTTTAGCCTTTGCCCATCTTCTATTTCCATCCATTATTATCGCTATGTGTCTGGGCATATTTTCTTTATCTATCATTTTTCTTCTCCCTATTTATTTCGATTTTTTATATATAGTGCAAGTTCTTGTAAAAACTCACTATTATCAAATTCTTTTACTATTTCAATTGCTTCGTTTGTTATCTTATCTAAAATATCTTTCGCACCTTGCAAACCATATTTAGAAACATAAGTGCATTTGCCCATTTCCTTGTCATTTCCAACAGGCTTTCCTAAAACAGCTTCATCGCCTTCTTCTGATAATATATCATCTTTTATTTGGAAAGCTAAGCCTATATTTTCTGCATATTTTGTAAGATTTTCTATTTCCGTTTCACTCGCATCAGCAAGGATTGCTCCCATTCTTACAGAATATTTTAAAAATGCACCTGTTTTGTTTTTGTGAATATATTCAAGCAATTCATTTGTAATTGTTTTCCCTTCATATTCAGTATCAACATATTCTCCTGCAATCATTCTGTCAATTGCATTTGTAAATTCATTGAAAACTTGTAATTTGTTTGGTAAATCTTGTGAATCGCTATTTTTTAAATCTTCACTTATAACTATAAATGCACCATTTAAAAGCCCATCACCAGCTAGAATTGCTGTTGCCTCATTAAACTTCTTATGGTTAGTTGGCTTTCCATGCCTGAAATCATCATTATCAATGCCAGGCAAATCATCATGAATTAAAGAAAAATTGTGTACCATTTCTAGTGCAACTGCATAAGGCATAACCTTTTCGTAATCATTTTTGAATAATTTATAAGTTGCTAATGCTAAAATTGGTCTTAGTCTTTTTCCACCTGCCATCAAACTATATTCCATAGAATCATTTAAAACATTCTCTGGGCATTCTTCTTTTCTTACATATTTCTGTAATTGACTATTTACAATATTTTGATAATCTTTTAAGCTTTCTTTAAAATCCATTTCTACTCTTCCTTATATAGACATTACTTCTTTTTCTTTATTTGCAAGAATTTGGTCAATTTCTTCTACATATTTGTCAGTAATTTTTTGAATTTCAGTTTCAGCAGCTTTTAATTCATCTTCTGTTATTTCGCTATTTTTTTGTTTAGCTTTAGCTTCATCTAAGCCGTCTCTTCTAACACCTCTAACAGCTACTTTTGCGTCTTCTGCCATTTTTTTAATATCTTTAACTAATTCTTTTCTTCTCTCTTCATTTAATTCAGGGAAAGCTAGTCTTATTACTTTTCCATCATTATTTGGATTAATTCCAATATCAGAAGCCAAAATTGCTTTTTCAATTTCTTTTAGCACACTTGCATCCCATGGTTGGATTACTATTAATCTAGCCTCTGGAACTGATACACCTGCAACTTGGTTGATTGGTGTTGGTGTTCCATAATAATCTATTTTAACCTTATTTAAAATTGCAGGGTTTGCTCTACCTGCTCTAACCTCTGATAATTTCTCTGAAAATACGATAATTGTTTTTTCCATTCTATCTTTTACACTTGTAAAATCCATATTTTTCTCTCCTTTTTTACATTAAAAATTTGTATTCTTTGCCATTGTATCACAAAAGTAAAAAAAATGGTAGGGTTTACTACCATTTTTTTTATTTTTTATTTATTTTAATTGATTCATTACTTCTTCAGCAAAGTTTTCTTCTTTTTTCTCGATTCCTTCACCTTTTTCGAATCTTGCAAATTCAACAACTTCTGCATCTTTTTCTTTTAATAGTTGTTCAACTTTGATGTCTGGATTTTTAACGAATTCTTGCTCTACTAAGCAGATTTCTCCGTAGAATTTGTTTATTCTTCCTTCTACTATTCTTTCTGCTATAGCTTCTGGTTTACCTTCGTTCATTGTTTGAGCTTTTAAGATTTCTTTTTCTTTTTCAACTCTGTCGCTTGGTACTTGATCTCTTGTTACAAATTCTGCTCTAGCTGCTGCTATTTGCATACATAAATCTTTTGCAACTTCTGATGTTCCTTTTTTCATGTTAACTAGAACTGCTATTTTTCCATCACCATGGATGTATTTTTCAACTAATCCTTCAGCTTCGAATC
This sequence comes from Clostridia bacterium, assembly GCA_017613275.1. Lineage (GTDB taxonomy): Bacteria > Bacillota > Clostridia > TANB77 > CAG-508 > CAG-269. The sequence continues at coordinate 1,755 of JAGAED010000017.1, read as the reverse complement.
TAGCAAATCTTCTAATGTTTAGGTTTTCACCTATTGTTGCTATTTTTTCTATTAAAACTTCGTTAACTGTTTTACCAGCTACTGCAATTGATTCTTGTGCTAATAATTCTTCTACTGTTGCAGGATTTTTTTCAACAACTTGTCTTGCAACGTCTGCTACGAATGTTTTGAATTCTTCGTTTTTAGCAACGAAGTCTGTTTCTGAGTTTACTTCTACTATTGCACCAGTTTTTCCGTCAGCTGAAATGTATCCTTCAACTAATCCTTCTGCTGCAACTCTTCCTGATTTTTTAGCAGCTTTTGCTATTCCTCTTTCTCTTAAAAGGTCAATAGCTTTTTCCATGTCTCCATCTGTTTCTGTTAAAACTTTTTTGCAGTCCATCATTCCTGCACCTGTTTTTTCTCTTAATTCTTTTACTAAGCTTGCACTTACCATAATAAAATCCTCCCTTATTTTAAATAATCGCCGCCAAAATTTTTTCTGCCGACGATTATTTTATTATTATTCTTCTTCAGCTGCTGCTACAACTTGTTCCATGCTTTCGATTTCTTCTTCAACGTCTTGTTCTTGAGTTTTTTCAAAGCTTTCACCTTGATTTCCTTCAATTACAGCGTCTGCCATAGCGTCTGCTATTAATTTTACTGCACGGATTGCGTCATCATTTCCAGGTATGCAGTAATCTACATCTTCTGGATTGCAGTTTGTATCTACTAAACCTACAACTGGTATGTTTAATTTTCTAGCTTCTAATATTGCTATTCTTTCTTTTTTAGGATCTACTAAGAATATAACTCCTGGTAGTTCTGTCATTTCTTTGATTCCACCTAAGTTTTTCTCAAGTTTGTCCATTTCTTTCTTTAATAGAATAACTTCTTTTTTAGGTAATACATCAAATGTACCATCTTCTTGCATTGTTTCTAAGTCTTTTAATCTTTGAATTCTTTTTTGGATTGTTCCAAAGTTTGTTAGCATTCCACCTAACCATCTTTGGTCGATGTAATACATTCCGCACTTGATTGCTGCTTCTTTCATGCATTCTTGTGCTTGTTTTTTAGTTCCTACAAATAGAACTTTCTTTCCTTCTTCTGCTTGTGATTTGATGAAATCATAAGCTTCATCTAATTTTTTAGATGTTTTTTGTAAATCGATGATATGGATACCATTTCTAGCTTGGAAAATATATTCAGCCATCTTTGGATCCCATCTTCTAGTTTGATGTCCAAAATGAACACCAGCTTCTAGTAATTGTTTCATTGCAACTACTGCCATTTTTTATTCCTCCTTATTTTGTTTTTACCTCTGTAAATCGTTAAAACATTTAAGACTACTTTTTTCAAAAAGCACCAATCTCAAACTAGACTTACATGTGTAATAAAAATTGTTGCTTAACCAAAATTTGCAACAATAAGATTATACAAAAAAAATCCCAAAAAGTCAACACTTTTCAGGATTTTTTGAAAAAATTTTTTTAAATTAATATATTATATTGCTAATCCCATTCTTATATAAATTCACATAACAGAAAATGGAACTAATAACAATAATTATAAAAAATATTTTAATTCCTATAAACGATTTCCAATTCTTGTCTTTTTTTTCCGCCAAATTATTAAATACTTGTGCCCATAATAATCCATTTACAAGAACCAATAAAAAGTCTGTTGAAGTAAATGTTCTATTTCCAGAGGCGTATATTGTTGGCGAAAAACTCATAACTAATGATGCGCATATACTCGCACAATATATAATAGCTG
>JAGAED010000016.1 GCA_017613275.1 Clostridia bacterium | reverse complement strand
GAAAATGTTATGCCAGTTCTAGAAGTTAAAGCTAGACGTGTTGGTGGAGCAACATACCAAGTTCCATTAGAAATTAGACCTGAAAGAAGACAAACATTAGGTTTAAGATGGTTAGTTTTATATGCTAGAAAAAGACATGAAAAAACAATGTCTGAAAAATTAGCTGGTGAAATTCTTGATGCCGTAGCAAATAACGGAGGAGCATTCAAGAAGAAAGAAGATACACATAAAATGGCAGAAGCTAATAAAGCTTTCGCACATTACAAATTTTAAAATTTCGACGATAATTATTATCTTGCGTTGTTGCAGTTCGATGATTTTTCAATCGACGTACCAGCGTACGCCTCATGAAATAATCATCTCCTGCGCCTAGCAATATAACAATTCTCGTCAAAATTTGGCTTGGAGAATAAAAAAAGATCCAATTTTAAAGAACAAAAAATTGATCTAAAAAGTATAAAAGAAAAAATTGAAGGAGAAAAAAATGGGAAATAATAGAGCATACCCTTTAGAGAGAACAAGAAATATAGGAATAATGGCTCACATTGATGCAGGTAAAACTACAACAACTGAGAGAATATTATTCTATACAGGTATTAACCATAAAATAGGTGAAGTTCACGATGGCGCTGCTACTATGGACTGGATGGTTCAAGAGCAAGAAAGAGGTATTACAATTACTTCTGCTGCTACAACATGCTTCTGGAAAAACAATAGAATAAATATTATTGATACCCCAGGACACGTTGACTTTACAGTTGAAGTTCAAAGATCTTTAAAAGTTCTTGATGGTGCAGTTACAGTTTTAGCTGCAAAAGGTGGAGTTCAACCACAAACAGAAACAGTTTGGAGACAAGCTGATAAATATCATGTTCCAAGAATGGTATATGTAAATAAAATGGATATAACAGGTGCAAACTTCATGCTTTGCGTTGATCAATTAAAAAATAGATTAAAAGCAAATCCTGTTCCAATCCAATTACCAATTGGAGCTGAAGATCAATTCAAAGGAATTGTAGACCTAATTCAAATGAAAGCATTCTTGCATAAAGATGATTTAGGAAAAGAAATCGAAGAAACTGAAATACCAGATGATATGAAAGAGTTAGCTCAAGAATATCATGACAAAATGATAGAATCAGTTGCTGAACAAGACGAAGAATTAATGATGAAATACCTAGATGGTGAAGAATTAACAATCGAAGAAATCAAAAAAGGTTTAAGAGCTGGTACAATAGCAAACGCAATGGTTCCAGTAGTATGTGGTTCTTCATACAAAAATAAAGGTGTTCAAGAATTATTAAACGCAATTGTTGATTTCATGCCATCACCATTAGATATACCACATATCAAAGGTGAAACATTAGATGGAGAAGAAACAGAAGCTAAAACTTCAGATTCAGAACCATTTGCAGCATTAGCATTCAAAATTGCAACAGACCCATTTGTTGGAAAACTATGTTTCTTTAGAGTTTATTCAGGAGTATTAGAATCTGGATCAACAGTTTTAAACTCAAGTAAAGACAAAAAAGAAAGAGTAGGAAGAATTCTACAAATGCACTCAAATCACAGAGAAGACATTGATAAAGTATATGCTGGAGATATCGCTGCAGCAGTTGGATTAAAAGACGTTACAACTGGAAATACTTTATGTGATCCAGATCATCCAATAATCCTAGAATCAATGGAATTCCCAGAACCAGTTATTGATATAGCTATTGAGCCAAAAGATAAAGCAGCTCAAGAAAAAATGGGTATAGCTTTAGGAAAATTAGCTGAAGAAGACCCAACATTTAAAGCTTATACAAATCAAGAAACAGGTCAAACTATCATCGCAGGTATGGGTGAATTACACTTAGACATTATCGTTGATAGATTAAAAAGAGAATTCAAAGTAGAATGTAATGTAGGTAAACCACAAGTTGCTTACAAAGAAACAATTAGAAATAAAGTAAAAGTTCAAGGTAAATTTATCCGTCAATCTGGTGGTAAAGGACAATACGGTGACGTATGGTTTGAAATGGAACCATTAGAAGCTGGTAAAGGAATTGAATTTGAAAGCAAAATCGTTGGTGGAGCTGTTCCTAAAGAATACATCAAACCTATCGAACAAGGTATGAGAGAAGCAGCTGAAACAGGTGTACTTGCTGGTTACCCAGTTATAGACTTCAAAGTTTCATTAGTTGATGGTTCTTACCACGAAGTTGACTCTTCAGAAATGGCATTCAAAATTGCTGCATCTATGGCATTCAAAGAAGGATGTAAACAAGGTCATGCAGTAATCTTAGAGCCAATTATGAAAGTTGAAATAACAGTTCCAGAAGAATACATGGGAGATGTTATAGGAGATGTAAACTCAAGACGTGGTAGAATGGAAGGTATGGAAGCAAATGATGGAATGCAAGAAATTAGAGCATTCATCCCATTATCAGAAATGTTTGGTTATGCTACAGACTTACGTTCTAAAACACAAGGTAGAGGTTCATACTCTATGGAACCAAGTCACTATGAAGAAGTTCCAAAATCAGTACACGAAGCAATCGTAGCTTCTCGTAAAAAAGCTGAGTAGTAAATCGAACTAAATAGCAATTTTATTTTGATTTACAGTGCCTAAAATATGATAGGCAAAGAATTTTAAAAAACCACTTGCAATTTTGTTAAAAATGTTATACAATGCAAGTGCTTATGTAAAAACGTTATTAAGTTTTTAAAAATAAAAGCCCACGAGGCTCAAAAAAAGAGGAGGAAAATTCAAATGGCAAAAGCAAAATTTGAAAGAACAAAACCACATGTTAACATTGGTACAATTGGTCACGTAGACCACGGAAAAACAACAACAACAGCAGCTATTACAAAAGTATTAGCATTAAAAGGTCAAGCTCAATTCTCAGCTTATGACCAAATCGACGGAGCACCAGAAGAAAAAGCAAGAGGAATCACAATCAACACAGCTCACGTAGAATATGAAACAGATAACAGACACTATGCACACGTTGACTGTCCAGGTCACGCTGACTATGTTAAAAACATGATCACAGGTGCAGCTCAAATGGATGGAGCTATATTAGTTGTTTCTGCAGCTGATGGCCCAATGCCACAAACAAGAGAACACATCTTATTAGCTAGACAAGTTGGTGTTAAATATATCGTTGTTTACTTAAATAAATGTGATATGGTTGATGACCCAGAACTATTAGAATTAGTAGAAATGGAAGTTAGAGACTTATTATCAGAATATGATTTCCCAGGAGATGATATTCCAATTATAAAAGGTTCTTCATTAAAAGTATTAGAGAGCAATTCTCAAGATCCTAATGATGAAGTTTACAAACCAATCTTAGAATTAATGGATGCAGTTGATAGCTATATCCCAACACCAGAAAGACCAATCGATCAACCATTCTTAATGCCTATCGAAGACGTTATGACAATCTCAGGAAGAGGAACAGTTGTAACAGGTAGAGTAGAAAGAGGACAAATCAAATTACAAGAAGAAGTCGAAATTATCGGTCTTACAACAGAAAGAAAGAAAACTGTTGTTACAGGTCTTGAAATGTTCAGAAAATCATTAGATTCAGCTGAAGCTGGAGATAATGCTGGTGCATTATTAAGAGGTATTGATAGAAAAGACGTTGAAAGAGGACAAGTTCTTTGTAAACCAGGTTCTATCAACCCACACACAAAATTCACATCAGAAGTTTATATCTTAACAAAAGACGAAGGTGGAAGACATACTCCATTCTTCAACGGATATAGACCACAATTCTATTTCAGAACAACTGACGTTACAGGTGTTATTGAATTACCAGCTGGTACAGAAATGGTTATGCCAGGAGATAACGTATCAATGACAATCGAATTAATCACACCAATCGCTATAGAAAAAGGATTAAGATTCGCTATAAGAGAAGGTGGAAGAACAGTAGGTTCTGGAGTTGTTGCTGATATTATAGCTTAGTAATAACATAGAAAAGATGCAGTAAACTGCATCTTTTTTGATTTTTTTTCAATATCTATTGCAATTTTTTTAAAACAATAATAAAATAGAGATACTGAAAAAAGGGAGGAAATTCCATGAAAATTATTTTAGATGCAATGGGTGGCGATAATGCACCAGATGCAACAATAAAGGGAGCTGTAAAAGCTATAAATAAAGTAAAAGCGGAAGTTGTATTAGTTGGACAAGAAGAAGTTATTAGAAAAAAATTCAAAGAATTTTATGGAAAAGAAATGGAAGAAATTTCTGATAGATTTAAAATAAAAAATGCAACAGAAACAATTGAAATGTGCGATATTCCAACACAAGCAATAAAACATAAAAAAGATTCTTCAATGGTAGTTGGTTTCAACATGTTAAAAGCAGATGAAGGAGATGTATTCATTTCTGCTGGAAATTCTGGAGCACTACTTACAGGAGCAACTCTTTTAGTTGGAAGAATTAAAGGGATAGATAGACCAGCAATGGCTGGAATTTTACCATCATATAAAAGCCAATTATTATTGATAGATGCTGGTTCAAATACAAATTGTAAACCATTAAACTTACTACAATTTGCACAAATGGGAACAATATATCTTCGTAACACATTTGGGGTAGAAAAACCAGCAGTAGGCCTATTGAATATAGGAACAGAAGAAACAAAAGGAAATGAATTAGTTAAAGAAAGTTACCAATTACTAAGAGAAAAATCAGAAGAATTAGGTATAAACTTTATTGGTAATGTTGAGGGAAGAGATGCATTTTCAGGTAAAGTAGATGTATTGGTAGCAGATGGATTCACAGGAAATGTGTTCTTAAAAACAGCAGAAGGTATTGGAAAACTAGTAAAAAGAAACCTAACAGAAAGCTTTACAAAAAATGTATTTTCTAAAATATCATACTTATTTGCAAGAAAACCAATAAAAGAATTAACAAAATCTATGGATTACAAATCTTATGGTGGAGCATTATTCCTTGGAGTAAAAAAACCAGTTGTAAAAGCACATGGAAGCAGTGATGAAAGACTATTTGAATATACAATAATTCAAGCAGAAAGATTTGTTCAAAACAATGCTGTACCACAGATGATAGAAGCGTTTTCAAAGGATATTTAGAATGCTCAGTCTAAAAAATAAAATAATTTGCAATTTTACTTGACAAAAGCATAAACATATAATATAAATGAAATATGAAATTAAATTTCATAAAACTTGAGAGGAGGTGAACTCACGAATGAGTTCAGAGGAAGTATTTGAAAAAGTTAAAGGAATAATAGTTGAACAATTAGGTGTAGCAGATACATCAGTTACAATGGAAGCATCATTTATAGATGATTTAGGTGCTGATTCACTAGATATAGTTGAATTAATAATGGCTCTAGAAGAAGAATTTGATATAGAAATTCCAGATGCAGATGCAGAAAAAGTTGTAACTGTAGGAGATGTAGTTGACTACATAAAAGAAAATGTTTAATATAAATATAATTAAGGATTAAAAACTAGCAAAACTAGTTTTTAATCCTTTAATTATTTCTACAAAATAATCAGAAATATCCTTCTTTAATATAGTAGAATTAAGTAAAATATCGCAAGAAGTTAAATGTTCATTTCCAACATATACTCCAATTTTTCCTAAGCAAGTATTTTCCAAAATTGGAGCTTCCAAAATTTGTTTGCAATCAATTGTTATTTTTATGTCTTTAATTAAATTATTATTTATAGGAATTGTAGAAAATTTTAGGGGAGATATTTTTATTTCTACATTTTGAGTTTGACCTTTTATAATTTCAAAACAATTTATATTTTCTTTTTTCCATTGTTCAAATTTTTCATTAACTAAACTCTGCACATCTACGGGAGTAAAGGTTTTGAAAGAATACTCGATTAGTTTAATACTGTCTTGTGTTCTGAATTTTTTCGTATCTGCTCCAAGAACAACACAAATTACATCTAAATTATTTCTTTTACAAGCAGTAACTAAACATCTATTAGCACCATTTGTAAATCCTGTTTTTACTCCATATACGCCATTTAAATTTCCTAGTAATTCGTTTGTATTATTAATGGCTTTAGGAGTTTTGTTTATTGTAACTGTATATGTACGAGTTCCTACTATTTTTGCAAAAGTCTCATTTTTTAAAGCATAGTTTGTAAGCTTGGCAAGCTCAAAAGCTGTTGTATAATGCTCCTCGACATCTAATCCGTGGGGAGTGACAAAGTGTGTATTTTCCAATCCTAACTGATTAGCTTTTTCATTCATTAACTTGGCAAAGCCCTCAATATTTTCTCCAACAAATTCGGCTAAACATACGGCTGCATCATTTCCGAGAACAAAGCATCAGTCCATATAGTAAATCATTAACGGAAATTTTATCCCCCTTTTTTAGACCCAATCTTGAGCCACCAGTTCCGCCAGCTTTTTGAGATACTTCAACAATTGTTGTTAAATCGCAATTTTCTATAACAACTAGACAAGTCATTATTTTTGTTGTACTAGCCATTTTGCACTTTTCATTTTCTTTTTTTCCATACAAAATTGTATTTGTTGCTCTATCTATTACAACTGCTGACCTAGAATTTATATCTGGCAAACTAGTATCATTTGAGCTTGTTTCAATAGTTTCCACGATTTGTTTATTTATTGTGGACTTATCATCTAAAATATCATTGGTATCATCAGCCATAATGCATGGTGCAAAGCTATATAAAAGTATTGTAGCTAATAAAATAATTTTAAAAAACTTAGAATTTTTAAACATAAAATCACCTATATATATTTATATGATTTTAGATATTTAAAATACTATATTTATATATTTTTTGTTATTCTCATCAAAAAATTCACTACAAAATATATAAATATAGTATTAAATTTAAAAGCTTCAAAGGGTAAAAAAATCAACGAAATTGACGTAAAGTCTTGATTTTGTAACGAAAATGTAATATAATTGTAATATAGGGCATATTTTTTATGTTACAAATAAAAAATATACTTCCGTAGCACGTAATAGGGCAGTTTAAAAATGATGTTTATACTTAATAAAATAAGCCATTGACATTATTTTTAAAGAGTGTAAAATAGATTGTAGAAATGTGCCATTATAAAAGGATAAGGAGAGTAAAATTATGAAAGTGAAAAAAATTATTTTAACAATGGTTAGTACACTAATTTTATGTGCAATAGCATTTAGTCAAACAGCATATGCTGCAACACAAGAAATACCAGAAACACCTGTGTATTTTGCTAGTTTAATAACTGGTCAAAATAACTATGACACAGATTATAGCGAGGGAGCGCAATATTCTATAGGTGATGCAAATCAACCTAGTGGTTTTGCTTTAATTAATAAAATTGGATTGGTTAGAAATCCAGCAGAAAGTAATCACTATGAAAGACTTTATGATGCATATTGTGCAAGAGCTCAACAAGGATTTGAAACAAGAAATAATAATGGTGTTTATGATGAAAACGACTTAAAATATACTAATAATAACACATATATTGATAATATTGACCAATATAAAACAAGATATGAATTAGTCGAAAATAATCAAAATTTGATAAACTGGACTAATACTTCTTGCAATTGGAATAATAATTATGAAAAAATATTACAATTAACAAATTTATTCTTTATAGGCGATGATTATGAATCATATAAAAATACTGTCTTAAAAGATGCGTTGGTAGGTAAAGGAATATTTGTAGAAGAGATATATAGTCAAGTTGAGGATAGTGACTTATTAACTGCAGATCAAGTAAGAGCAATTCAACAAGCAGCTTTATGGTATTTTACAAATTCTAATGATGAGGATGGCCTTTATAATAATAATGACTTAGAGCTTTATTATAAAGAAGATAATAATGTATATAAGAAACTAAATGAAATTATTATTGATGATAATCTTAATATGGAAAATGAAGCAAATGCTCTATACAAATATTTAATTGAAACTGCAGAAAGCCGTGCAGAAAGTGGATATGAAAGAGATAGCGTAGTATATTTATATACAGATCTAACTCAAGCAAATACTCAACCAATTATTATAATTGAAAGAGATAATAGAGAATTCGACTTAGCTTTAAGAAAATACATTTCTTCTGTAACAACAAATGAAACAACTACTACTTATAATGAAGCTGGAGAAAGAATGCCAAATGTTGATAGTACAGATTTAGAAGCAGGAGAAGATACAACAGCTATATATAAACATAGAAAAGACCCTGTTGTTGTAGAAAAAGGAAGTAAAGTAAATTATAGATTAGTAATTTACAATGAAGGTGAAATAGATGGTAGAGCAACAAAAGTTGTTGATCAATTACCTTCAGGATTAAAATTCCTACGTGTAGTAAGTGGAAACTTTGAAAGTGATGGAACATATACAACAAACAATAATAAATTAACTTTAGTTAGAAAATCTGGAAACACAACAAACTTACCAGCATATACAACAGGAACACCAGCAAATGAAGTTATCGAAATTGAATGTGAAGTTACAGCAGATCCAGATTCTACAAATAGAAAAATCTTAACAAATATTGCTTGGATAGCTGAAGATTATAATGATAGAGGTATAGCAGATAGAGATTCTGTTCAAACACAACCTTTAACAACTTTACCTAATTTAGTAACAACAGATATTGGATATACAGGTAAAGATACATATACAGAAGAACAATTAAGAAATGAGAATAACTATTTTAAAGGACAAGAAGATGATGACGACTTTGAAAAAATAGTATTATTACCAAAAAAATTCGACTTAGCTTTAAGAAAATTTGTTACAAGCATAAATGGAGAAGATATAAATAGAATTCCAACACTAACGGGAAATACAATTGTAGAAGATACAACTGCAGAAAAAAGACATTCTAAAACCCCTATTCAAGTTGCAAAAGGCGATATTGTTATTTATACAATAAGAATATACAACGAAGGTGATATTGCAGGAACAGCTTCAATTGTGACAGACTTTCTACCTGATGGATTAGATTATGTTACAGATAGTACTACAAACACAAACAATGGATGGATATATGATTCTGCAACAAGAAAAATTACTACAGATATATTAGCTGGAGAAACAATTGAACCAGTTGGAAAAAATTGGGAACATTTAGATGATTTAGATTCTAATAATAATCCAATTTATTATAGAGATATAAAAGTTGAATGTAAAGTAAATGCTTCAGCAACAAATAATAATTTAAAGAACGTTGCTGAAATAACAAGTGATACTGGAAATGATGTAGATTCTACTCCAAACGAAAATACACCAAGTCCAGAGGATTATGGAACACCATCAACTTCACCAAATGGTAGAGGTTATGAAGATGATGATGACTATGAAAATTTAAAACTTGTAGAATTAGACTTAGCTTTAAGAAAATTCATTACAAGAGTTGCAGACAATGCTGACATGACAGGTGCAACAGAATATAATAGAGCACCAGTACCAACTGATTTAGATAAATTATATAATGATGAAAATGTTACAACAGCAACATATAATCATACAAAACAACCTTTAAAAGTTAAAGCGGGAGACTATGTAGAATATACATTAAGAGTATTTAACGAAGGTTCAATGGATGCGTATGCTAGAGAAATTACAGATCATTTACCAGAATATTTAGAATATGTTCATTGTGAGCAAAACGACACAACATATAAATGGGTTGTTTCAGAAGATGGTAGAACAGTAAAAACAGAATATTTGAAAGATACAAAATTGAATGCTCTTAATGCAGTATTTATGGCTGGTGGATTAGGAACTGATATGACAAGTTATTATTTAGATTCAACATCAAAATTACAAGCTAATGAATTAAAAATAATTTGTAAAGTTAAAGATAATGTACCATTAGAGAAATATCAAACAAACATTGCAGAAATTTCAAAATATGGTGATAAAGATAATACACCATTAGACGTTGATAGAGATTCAAAAACACCAGAAGGAAATGGTGGAGTTGTATTACCAGAAGATTTACCAAATTATAAACAAGATGAAATAGATTCTGGAAAATCTTATATACCAGGTCAACAAGATGATGACGACTTCGAAAAAGTTTATGTACCAAACTTCGACTTAGCATTAAGAAAATTTATAACAAAAGTTGAAAAAGTAAATGAAGACAATACAAGAAAAGACAGATATACAAAGGCTGATTATGATGCTAGGGTACCACAAATTTCTCAAGAAAGTTATGAAAACTTAATAAATGGTAGAACAACAACATTAAAATATTCACACTCAAAAGAACCAATGGATACTGTTAAAAATGATATTGTAACATATACAATAAGAGTTTATAATGAAGGAAGTATCGATGGTTATGCTTCTGTAATTACAGATGATATTCCAGAAGGTGTAGAATTCTTACCAGAAGATCCTACAAACGTAACATACAGATGGAAAATGTTTGCAGAACTTCCAGAAGGTGCAACAGCAGAAGCTGGAAGAGAAATGGTAGAATTAAACATTAATGAAGATTCAGAAATTAAAAGATATGTTGAAACAACAGATGTTTCAAAAGCTAAAATAATCAGAACAGATTATTTATCAAGAGAAAATGGAGCAAGAGAAAACTTAATCAAAGCTCTTGATACAAAAAACGGATTATCAGATACAAATCCAGATTACAGAGATGTACAAGTTGCTTTCAAAGTAACAGAAGATTATGGAAGTGATAGAATAATAATAAACTATGCTCAAATTTCTAAGGATGATAATGATTATGATATACCTGATAGAGATTCAACACCAGATAAATGGATTAAAGATGAAGATGATCAAGATATCGAAAAAATTAAAGTTCCACAATTTGATTTAGCATTAAGAAAATGGGTAACACAAGCAATTGTTACTGAAAATGGTCAAACAACAGTAACAGAAACAGGACACCAACCATTTGATGATCCAGAAGAAGTTGTAAAAGTTGAATTACATAGAAAGAAACTTTCTAATGTAACTGTTAAATTCAGATATTCAATAAGAGTATATAATGATGGTTATAATAAAGAAACTGGAGAAGCATTACCTGGATACATTGCAGGATATGCTAAAGAGGTTAAAGACCACATTCCAGAAGGATTAAAATTCTTACCAGAAGATAACCCAGATTGGAAAGATGAAGGAAACAACATAATTACAACTAGAAAATTAGAAAATACATTATTGAAACCAGGAGAATTCGCAGATGTTGAAGTTGTATTAACATGGATAAATGGAAATGACAACTTAGGATTAAAAATAAACTATGCAGAAATCTCAGAAGACTATAATGACTGGGGAGTTCCAGATAAAGACTCAACACCAGATAATATGAAAGAAAAACATGAAGATGATGATGACGAAGCACCAGTAATTCTTTCAGTATCAACAGGTGTAGAAACAACATACTTTATCTTAGGATTAACAGTTCTAATTACAATAGCTGGTGGAGTAGCATTAATTAAAAAATACGTAATGTAATTTAATGTATAATAAAAATTGAGAAGATTTAAATCTTCTCAATTTTTTGTTTACAATTAAAAAAAGTTATGTTATAATTTCAATGAGATTTAACTAAAGAGGGTGAAAGAATGAATCAAATTTTATCTACGGAAAATGTAAATAACAAATATAAAGGGTCCAAAAAAAGTGGCGGACCGAAAGATATAAAATCAGTAACAAAATTCTTTGCATCTGGACTTTTAATTTTTGGAGTATTCTTAATTATAAATAGTTCATATGCTATGTTAAAAAAAGATGGTGGAAAAACACCAAAAGATGTTGGAGAACCAACAATAGAACTTGAAGAAAAGGGCGAGGACAAGATTCTTTTAAAGGTAATGCATGAAGAAGATGTTGATAGTTTAGTATATGCTTGGAATGAAGAAGATCCAACAACAGTAAGAAGTGTAGGAAAATTCTATCAAAAAGAACTTGATATTCCAAATGGAGTAAATACATTAAATGTAAAAGCAACAGATATTTATGGTAATGAAAAAGAAATGGAAAGAACTTTTGAATTATCACTTTCAACAAATATTGATATTTCAATTTCTGGAAATAGTATTAAAATCAACTTAGAAGGAAAAGAGGAAATAACTAAATTTACTTATGCTTGGGATGAAGAAGAACCTAAGAAAGTTGATGTTAATAACACAGAATATTCAATGGAAATAGAAGCACCACTTGGAAGACATACTTTAAAAGTAACTGCAACAAATATAAATGATGAAGTTGAAGAAAAGACACAAGAAGTTGTTGGAACAAAACAACCAACAGTAACAGTTAAAAAAGGTGATAATGCATATGCAATATCAGCACATGATGAAATTGGATTAGATAGAATAGAAATCACAACATTAAAAGATGGTAAAGTTACAAAAATACAAGCAGATGGACAAGATTTAGACTATAATTTCCCATTAAAACTAAGTGACGATAACCTTATAGAAATTGTAGCTTATAATGAAAATGGGGTAAAATCAAAGAAATTAAGGGCTAAGTGGCCAAAAAAATAGAACTAAATGAGCCCTCTACCTAAAGTAGAGGGCTTTATAAATGGAGAGAAAATACATGGAAATAAATGCTTTTAATATATTGGCTTGCTTTATTGTATATTCATTCTTAGGATGGATAATGGAATCTATATTTAGGTCTTTTTGCGAAAGAAAGATAATAAATACTGGTTTCCTAATTGGACCTATGTGTCCAATATATGGTGCAGGTTCAATAATAATGTTAACTTGTATGGGATGGTTACAAGGGAGAATAATTGAATTATTTTTTATTTCAATTGTTATCTTAACTTTCTGGGAATACATTGTTGGTGTATTTCTTGAGAAGGTTTTTCAAACAAAATACTGGGATTATTCACACCATAAATTTAATTTTCAAGGAAGAATTTGTTTGACAAATTCAATACTTTGGGGATTTTTAGGGGTTGGATTTATAAATATTATTCATCCATTTGTATGGGGAGTAATAAGTGGATTTGACCAAAATATTTTTAGTTGGATAATTTATATTGCCACAGGTATTGTTATAATAGATACTGTAATAAGTGTAATAAAAGTTAAAAATATTAAAGTTGACCTTAAAAAGGTAGAAGACATTGGAGAAGAAATAAAACAAAAACTTAATGAAATAAAAGAAATTACAAAGGAAAAGTCTTCCGAAAAAATTAAGATTAAGGAAAACTTACAAAATGTTGTTGATAAGCTAAAAAGAAAACAAGCGAGAATGTCTAGAAAATTATATCGTTACGTATTTAGATTAAAAAAGTCATTCCCAGCACTTAACTCTAAAGAAATTTCTGAAATTATGAATAGAAAAGAAAGGAAAAAATAGTATGCAAGATATCTATATAATCGATGATGATGATTCATCAATAATGGTATTTAAAGAGCTATTCAAAAATGATCCAGAATATAAATTTACAAATGTTAAATCAGAGCAAATAGATGTAGCTCTAAGAAATATTCCATCAATAATAATAATTAATGAAGATGCAGTAGAAAGAGATATAGTTGAACTATGCAAGCAAATAAGAGCTGACGAGGATAACGCTATTACACCAATTATAGTTGTTTCATCTAATGCAGAAAAAGAACATAGAATAATGCTTTTAAGAGAAGCAATTGAATATTATATAAGAAAACCAGTAAATGAGGATTATCTATATTATACAATCAAAAATCTAAGCAGATTATTAAATATTAATAGAAGAATAAGTCCGTTAACTGGATTGCCTGGAAACGTTCAAATTCATGCAGAGTTAAAGAAGAGATTATCTAATAGAGAGGCATTTACTGTAATGTATTTTGACTTAGATAATTTCAAAGCATATAATGATGTTTATGGATTTTTGAAGGGTGATGAAATCATTGTGTTTACAGCAGATACAATTTCTAAGGCATTACATAAGAATTGGAATGAAAATGTATTTGTTGGACATATTGGTGGAGATGACTTTGTTGGTATTATTCCAGATCTTCATTGTGAAAGAGTGTGCCAAGATATAATAGCAAATTTTGATGCATGTGTTAAAAAGTTTTTTACAGAAGCAGACAAGGAAAAAGGTTATATAGAAGTTGCAAATAGAAAGGGAATAATAGAACAATTTCCACTTGTTTCTCTTTCAATTGGTGTTGTTGTGTGTGATATTGGAAGATTCCACAACATATTGGAAATAGGAGAAGTTGGGGCTCAAGTTAAACATGCCGCAAAATCAGTAATGGGAAGTTGTTATGCAGTTGATAGAAGAAAATAGGTAATAAAAATGTATGAGACATGGGAAGAATTAGAAAAATCAATTGAAAATTGTAATAAATGCAAGCTTTGCAAAATGAGACAAAATATTGTATTCGGTGTTGGTAATAAAAATGCAGAGGTAATGTTCATTGGCGAAGGACCTGGAGCTGACGAGGATAGGTTAGGAGAACCTTTTGTTGGAAAAGCAGGCAAATTAATGGATATGGCTTTTGATGTGGTAGGAATTAAAAGAGAAGAAGTTTATATTGCTAATATTGTAAAATGTAGACCGCCCAATAATAGAAATCCTGAGGAAGACGAATGTGAAGCTTGTTTAGATTATTTAAGAAATCAGGTTTTGCTTGTTAAGCCTAAAATTATTGTGCTTTTAGGAAGTGTTGCATTAAAACATATACTTGGTAAGGAATATGGAATAACATCTAGTAGAGGAAAAGTTATTGAAAAAAAGGGAATAACATATATCCCAACTTGGCATCCAGCAGCACTTTTAAGGGATGAAAATAAGAAAATAGATTTTATTAGAGATTTAAAAATATTGCAATCAAAAGATTTTTAAATCTGATAAAATTGTTTGACAACATTTACATAAAGTGATATAATTGGCGCATACGTACATTGAAAAAAGAGATAGGAAACTATCTCGCCAGTAGTTTTATAAGGAGGGCTCGATCATGACAGAAGGAACAAAAACTAAAAAAGGTAAAACTCGCATTGAGAACATCCGGCTCATACCCAATGAAAGGATCGAGGCGGAAAAGGTCACACGCTTTAAGATGATTAAACCTAACAGTTTGCCCGTAATAACGGAAGAACGAAAGGTTATATCGTTTAAACTTGAGGAAATCTCTGTTGCGAAACTAAGAGAACTCAGAAGGATTAAAGATGTGCCTATGTTTTTCCTTAAGAATGAGGATAAGTATTTTTATGCTTGTATTCCTCAAGAATTCCAGAGAATGCTCAACTTTGACGAAGCGGACATTATTGGAGATCATAAGTGTTCACCTAATGGTTCGATAATATGCTGCAAGTACCTTTCAGCAGCCCCAGATGAGCTTGGGGGATGCGCAAAAGTTAGAGACTGCAAGCGAAAGAAAATGGAAAACTATCCGTTCATAACCACCTGTTATCAGGTCGTTAATACAATGAACGATGTTTTTTGTGTCTGCGCATGCACAAGAGCAAAGTATAATGACCCTAGACCCAAACTCTCGCGAAAAGAAATGATCGCGAACAGTGCAAAACTTTTAGAGTTTTGCGATTTTGACGGAAACTTGTAAATTTATTGGTAAAAAGCAACAGCTTCAATTGGAGCTGTTGTTTTTTTTATATAATATGGTATAATAGATGGGTAATAGTGATATTAGAAAAAAATTGGAAAATAAAGAGAAGCAAATAGATGAAAGGAATAAAAAATGAAAGAAATGACAGAAAAAGCTAATTATTGTTTAAGTTGTAAAATAAAACCATGTAGTATGAAGGGATGTCCTCTAAATAATGATATTCCGGAATTTATTAAATGTCTAAAGGAAAAGGACTATAAAGGAGCATATAAAGTGCTTTCTAAAACAACAGTATTACCTGGAGTTTGCGGAAGAATATGTCCACATACAAAACAATGCCAAGGAAGCTGTATAAGGGGAATAAAAGGTGAACCAGTTAGCATTGGGGAACTAGAGGCCTTTGCCTATGATATGGCTACAAAAGAAGGTATGACACTATTGGATTGTTACAAAGAAGAAATTGAACAAAATAAAAATGATAAGAAAGTTGCAATAGTAGGTGGAGGACCTGCAGGATTAACATGTGCAGCATTTTTAGCTAAAGCGGGTGTACAAGTTACAATATATGAAAAATATGATTATTTAGGAGGCCTTCTTGTTCATGGAATCCCAGAATTTAGACTAACTAAAGACATTGTAGAAAAAACAATTCAAATGATATTGGATTTGGGAATAGATGTTGAATATAACAAAGAATTAGGCAAAAATCTTAATATTAAAGATTTAGAAAAAGAATTTGATGCAGTCTTCTTAAGCTTTGGTGCAAATATTTCTTCAAAAATGGGAGTAGAAGGAGAAAATCTAAATGGAGTTTATGGTGGAAATGAACTTTTAGAACATAATCTTCATCCAAATTATGAAGGGAAAATTACTTGCGTTGTAGGCGGAGGAAATGTCGCAATGGATTGTGCTAGAACTATAAAAAGACTTGGCGCAAAAGAAGTGAAAGTAATTTATAGAAGGTCAAGAGAAGAAATGCCTGCAGAAGATAAAGAAGTGGAAGAGGCAATAAATGAGGGCATTGAGTTCTTATATCAAAACAATATAGTAAAAATAATTGGAAAAGAAAAAGTTGAGAAAATTGAACTAATAAAAACAGAATTAGTTCAAAAAGAAGGTGAAACAAGAAAATCTCCTGTAAATATAGAAGGTTCAAACTATGTGATTGATGCAGATTACGTGGTAATGGCTTTAGGGGCTGGACCTGAAAATATTGTAGAAGATTTAGATTTAACATTAACAAAATGGTGTAATATCATGGTTGATGAGAGTTACAAAACTTCTAATCCAAAGATTTTTGCTGGTGGCGATTTAGCTGGTACCAAAGGAACTGTGGCTTGGGCTGCGCGTTCTGGACGAGATTCAGCAGATTCTATAATTCATTTTTTAAATATATAATAATATAAGTAAAATACATTAATGTTGAAACCTTTGGTGTCGCAATTTCCAGATTTTAAGATTACTAGTCTGTAAATTGCTCCAGTCGCCCTGCGCTTCGCTTCGGTTGGTCGCTTACGCAGGTTTCAAAATTAATGTATTTTACTTTTTATTATTGTAACTCAAATGTCATAAAGATTTAATGAAATTGAAATACTATATGGGAATTTTTAGTGTATAATTTAAATAGGATAATTATACAAGGAGAATATGAATGAATATAGAATCAGAACTAAAGAAAGAAGGCATTGAAGTTACAGAAGAGTTAGACCCCATTGTAAAATACAATCTAATTAGAAATGTTGTCACAAAAATAATAAATACATTTCCAGAATATGGTTTAGAAGCTAATGACTTAATTTCAAGGCTTTCAGAGGTCAAAATGTATAAAGCTAAAAGACCTGAAGGAATGAGTGAAGCAAATTATTTTTATAAAAATACATCAATATATTTCAATAATAATATACCTAACGAGGATTTGGAAGAATTTGCAGTACATGAATGTATTCACTTTATACAAGAAGTTAAAGACAAAAAGGGAAATCTAGTTAGAATGGGACTTTCAGATTATAAAGAATCTAAAGTTACAGGAGAAGGAATAAATGAGGCTTCTGTTCAGCTTATTGCATCTTATGCAAATGGCATGGAACAAGAACAGGTTAAATATTATGGAATTAGTTTTGAAACAATTAGCCCATCATATTATCCTTTAGAATGTTGCTTGGCAAATCAATTAGCTTACTTAATTGGAGAAGATGTTTTATTTGAAAGTACAATAAATAGTAATGACAATTTTAAAAATAAATTTATAGAAGAAACTTCAATAAAAACTTATTTGTGTGTAACAAATGCAATTGATAACATTTTAGAAGCAGAGGAAAACATTGTTAAACTAAATAATAAAAAGTTTGCTGAAAATGATGAGGGAAAATGTGCTAATATAACTGGAAAAATAGAAGAAATAAAAAATGAAATACTATTAACATTTTTAAAGACACAAAATCAAATAATTTCAAGCTATTTCAATAACAGTTTCAAAAAAATAAAAACATTAGAACAAGTAGAAAAATATAGAAGAAAACTATACAATTTCAAAGATTATCTTGGTTCAACAGATGGATATACTTTCTTCCATGATTACTATGTAGAGCAAATGGCTGCATTGGAACACAAATACAATGTAATAGAAAAAGGTGAAGAAACAGCTTTAGCAAAAATAAAAAAGGAAAGCTTCTTCGCAATGTTACTTAGAAAGTTAAAAGAGATTTTTGGTAAAAAACAAACTGTAAAAGTAGTAAAATAAAAAAGTTGCCGAAGGCAACTTTTTTATTTTACTACAATATTATAAATCTTATTTTTTACATAAATTTCTTTTACAATAGTCTTTCCATCCAATTTATCGCTAATTGCTTCATGAACTTTTTCTTTAATAGTAGCTTCATCCTCATCTAAACCAATTTGGATTGTGCCTTTTAATTTACCGTTAAATTGAATAGGTAATGTTATTTCATCACTAATTGCTTTTGCAGCATCAAATGTTGGCCAAGGTTCATATGCAATTGTGTCATCATGTTTCAAGAATTTATTCCATATTTCCTCAGTAACAAAAGGGGAGAATGGATTTAACATTTTAATTAATCCTTCAGCATATTCTGTTGGAACTTGATTTTCCTTATAAATAGCATTAACAAAAATCATTATTTGGCTAATTGCTGTATTATATTGAAGTCTATCTAAATCTTCTGTAACTTTTTTAACTGTTTGATGATATACTTTTTCAAGATTTTTGTTTTCTTTATCAGATATTTCTTTATCTTCAAAAATTCTATAAACTCTATCTATAAATCTTCTAGCACCTTCAACTCCATCAACGTTCCATGGTTTGTTAGCTTCAATTGGTCCCATAAACATTTCATATAATCTGATTGTATCAGCTCCATAATCTCTAACAATATCATTAGGATCAACTGCGAAATCAGGATATCTTTTACCCATTTTGATTCCGTTAGCACCAAGAATCATTCCTTGATGAACTAATTTTTTGAAAGGTTCTTTTGTTGCAACAATTCCTTTATCAAATAAATAATTGTTCCAAACTCTTGAATAGATTAAGTGGCCAACTGCATGTTCAGGTCCACCCATATATAAGTCAACAGGTAACCAGTGTTTTATTAATTCAGGATCTGCTAAAGCTTTATCATTATCTGGATCTAAGTATCTTAAGAAATACCAGCTAGAACCAGCAGAACCAGGCATTGTACTTGTTTCTCTTTTACCTTTTTTTCCATTAACTTCAACATTAACCCAATCAGTTGCTTTTTCAAGTGGGCTATCTCCAGTTTTACTTGGAGCATAGTCTTGTAGTTTAGGTAAAACCAATGGTAAATCATTGTCATCTAGAGGGATGTGTGTTCCATCTTCCATATTGATAATTGGAATTGGTTCACCCCAATATCTTTGACGAGCGAAAATCCAATCATGGATTTTGTAGTTTACTTTTTTAGTTCCAATTTTTCTTTCTTCAAGCCATTTAATCATTGTGTCAATTCCATCTTCTTTATTTAGACCATTTAGGAAGTCTGAATTGATGTGAACTCCATCTCCAATGAATGCTTCTTTAGAAATGTCTCCACCTTCTAGAACAGGAATAATTTCTATTCCAAATTTACTAGCAAATTCATAATCTCTTTGGTCATGAGCTGGAACAGCCATTATGCTTCCAGTTCCATAACTAGCTAAAACATAATCTGAAATCCAAATTGGTATTTTTTTGTTATTTACAGGGTTAATTGCATAGCTTCCTGTAAATACACCAGTTTTGTCTTTATTTAGGTTTGTTCTTTCTAAATCAGATTTTGCTGCTGCCGCTTTAATATATTTTTCAACAGCTTCTTTTTGAGCAGAAGTTGTAATTTTTTCAACAAGTTCATGTTCTGGAGCTAGTACGCAATAAGTAGCACCGAATAAAGTATCTGCTCTTGTTGTAAATACTGTAAATTGAGCATTTTCAAATCCGTCAACTTTAAAGTTTATTTCAGCACCAACAGATTTTCCAATCCAATTTCTTTGGATTTCTTTAGTTGATTCTGGCCAATCAAGTTCATCTAATCCTTCAAGTAATCTTTCAGCAAATTTAGGTGTATCAATAACCCATTGTTTCATGTTCTTTCTAACAACTGGGTATCCACCTCTTTCACTTTTTCCATCTATAACCTCGTCATTTGCTAAAACTGTTCCAAGTTCTTCACACCAGTTAACTGGCATTTCAACAATTTTTGCATAACCATCTTCAAATAATTTTTTAAAAATCCATTGTGTCCATTTATAATATTTTGGATCTGCAGTAGAAATTTCTTTTGACCAATCATAAGATAGTCCTAAATTTTTGATTTGACCTTTAAATGTTTCTATATTTGCTTGTGTAAATCCATCTGGGTGTTTACCTGTTTTAATAGCAAATTGTTCTGCTGGTAATCCAAATGCGTCCCATCCTATTGGATGTAGAACGTTGTAACCTCTCATTCTTTTATATCTTGCAACAACATCTGTTGCTGTATAACCTTCTACATGGCCTGCGTGTAATCCAATTCCTGATGGATATGGGAACATGTCTAATGCATAATATTTAGGTTTTGAAAAGTCCCATACATCTGTATAAAATGTTTTATTTTTTTCCCAATATTCTTGCCATTTTTTCTCAACTTCTAAATGATTGTATGTCATTGTTATTACTCCTTTCGAAATCACGATTTTCACAAATTATATAACATTTTTAACGGAAAATCAAGGAAAATAAAAAAAGCGACCACTATTTTTTCAAAAATTGCAGGTGTTCGCTTGTTTTTTTAGAAAATATGTTATATATTTTATTTTAGAACTTTTACAAATTGAAGGAAGTAAACATGGGAAAAAAATTACTAATAACAGAGAAACCATCAGTTGCAATGGAATTTGCAAAGGCTTTGAAAATCAATAGTCAAAGAAAAAATGGATATATAGAAGGAAATGACTGGATAATAACATGGTGTGTGGGACATTTGGTAACAATGAGTTATCCAGATAAATATGATGAAAAATTAAAGTTTTGGAGATTGGATACATTACCATTTATACCAGAAGAATGGAAATATGAACTAATTCCTGCGGTTCAAAATCAATTCAATATAATTCAGCAACTTATGCAAAGAGATGATATAGAAGAAATCTATAATGCGGGAGACTCTGGGCGAGAAGGAGAATACATTCAAAGGCTTGTTTTTATGATGGCAAAGCCAAATCCAAATGCTAAGATGAAAAGAGTTTGGATAGATTCTCAAACAGAAGAAGAAATCTTAAGAGGAATAAGAGAAGCAAAAGATTTATCTGAATATGATAGTTTGTCAGATAGTGCATATTTAAGGGCAAAAGAAGACTACTTAATTGGAATAAACTTTTCAAGATTATTATCAATAATTTACGGAAGAAATCTAGCAAATAAAATAAAGGAAGAAAAGGCCTCAATTTCAGTAGGGCGTGTTATGACATGTGTTTTAGGAATGGTTGTATCTCGTGAAAGAGAAATAAGAAACTTTGTTAAAACAAAGTATTATAAAATATTAGGAGAATTTGGAGATGAAACTTCATCATTTAAGGCGGAATGGAAAGTTAACGAAAAGTCAAAAGTATTTGAATCTCCTAAATTGTACAATGAAACAGGATTTAAAAAAGAAGATGAGGCAAAAGAATTTATTGCAAGTTTAGCTGGCAAAGAAGCGGTTGTTACAGAACTAAAGAAATCAAAACAAAAAGAAAATGCACCATTATTATTTAACTTGGCCGAAATTCAAAATGAATGTACAAAAAGGTTTAAAATCAAGCCAGATGAAACTTTGGAGATAATTCAAAATTTGTATGAGAAAAAATTGGTAACATACCCAAGAACAGATGCCAGAGTGCTTTCGACAGCTGTTGCAAAAGAAATAAAGAAAAACTTAAATGGGATTGCAACAAAATACCAAGATGAAGAGGTAAAAGGCTATATAAACAAAATGGTTGAAGAAAAATATTCAACAGATTTAGTAAAAACTAAGTATGTTAATGATAGCAAAATAACAGACCACTATGCAATTATTCCAACAGGGCAAGGGTACGAAAACTATGATAAATTACCAGATTTACAAAAAAAGGTTTATAAACTAATTGTAAAAAGATTTATTGCAATATTTTATCCACCTGCAGAATATAGCAAAGTAAATGCTACAATATTGGTTGAAAATGAAACATTTTATGCAACTGGTAAAGTTTGCGTAAATAAAGGCTTTTTAGAAGTACTAAAACCAGAAAAAAAGAACAATAAATCAACAGAAAACTCACAAAATGTGGAAAACTCTAGCAAAAATGAGGATGAAGAGCAAGATAAACAGGAAGATGATAATAATTTAGAGATTTTAAAAAATCTAAAAAAAGGTCAAGCTGTTTTGGTAAAAAATTATGAGATTAAAGAAGCGGAGACATCTCCACCAACACGTTATAATTCTGGTTCAATTATCCTTGCTATGGAAAATGCAGGAAAACTAATTGAAGAAGAAGAATTAAGAGAACAAATAAAAGGTGCTGGAATTGGTACATCTGCTACAAGAGCGGAAATAATTAAAAAACTCGAGAAAATAAAGTATATTGAAATTAATACAAAAACTCAAATAATAACTCCAACTTTAAAAGGAGAAACAATTTACGATATTGTAAATTATTCAATGCCAGATATGCTGAATCCTAAACTTACTGCAAGCTGGGAAAAGGGCTTAGATATGGTTGCAAAAAAGGAAATACAATCAGACGAGTTTATGGTGAAACTTGAGAAATATATTCGTAATAAATTTGATAGACTTGTTATAAAAAGATAGAGAGGGAATTGAGATGAAGAATTACATACACAAAGTTGCATATTATGAAACAGATAAAATGGGAGTAACACATCATTCTAATTATATTAGATGGATGGAAGAGGCAAGAGTTGATTTTTTAGATAAAATTGGATTTAGCTACAAAAAGTTAGAAGAAATGGGAGCAATTTCACCAGTAATTGGTGCGGAATGTGAATATAAAATTTCAACACAATTTGACGATTTAGTAGAAATTCAAGTAGAAGTTTTTGAATTTAAAGGTGTAAAATTAACTTTTAAATATACAATGACAGATGTTAATACAGGTAAAATAGTTGCAGTAGGAAAAACAAAACATTGCTTTTTAAATAAAGATAATAAGCCAATTATTTTGAAAAAAGAATTTCCGAAATTAGCAGAAAAATTAACAGAATTAGCTATTAAAAAAGGAGAGAATACAAAATGAAATTAAACGTAGTATTAGTTGAACCAGAGATACCACAAAATACAGGAAATATTGCAAGAACATGTGCTGCAACAGGTGGAAAATTACATTTGGTACATCCATTAGGATTCAATATTTCCGAAAAAGCAGTACAAAGAGCTGGTTTAGATTATTGGGACAAATTGGAAATTGAAGAACATACATCATTTGAAAGGTTTTTGGAGAAATATAAACCGGAAGAAAATAACATGTTTTTTGTAACAACAAAAGGAAAACATGTATATTCAGAGCCAGATTATTCTAAGATGGATGAGATTTTCGTGTTGTTTGGAAAGGAAACTAAAGGATTACCAGAAGATGTACTTTTAAAGTATATTGATAAAACTATTAGAATCCCTATGAGACCAACATTAAGATCTTTAAATCTTTCAAATTCTGTTGCTATTGTTGTTTATGATATTTTCAGACAATGTAACTTTTATGGATTAGAAGAAATTAGCCAATATTTTGATTAAAAACTTTTTGGTACACTTTAAAAAAGTTAAGTGTCCCAAAAAGTTTATTAATTTTTATTATTCTAATTGTTTTAAATCAAATTTTGTGCTATAATTATTACTATAATTATAAAAGGAGCAGTTTACAAGTGAATACTATAATAGGAAAACTTGGTAAAAGCACCAAGTTTGTAGAACTGGTAAAACAAATAGAAAATAAAAAAAGTCCGATATCAATATCGGGCTTAATTGGCGTTGGAGGAATAAGCTTAGTTGCAGGTTTAAATGAATACTCTAAAAAGCCATTATGTATTGTTACATACAATGAAATTCAGGCAAAAAGGATTAAGGAAGATTTACAATATTTTACTGATAAAGTTGTAATGTTTCCTAAAAAAGAAGTTGTTACTTATGACTTTGTTGCAGAAAGTAAAGACCTTCCTTATGAAAGAATAGAAGCCTTAAATGATATTACAAGTAAGCAAAATTTGATAGTTGTAACAACCATAGAAGCCCTAATGCAAAGGCTTCCAGCTAAAAGCGTTTTGTATAAAAATTCAATAGATTTCAAAATTGGAGATTTGAAAAATCTAGAAGAAATAAAACAAAAGCTAGTAGAACTTGGATATGCAAGATATGAGTTAATAGATGGTAGAGGTCAATTTAGTATAAGAGGTGGAATCTTAGACATTTCTTTAACAGAAGAACTAGGTGTAAGAATTGAGTTCTGGGGAGATGAAGTAGATTCAATAAGGACATTTAGTATATCAAGTCAAAGGTCTATAAAAACTATTGAGAAAATAACTGTAAACCCTGCACACGAGTATGTTTTAGAAATTCCAAGAGAAAAAATTGCTGAAAAGATAAGAAGAAAAATTTTAACAGATAAGCAAGAAGAAAATGCTGAAAATGATATAGAGCAAATTTTAAATGGAGATTATATAAGCAAAGTAGATAAATATTTTGACTGCTTTTACCCTACACAAGCTAATTTGCTAGATTATTTAAATGACAAATATGTTGTAGTTTTAGATGACATTTCTAAAATAAATCAAAGACAAAAGAATATAAATCAAGACAACTCTGAACTTATAAAAACATTGGTAGATAAGCAAAAAATTGTGCCAGAAGCAATTCAAAACATGCTAGGTGTTGCTGGGCTAAGTGAAAAATTTGAAGAACATCAACTTTTATATTTAGAAAGATTTGACGATAATGTTAAAATCCAATCTGAAAAATATAATTTTAAATATAGAGAAATCAACTATTTTAAAAGCGAGGTTGAAGAACTTTTAAAAGATATTCGTAAATGGTGCAATGATAAAAAAGAGATTATAGTTTTAGTAAATAGCAAAGACAAAATTAAGAAATTAAAAGCTATTTTTGAGAAAGAAGATATAATCTGCAAAGTTGAAGAAAACCTTGATAAAACAATAATTTCAAAATCTGCTGAAAGCATTGTAACACTTTCAATTGGAAAAATTTCAACTGGATTTGAAAACTTTGAATTAAACCAAATTGTAATTTCTGCAGATAATATAATTGAAGGAGACAAAAAGAGAAAAGTTGTAAGTTCAGTATACAAAGAGGCAGAAAAAATAGTTTTTGCAGATTTAAAAGTTGGAGATTATGTAGTACATAAAACCTATGGAATAGGCATATATATTGGGGTTAACACAATTAAAGCAGATGGAATAACAAAAGATTATATAAAAATAAAATATAAAGATGATGCAATTTTATATATTCCAACAAGTGCGATGGATACAATTAGAAAATACATTGGTGGAGATGGTGCAGCTCCAAAAATGAATAAACTTGGTACTAAAGATTGGCAAAATACTAAAGCTAAAGTTAAGAAAAATCTTCGTGAAGTTACAAAAGAATTGATTGAATTATACGCAAAAAGAGAACATTCAAAAGGTTATGCATTCAGCCCAGACACACCTTGGCAAACACAATTTGAAGAGAGATTTCCATACCAAGAAACAGATGACCAATTAAGATGTATAGAAGAAGTAAAAAAAGATATGGAAAATCAAAGACCAATGGATAGACTTCTATGTGGTGATGTAGGTTATGGTAAAACAGAAGTGGCAATAAGAGCTGCATTTAAAGCTGTTATGGATCAAAAGCAAGTTGCATATTTGGCACCAACAACAGTTTTAGCAGAGCAACAATTTGAAGAATTCCAAAAGAGAATGGGAGAATTTGCAATTAGGGTAGCTGTTCTAAATAGATTTAAGTCAGCTAAATATCAAAACGAAGTAATAAGAAAACTTAAATTAGGTGAAATAGATGTAGTAGTTGGAACACACAGGCTTTTAAGCAAAGATGTTGAGTTTAAAGATTTAGGATTATTGATAATAGATGAAGAGCACAGATTTGGTGTTAAAGATAAAGAAAAAATAAAACAATATAAAACTAATGTTGATGTTCTTACAATGACAGCAACCCCAATTCCTAGAACAATGCATATGTCAATTGTTGGAGTAAGGGATATGTCAATAATTTATGATCCACCACAAAATAGAAAACCAGTTCAAACTTATGTGCTAGAATATGACGAAGAAATTGTTAGAGAGGCAATAACAAAAGAATTGGAAAGAGATGGGCAGGTATTCTATATTTTCAACAACGTAGAAGGAATAGAAAGAAAAGCAAATTCAATTTCTAGGCTAGTTCCAGAAGCAAATGTAGCATTTGCACATGGTAGAATGACAGGAAACCAGATTGAAGATATAATGAAAGATTTTACAGATAGAAAGACAAATGTACTTGTTTGCACAACCATATTAGAATCTGGAATTGACATTCCAAATGCAAATACAATAATTGTTGAAAATGCTGATAGAATGGGCTTGGCACAACTATACCAAATTAGAGGTAGAGTTGGTAGAGCAGATAGGCAAGCATATAGTTATATAACTTATAAAAAAGACAAAATGCTTACAGAGGTAGCAGACAAGAGATTAAAAGCTATAAAAGAATTCACAGAATTTGGCTCAGGATTTAAAATTGCAATGCGTGATTTGGAAATAAGGGGAGCAGGAAGTCTACTTGGAGAAATTCAGTCTGGTCACTTGGAACAAGTTGGTTATGAAACATATTGTGCATTGCTTGATGAAGTTGTAAAAGAAACTAAGGGAATCCAGGTGGAAGAAACACCAGATATTCAAATAGATTTAAATGTTACAAGTTACATTCCAGATGAGTATATTTCAGATTCAAGTCAGAAAATAGAGATTTATCAAAATATTGCTTTGTGTAAAAATGAGCAAAATATACAAGATGTAATTGACGAGATAATTGATAGATATGGCAATATGCCAAATGAATTGGAAAACTTAATTTCTATTGCAAGAATAAAATACTTAGCAAAAGAACAAAAAATATCTAAAATAATGAGCAGAAAAACTGCTGTTGTGTTTACTTATGAAGGAAATGGAGATAATATAGATATAGCAGGACTTGTTCAAAAATATGGTAATAAAATTAAATTTTCTGCAGGTCTAAAGCCAATGGTGACTTTTGAAATTTCTTCAACTGATGAACATACTATATTAAAATCTGTTACCGATTTTTTAAAAATATAGTTTATTGCAAAATATATGTATTTTCAAACCCTTGGTGTCGCAACTTCCAGATTTTAAAAATACTAGCCTGTAAGTTGCTCCAGTCGCCCTGCGCTTCGCTCCGGTTGGTCGCTTACGCGGGTTTTGAAAATAAATATATTTTGCATATTATATATAAATTTGCAAAATAGAAGGAGAAAGTTATGCAAAAAATAACTAGTAAAGATAATGAAATTGTGAAAAAAATTAAAAAATTAAAAGATAAAAAATACAGAGATTTGAATAACGAATTTGTAATTGAAGGAATAAAGCTAATTCGTGAAGCAATTCAAGAAAAAGCAAAAATAAAGCAGATTGTGATTTGCGATGATTGTGAAAATTCTGACATTCCAAAAGACCTAACATATGAAATTGCAAAATATGATTGCGTGTGTGTTTCAAAACAAGTATTTTCAAGTATTACAGAAGTTAAAAATCCACAAGGTATTTTAGCTGTTGTAAGCAAAGAAAATGCAGAAAACGAAATAGACTATTCACAAGATATTATAGTTGCTTTAGATGACCTTCAAGACCCAGGAAATTTAGGAACTATCTTAAGAACGGTAGATAGCATAGGTCTTACACAAATTCTAGTTTCAAAAGGAACAGCAGACTGCTTTAATCCAAAAGTAGTGCGTTCTACAATGGGAGCAATTTTTAGAGTGAAAATAATTGAATGTGAAAACTTGATGGAAACTTTGAAACAAGCTAAAAAACATCACTTCAAGGTAATGGTTACATCACTTCAAACAGAGAATTCTATTTATGATGTTGACTATAATAAAAAAGTTATAGTAGTAGGAAATGAGGCAAATGGAGTAGAGAAAGAAATCCAAGA
The DNA here is from genome assembly GCA_017613275.1 of Clostridia bacterium. Taxonomy (GTDB): domain Bacteria; phylum Bacillota; class Clostridia; order TANB77; family CAG-508; genus CAG-269. The sequence continues at coordinate 53,674 of JAGAED010000016.1, read as the reverse complement.
TTTTGCAGATGAAAAGGTTAAAATTCCAATGCTTGGTAAAACTGAAAGCCTTAATGCTTCAGTGGCTACGGGCGTTGTACTGTATGAATATGTAAGAAGAAAAGTTGGAGGAAAATAATAATGAATTTAACAAATGATAATGTAATTCATGTTAAAAAAGATGGTATAGAATATTTACAATTTAGAAAGTTGCTGGAATATAAAGATATAATAAATCATGCATATTCTTTGGGAATAAATTATAATTATAGAACGGATAAATCAAATAAAAAACCATTGCCCAGAGAAGAGTTTGAAAAAAATTGCAAAGACTATGAGAGTTTATGTAATGCAATGGGAGAGAATTGTATTAATGTTGTAAAATGTAATCAAGAACATACCAAAAATGTAAAGCTTGTAAATTCAAAGATAAATCCAAATGAACCTGATTTCAATTTAAGCGAATATGATGCAACAGATGGTTTAGTTACAAATAAATCAAATTTTATATTAGCAACCACAAATGCTGATTGTATCTTACTTTTGTTCTTCGACCCAGTTAAAAAAGTAATTGCAAATGTGCACTCTGGCTGGAAAGGAACACTTCAAAGAATTTCAGTGGAAGCGGTTAAAAAAATGGTAAAAGAGTATAATTGCAATCCACAAGACATTATTTGTTGTATTTGCCCAAGTATTAGAAAATGTCATTTTGAAGTGGATAAAGACGTAAAAGACTTATTCGAAAAAGAGTTTAAGGAATTAAACAGTTTTATTGAATATAATGAGAAAAAAGAAAAATGGAATATAGATACAGTTTTGATAAATAAAGAAATTCTGAAAAAAGAAGGCTTAAAAGAAGAAAATATCATAGATAGCGGACTTTGCAGTGTTTGTAATTCAAAAATAATTCACTCTTTTAGAGTTGAAAAAGAAGGATATGGCTTAAACACTGCGTTAATAAGCTTGAAATAAAACAATAAAATATTTTATATTTTATTGTTTTTATTTTGGGCGAATGGTATAATTTTTATATATAGAGGAGACTAGAAAGTGGCAAAGGAGAGCACTATGGATAAAAAAGTTATGGCAAACGCATTTAAGAGAATTGTAATGCAAGATGGAATGTTGCTAAAATTTGTACCAGAAGAGTTTATAGATGAAGAAATGTGTATATATGCTTTTGACAATGATAGGAAGGCTTTTAAATTTATTCCAGAAGATATGCGAGAAGCAGTACTAGTGAAATTTCCATATGAATTTAGAACTTCAGAGAAACACGAAAAAATAACGGATGATTCTCCTGGGAAGAACGCACATATTCCAGAAGAATTTTTAGATAGTCAAGAATTTTGGGACAAGCTTGTTGAAGATTCAGTATATTACTTTAAGTTGGTGCCTGATAAATATAAAACACATGAAATGTGCATAAAGGCGGTTAAAGGCTATCCAGATAATTTTGAATATGTTCCAGGAAATATGATAGGTAAAGAAATATATGAGGCATTAGTAGATGGAAGAACTAAATCTGTGAGATTTAATAATACAGAAAATGTATTAAAGGATATTCCAGCAAAATACATCACACCTGAAATATATGCAAAGGGAATATGGGGAGGATATAACATTGATGCAAAAGCAGAATTAGATGTAATTTTAAAAATGTACAAGTTTGATAAATTACATAATTTTGTGCCAGGTATAAATGTACTAAAAAAATATCCAAGTAATCAAATAGAAAAGTTTGATAAAAAAATATGGTGGAATTTAACTAAAAACGAATTATATAACTCAAGTGCAGACGCCAAAAATGCTTTAGTAGAAACGCTTCTTTCTTTTGGGGCATTTGACAAAGATGCAAATCAAGAAGAGAGACTTGGAATAATAGAACATTTTTCTACATACATGCCAAAGAAAAGATTTAAAATCTGTTTAGATAATTTTTTAGATAGTGAAAAAGATATTATTTATAATAATTTTGATATAAAAAAATATAATAAATATGTTGTGAATAAAAAACATATGCTTGAAGATTCTAATTTTTTGAACTTATTCGAATCACAAGATAAAGCTGATGAAGAGTTGAAGTATATTATACAGAAGGTATTACAAGAAACTGAGTTATCTGAAATTAAAATGAAAAATCTTTTAGAAGAGTATGATGCGGATACAAATGAAAATGCAGTTATTAGGTATGTATTACAAAAAGGTTATGAGAAGAAAATTGATGAAAAAAATGTTGGAATCCTATTAAAAACGGATTTACAGGAATTAAAGAAGAATAATCCTAATGAAGGATATGAATTGGAGAAAAAGATAAGGAAAATATATTATAAAGCAGACCCAAGTTTTATGATGACACCAACTAAACTTCATAGAATATTTGACGGTATGGATATGAAATATAAACCAGATTTTTATAATTTTTTTAAAAATAATATAACTGAAATATTAAAAAACCAAAAGAAGCAAAATGAAATAAGTAAAATTCAGAAACAATGGGATGAAATTGTAAATGCAAACCTTGGGCAAAGAATAACATTTGATAAGTGCGAGAAATACTTATACAAGAAAAGATATAAAAAAATTGAATTTGCCGAAATTAGTGAACTGGCTTCTAATTGTGGATATTCTCAAGAACAATTTGAAAAAGTCCAAGATATATACAGAGAACAATTAAAAAGAAAGGAAAGTAGTATTCCGCAGATAGAAGGAAAATGTGAAGATTCTAAATATACATATAAAGTTTTGAGTCTTGATGATCCAACTGCTATATTCGTTGGGGAAATAACAGATTGCTGTCAGGCATTAGATAATTTAGGTGAAAGTTGTATGATCCATAGTACAACATCACCAAATGGAAGAGTTTTAATTGTTCAAGACGAATCTGGAAAAGTTTTGGCTCAAAGCTGGTTATGGAGAAATAAAAACGTTATTTGTTTTGACAATATAGAAGCGGTACAGAAAGATTCAAATAACAAGAAAGTTGTTAGTAATGAAGTGTTAAAAGCAGTGAAAAAAGCCGCTAAAGCTTTTGTTGAAGAAGATAAGACTGGAATTAAAAAGTATAAAAAAGAAGAAATAAGCAAACTAGAAGAAGAAAAAGACAATATGACTGATGAAGAATATGAAAAGAAAGTTGCAGAATTAAGTAAAAAAATAAGAGGTCAACAATTAAATAAAGTTACTGTGGGAATTGGAAATACAGATATAGATATAAGTAAATTAAAACATGATAATGAAAATAAATATCCTGAAGAAAAGGTTGAGTATATTAGTGATTCTAGAATTCAACTTGTTTTATATGAAGATGGTTCAGTTGAACATGAGGATTCAGATGATGATATAAAAACTATTACATCATTATATAGCGATAATGAAAAGTCTAAAAAGCTAATAAACTTGGATACTTCTGAGATTGAATATATTGGAGCTTATATAGAAGATGAACTTGATGAATATGAAGAAGATTTTGAAAATACAGACGGAATGATTGATTTTGAAGAGGGTTACATTGATATGGGAGAGATTGAAACCGTGATTAACCATCCACAGGAGAGAGCAAAGGCAAGACAAGCACTTGAAAATATTAAAGATTATTTAAAAGCAAGGGAAGGAATGGAAATATGATTCAAGAAGAATATAGTAAAGCGTTCTCTCAACTAAGCGAAATAATAAAAAACATGAAGAAAGAGTTGAAAGAAAAGATTCCTGAAGATTTAATTGAAGCTATTGAGAAAGCAAAGGATAAGAATTATATCTATAAATACAAACCAGGTATTCCATTAAATCAGCAAGATTTATTGCCAGAAACTAAAAGCCTCTTATCAGTTCTATACAGTGATTACTTATGTGATGAAGACGAAAGAAAAAAATGGAAGGAATATGATAGGTTTGAAGCAGAGATATTAGAACAGAAAAATAGAAAACCATAAAAGACTCCTGATACATCAGGAGTCTTTTATGGTTTTGCTAAATGGTGATTAATCTAGAATTTCAGAGTAGAGCATTTTCCAGTCGGCATCATAGCCATCTTTAACTTCTACAGAATTGGTGGTAATGTTCATCCTTCTTTTGAAAGGAAAGAGACATGTATTTATTCCAACTTCTTCTGCAGCTTCGCCAAGGATATTGCATGGACCATAATCACAGTCAAGTTGAACTCTGGTTTCCTTGTCAAGTTCACTTTCAATACGCTTAGTAAGAATTTCGAAAAATGCCTCTAACTGTTCTGGTTTTGCAGCGTTTTTCTCTGCTAATCTTTGCCCTACCATCATCATCATGAATGAGTTAGCGCTTGCGCGATCACCATTATTAAAACTGTTTGGGGTAGGGTGGCTGATTGCTTCAGTCCACCATTTAGCTGCAACAATTGTTGCCTGCCGTACATCTGCCATCGTTGACAACCTCCTTTAAGAATTACAAGACAAATATGTATACAAATTGTGCTTTGTTTTTATTCGTGCACAACGAATATCTGTAATATTATACCACAAATTCACATAAAATACAAATTCAGATGTAGAAATACAATTGGGATAATATCATTTTTTTAATAATCTAATTGAAATTTTGTTATTTTTTTAGTATAATAGTAATTAGTAGAAGGGAGACGAGATATGGAGAAGATTGCAATTATAAGTGATATTCATTCAAATTTAACAGCATTAGAAGCAGTATTAGAAGATATAAAAAACAGAGGGATTACACATATATACTGTCTTGGCGATTTGGTGATCAAAGGTGTAAATCCAGATAAAGTAATAGATTTAGTAAAAGAAAATTGCGAAATAGTATTAAAAGGAAACTGCGATGAAATTGCGTGTTCAGATAGAGGAATAGAAAGAAAATTCTGGACAACTGAAAAAATTGGCAAAGAAAGAATTGAATATTTAAAAACACTTCCTATAATGCATGAATTTTATTTAAGTGGACAACTTGTTAGGTTATTCCATGCATCTCCATATAGTTTAGAACACATATTTAATCCAATGTATTCAAATACAGACACGAGGTATTCAGGTTTAGAGTTAGAAAATGCCATTGAAATGTTTGAAAATACAGAATTTATAGGAAAGACCGAAGATGATGAAATTCCCGACATTGTGGGCTATGGACATATTCATACTCCAAACCTATACAAATATAAAAACAAAACATTATTTAACACAGGTAGTGTAGGGGCACCAAATGAGATGGAAAATGATGGAAAAGAACATAAAACAAACTCATTTTCAACACTTGCATCATATGTTATATTAGAAGGAAATATTGGCTCAAAAGACCTTGGACCAATTTCTATTACAAATGTAAGAGTACCTTATGACATAGAAAAAGAGATATCAAGTTTAGAACAAACTGATATGCCAGGAAAGGAAAGGTCAATTTTCTGTTTAAGAACAGCAAGCACAAATTTTGAAAAGGAGTAGATAATTAACTTATGGATGAAAAGTTAAAAGAAATAATTCCTATTTTAGAAAAATATGAGCAGACACATTTGATCGATTTTTATGATGAATTAGATGATAACGAAAAAGAAGTATTAGTAAATCAAATAAAACAAACGAATTTTGATTTTCTAAACAAATTATATATAAATTCATTTAAAAATGATGTAATAGATGAAAAAAAGATTTCTCCAATTAATTATTATAGTAAATTCGACATTAAAGAAAAAGAAAAATACATACAGCTTGGTGAAGATATTATTAGAGAAGGAAAATTAGCAGTTATAACATTAGCTGGAGGAATGGGAAGTAGACTTGGATTCAAAGGACCTAAGGGAACTTATGAATTACAGTTGCCACCAGATGACAAGCATAAATCGTTATTTGAGTTTATATGTGATAAATTAAAAGAAGCAAATAAAAAATATAATTGTACTATACCATGGTACATTATGACAAGTCCTTCAAATGATGAAAAAACTAAGGAATATTTTAAGTTGCATAATTATTTTGGTTATCCAAAAGAAAAAATACATTTCTTTGAACAATATACTGTTCATATTTTAGACATAAATGGAAAAATAATGTTAGATAACATAGGAAAATTAAAAAGAGATTCTAATGGAAATGGCGACATTTTTAGAGCATTTAAAGAAAAAAATTTGGAAAATACATTGGGAAATACTGAATGGATAGTTGTTTCAGGGGTAGATAATATTCTATTAGAGATAGTGGATCCGTTATTCCTAGGATTATCAGCACATAATAAATCACAGGTTGCATCTAAATCTGTTTCAAAAAAAGACTTTGATGCAAAGACATGGATATTTGCAAAAGTAGATAATAATGTGGAAATAATTAATCCAGTTTATTTAACAGAAAAGATGAAATATGAAAAAAATGAAAACGGTAAATACAAATATAATCAAATAAACATATTGGCACATTTGTTTTCAAAAGACGCATTTTTAAAATGTTCAGAGTTTGAAATACCTTACCACAGAGCTTTTAAAAAGACAGACTATATAAACGAGGAAGGAATGAAAATGGTTGTACAAGAACCTAATTCATTTAAATTTGAAAAATTTATATTTGATGTATTTAAATACTTCGATAATTTTACATTATTAGAAGTAGACGAAAATATGGAATTTGCTCCAATAAAAGCATTTACAGGTATGGCAACACCAGAAAGAGCATTAGAAATGTATGAGAAAAAAATGAAAAAATTACAAAAATAAAGAGTGAAAAAATTAATTTTCACTCTTTTTGTATTATTTATCTTGAATTGTCCAAATCATTGTCTAAATCCAGGTCATCTATTGAAATTTTTAAAAGCTCACATAATTTAGATAAATCTTCTGAAGACATAGTTTCTAATTGGGAATAAATTGCACTAATCATTTTGAATTTGTTTTTGTTTTCATTTTTTTCTTCTTCTTTTATTTTCTTTTCTAATTCTAATTGTTTCTTTATTTTTACAATATCAGATAATTTTAATCCTTTCCTGTTCCTTTTATCATATTGGCCAGTTTTTTCATCACGTTTTATAGTACCGATATATATTTCTTTTAAACCATAATCCTTTGCAAGAATTTTTTTCGAATCTATACGTTCAGAAGATAAAAGAATATATGCTAAACAATCTAGATATTCTTTATCGCTTTGCATTTTAGAAAAATCCAAACCATCTGTATATGCTTGTATTATTTCCGTTACATAATCGTTCTGATTAACTTCACTTAATTCAACTTTTTTTAATGATGAAATATCAGATTCTATTTCATGAATAATAAGTTTAGAATTATCATCTCTTATAACTAAAATGTCTTGTAAATATTCATAAGTAAATTTATCTTTTTTTCTTTCATCATATCTTGCATCAGCAGGAATAAAAAAAGGTTTTTTATTCAAATACTTGGTTGGATCTTCTTTTTTCATTATTGCTTCATTTCTTATTTTTTCCGTTGGGATTAATTTGCATCTTGCCATATAATCACCTCCATATATTATAACAATATTATACCATAAATAAAGGAAAAAAGCAAAAAGAAAAAGCAAAGTTCGCTATTGTAATATGAAATCAATTATGATATTATATAAAAGATTGAATAGAAAAATGTAAAAAAGGTGAATTTATGGATTATAAAATAGGAGATATAGTTAGAACAAAAAAAGTCCATCCATGCGGGAGCAAACTTTGGGAAATAACAAGAGTTGGGGTGGATTTTAAATTAAAATGCCAAGGTTGTGGACATGTAATAGTTTTGCCAAGAGAGAAAGCATTAAAAATTATAACAAAAAAAGTTGAGGGATAATAGATGTATTTAAAAAGACTAGAAATGCAGGGATTTAAGTCATTTGCAGATAAAACAGTATTAGAATTTATGCCAGGAATTACAAGTGTAATAGGGCCAAATGGATCTGGAAAAAGTAACATAGTAGATGCCATAAGATGGATACTTGGAGAGCAAAGTATGAAGTCTTTGAGAGGAACAAAATCTCAAGATATTATATTTGCAGGAACACAAAATAGAAAGTCACTAGGCTTTGCAGAGTGTTCACTTGTATTTGATAATGAAGATGGAGCATTACCAATTGAATATACGGAAGTAACAGTTACAAGAAAGCTTTTTAGAAGTGGAGAAACTGGTTATTTCATAAATAAAGTGCCTTGTAGATTAAAAGATGTACTTGAACTTTTCATGGATACAGGTATTGGAAAAGATGGGTATTCTATAATTGGACAAGGAAAAATAGACGAGATTTTAAGTAATAAATCAGAAGATAGACGTCATATTTTTGAAGAAGCGGCTGGAATTGTAAAATATAGAGCAAGAAAACAAGAATCAGAGAAAAAGCTAGAAAGTACAAAGCTTAATTTGCTTAGAATAAACGATATTTTAGCCGAAATAGAAACAAATTTAGAACCATTAAAACTTCAAGCAGATAAAGCAAAAAAATACTTAAACTTAAAAGAAGAATTAAAAAGTATAGAAATAGGGCTATTTATTTATAATATTGAAAAATACAAAGAAACTTTGAAACAAGTTGTAGAAGATGAAGAAATTCTAAAGTCAAACTGCAATGATGAAGAAGGAAGACTTGAAAGAGTTAAGAATTTAAAAGAAGAATTGAAAAATCAAATAGATGATATTACTCTAAAAATAGAGCAAATGTCAAATTTGGGTTTTGAAAGTAAAAAAGAAATTGAAATGCTAAATTCTGATATAAATGTTGCAAACACTAGAATTTCTAACAATTTGGAAAATAAAACAAGATTCGAAAACGAGATAGAAGAGTTAAATAAAAGGCTTGAAGAGCTTGCGGATGAAGCAAAACAAAAAGAAGAAAAGAAAGACAATTTAAAAAATAATAAAGAAAAATTTGAAAAAGAACTTGAAGAAAAACAAAAAGAACTTGATGAATTAACAAAAAAATTATCTGGAAAAGAGCTAGAAATAGAAGAACACAAGAAAAAAGTTGAAGCAAATACAGATAAAAAATATGAGTTAGCATCATACATAAATGCACAAGATATTCAAGTTGAAAATATTGAAAAACGTCAAAAACAAATCAAACAAGAAATTCAGAACAACATATCTGAATTAGATGCAACAAGGCTTACAAAGACAGAGGTATCTAAGGAATTTTATGACATTCAATTAAAGAAAAATAAGGTAACAGAAGAGTTACAAGAAATTAGCAAAAAAAGAGAAGAAGCAAATAACAAAATAAAAAGTTTTGAAACTAGCATAAATGCTTTAGCTAGTGAAATTAGAATAAAAGAGTCAAGATTAAAATTCTTAATTGAAACAGAAAAAGAAAAAGAAGGCTATGTAAAAAGTGTTAAAGAGCTTCTAAAAGATTGTGAAAACATAAAAGACTTGGGCAAAGGAATGCATGGCGTTTTAGCAAATATTATAGAAGTTCCAAAACAATATGAAACAGCGATAGAAATGTGCCTTGGTATGTCACTTCAAAACATAGTTACAGAAACTGAGGAAGACGCAAAAAAATTAGTTGAACATTTAAGAAAAAACAATTTAGGAAGAGCGTCATTCTTACCAATTTCATCAGTTAAAGGTAAAAAGCTTGATAAAATAAAGGGAAAAGAACCAGGAATAGTTGGAATTGCTTCAGACTTAGTAAGTTACAGTAAAAAATATGAACAAATTATATTGAATTTGCTTGGTAGAACAGTAATTGTAGACAACATGGATACAGCAATTAAGGTTGCAAAAAACAACAATTATACATTTAGAATAATCACACTAGATGGAGATTTAATTAACCCATCTGGAGCAATCACGGGTGGTTCAGTAGCTAAGAAAACTGTTAATATTTTGGGTAGAGGTAGAGAAATCGAAAACCTTGAAAAAGAAATCAAAAAGGAAAAAGAAAAATTAGCTAAGCTAGAAGAAGAAAAAGAAGGTTATGAAAGTTCAATAGAAGACACTCTAGAACTTGCAATGAACTTAGAAAAGAGCCTACAAGAAATTGAAATAGAGTTTGCAACTAAAAAGCAAAAACTAGATTCAATAGAAAGCGAAATTCAAAAAATAGAAGCAAGGCTTGAAAAGTTGAAAAAAGAAACAGCAGAGCTAGATACAAGCAAAGAAAATTGCAAAAAAGATAAGGAAAATGCAATTACTGAAACAAAACAATTAACAGAAGAAATAGAAAAGCTAAACAAAGTAATTACTGAATTTGCTGAAATGAACAAAGATAATCAAAAATATATTGATGACCTAAACTTTGATATAACAAATCTAAAAATTTCTGTATCTTCATTTGACGAGAGTGAAGCATCAATAGAAGAAATTGTTGAAAGAATTAATCTTGAAACAGAAAACACAAATAAGAGCATAGAAAACAAGAAAAATCAAATTGAGCAAATCACTCAAGAAAATGAAGAATTAAAAGCATCAATAGAAGAAACAAATAATAAAATTGCGGAAATCAAGCAAGAAGTTGAAACAAGCGGAAGCAAGATAGAAGAACTAAAACAAGATAGGGTAGACAAGAACAAAAAGCTAGAGTCACAAGAAAAAGAAATATCAGATAAATTCCATGTAATAGAAGATTTAAAAGCACAAATAGTTAAAATTGATGTAAAGAAAACAAAACTTGAAGATGATATAAACTCAATTATAAACAAAATGTGGGAAGAATATGAGCTTACTCCAAACAATGTGGGAGAAGTTAAAAAGCCAGACAATGTGCAAAAAACACAAAGACAAGTTAATAATTTAAGAACAGACATTAAAGAACTTGGTAGTGTAAATGTAGATTCAATAGAAGAGTACAAAAACTTGAAAGAAAGATATGAATTTATGAGTGCACAACGCTTCGATTTAGAAGAAACAATGGCCAAATTAAGAAAAATTATTTCAGAAATGACAACAATTATGAAAGAACAATTTAAAACACAATTTGAGATAATAAACAAAAACTTTAGCGAAGTTTTTAAAGAACTATTTGGCGGAGGACAAGCAAGCCTAAGCCTTGCAGACGAAGAAAATATTCTAGAATGTGGAATAGACATTACAGTACAACCACCAGGAAAGAAACTTCAAAACATGATGCTTCTATCAGGTGGAGAAAAGGCATTTACAGCAATTGCACTTCTATTTGCAATATTAAAAATAAATCCAGCACCATTCTGCGTGCTAGATGAAATTGAAGCAGCACTTGATGATGTAAACGTATTTAGATATGCTGATTATTTAAAGAAATTCTCAAATGAAACTCAATTCTTAGTTATTACTCATAGAAAAGGCTCAATGGAAGCAGCTGATACTGTTTATGGGGTAACAATGGAAGAAAGTGGAATTTCGAAGTTGTTGTCAATGAAACTAAAATAATATAACCAAAAAATGAATTTGCATTCGCAAATTCATTTTTTGTTAAAGTTTTATTCATCTGTTAATGTATATGTTCCAGATGCAACTGCTGCATTGAATGTAGTTGTTGGAATACAAACTATTGGGCGAACTGCATTCGTACGCTGATTAGTAATATTGGTACCAGCCACGCAACTGTTGATACCTTTCACAAAAAGGCAACCAGAGGTATCATTAGACCTAGGCGAAGCAAGCCACCATTCATCTCCGCTTGTTGCATAATTATATATTCCATGGTTATAGTTTACATCTAATCCGCTTTGTCCCGAAGAATATCCATATGAAGTTAATGTTGCTGTAATTTCTGTTCTTGCTGCTTCAGTTGTCGTTCCTGCTTTTCTCTTTGCATCTATATCTTCTTTTACTGCATTATATGATTCTACAAATAATTCTATTGTTGGACTTGCTATTGCCCAGCTTGCATTTCCTGTTACATATTGACTCCATAATGTGTTACTTGTATCTGTCATCCATGCTACTGCTCTCATATTTTTTGGCGTTTCTCCTAATGTAAATTTTGTTGGATATGCTTTATAATATTTTTCGTTTAAATTTTTTCCTACTTCACTTACGCTTCCTCCTGTTGTATATCTTGTTTCTTCACTTGCAGCATAATAGTCACTTGGTGTATAAGAACCTTGTGGTATATTGGCTATTAAATATGTATTGTCATCATCTTGATAGAATAATCTCCAACATCCTACTTCTGTTAGTTTGGCATCATATCCTGTTACCTTGTATCCATATTTGTCTGCTTGTCTTGCATCACCTAAAAATTTTTCTTCTTTTATTGTTATACTACAATTATCTAAATAATCTACTCCATCAACAGTTATCTTTGCTGTTATTATTACATCTCCTGCTGCAATGCCATTTGCCTTTCCTTCAGCAGTTACTGTTGCAAGTGAGTTGCTGCTGCTTGTCCAAGTAATTGTTGGAGTTGGTGTTACTCTTTTTATTTGTGTTGTTAGTGTTGTGCTTTTTCCAATTCCTATAGTTTTTGGAGGATTTGTTATTGTTATGCTTGGTATATTTGGCTCAATTGCTCCCCAAGTTAAAATTCCGTCTTGAAGTGTAATTGTTCCATCTACTACAAAGTCTCTTGTAGTGATTGAGATTGAAGCATTTCCTTTTACATTATTTGTTATAGCTTGTGTTACTTCAATTGAAGCTTTTCCGGAATTTGTTCCATTAAAAGGTAATACTGCATCAATTACAGATTGCCCAACAGTTGTAGAAGCATTTTCTGCTGTTACTTCATTTCCTACATAAGCAGTTTCATACGCATCTGTTTTAGCATTTATTGCTGCTACGGCAATTTGGTCTTTTGCTGAACCAATATCATTTTTTTGCTCTGCTTCATTTGCTTTTGCAGGTGCAGAGTCACTTCCAGTTAAAGCACTAATTGTAATTCCGTGCTAAAATTAGCAGAACAATAATCGTAATCACAAGTGCTATTAGTGTAATACCAGTATTGTTTGTTTTGCTTTTTTTATAAAAGCTAAAGTGTTCATAAATACTACGATTTAGTGATTTTTTCATAATATGTTTCCTCCTTCAATTTTTTCTTTTGAATGTTTTCATCAAAATTATAATTCAATTATATTGGTTACACAACCAATAGTCAAGTAGCAAATAAAAATTTATAATTAAATAAATAAAGTTATAAGTTTAGGAGCTAATTATGGTTAGATTAAAGATTGAAGAAGGGGAGTATTTATTTAAACTTGAAGATGTTTTAAAAGCCAAAAAAATTAGTATAAATAAATTGATGAGAGATACAAATACAGATTTTAAAGTTTTAAAAAGAATGATGACAGGGGAATTAGTAAGATTTGATATCTTCGTAGTAGCAAGACTTTGTGATTACCTAAACTGCACTATTACAGATATAATTGAATATGTTCAAATAGAAAAATGAATTGAATTTTGAAATTAAAATACCAAAGTTCAATTCATTTTTTTATTTTAATAAATTTTAACTAAATAGTTGACTATTAAGAATTATCATGATACTATACAATTGTTCATGAAACAAATATTTATACGAAGGATGTTGATATTATGGAAAAAGAATTACAAAAAGTAGAAAATAATAATTTTATAGAGTATTTAGATACTGATGTTGATATAAAGAGTATGATATATACAATAAGAGAAAAACAAGTGATAATAGATAGTGATGTGGCAAGACTATATCATTATCCTACTAAACGAATAAATGAAACAGTAAATAGAAATAATGCTAGATTTCCACAGGAATTTTGTTTTCAATTAACTGAAGAAGAATTTAATTCTTTAAGGTCGCAAATTGCGACCTTAAAGAATAATGGAAGAGGACAGCATAGAAAATATTTGCCTTATGCTTTTACAGAACAAGGTATTGCAATGCTTTCGGGATTATTAAAAAATAATATAGCAATTCAAGTTAGTATAAATATTATGAATGCATTTGTTGAAATGAGAAAGTTTTTGTACAATAATGGTCAATTATTTGAAAGGCTAACAACATTAGAATATAAGCAATTAGAAAATGAAAAAAATATAAAACAATTATTTAATATGTTTCAAAATGAAGAAGATATTAAACAAAAAATATTCTTTCAAGGTCAAATATGGGATAGTTACAGTTTAATTGTAGATATCATAAAAAAAGCAAAGAGTAAAATTCTAATAATTGATAATTATATAGATGATAGTATATTAAAAATGCTATCAAAGAAAAATAAAGATGTTGAAGTTGTTATATTAACATCAAATAAAAGTAATATACAAAATATAGATATACAAAAATTCAATAAAGAATATCCTACATTGAAGGTGGCAAAAACAAATAAGTTTCATGATAGATTTATTGTAATTGACAACAAAGAATTATATCATTGTGGAGCTTCTATAAAAGATTTGGGAAATAAATGCTTTGGAATTAACAAAATTGAAGATACAGAGATAATAGAGAATTTTACAAATAGAATTAGAATGATTGGAAGTATACAATAATTATTGAGGTGAGAAAATAATGAATAATATAAAAATAGTATGTGATTTGAATAATATAGAAAATGAATTAAAAAATGCAGAAGAAGAGGCGCAGGATAAAAATACAAAATTTTATACACACGAAGAAATGAAAAAGCATGCAGAAAGAGTATTATGGGGAGAATAAAAAACTTGAGGTCACAAATTGTGACCTCAAGTTTTCTTTAAGGTTCCATTTTGGCACCTTAAAGATTTCCCTTGAACAAAACAACAAAATATGATATTTTATATACAAAAGGAGGCAAGTTTATGGAAAAGATAATTCCTGCAAAATTAAATAAAGGAGATACAATAGGGGTAATTGCACCATCTGATCCAATAGTTGGTGAAAAGATAGAAGAAGTAAAAAAAGCCAAAGAAATGGTTGAAAAAGAAGGATTCAAAGTAAAATTTGCCAAGAATTTATTCAGCAATACATGTGGATATTCAGCAACTGCGAAAGAAAAGGCAGAGGACATAAATGCAATGTTTGCAGATAAAGAAGTAAAAATGATATGGTGTGCAAAAGGTGGAAATAATTCAAATTCAGTGTTTGAATATTTGGATTATGACTTAATAAGAGAAAATCCTAAAATAATTTGTGGCTATAGTGATATAACGTCTATAACAAATATGATTGCCGCTAAAACTGGTTTAGTAACATTTAGCGCTACAAATTTTAAAACAATTGCAACAGATGAAACTGATTTTAGTTATAAAGAAGCAATTAAAAGATTTGTAGATGGAAGTCTAGAATTCGGAATATCTGAGAATGACAAATACCTTACAATTCAAGAAGGTGTTGCAGAAGGCGAATTAATTGGTGGTAATATTTTTCTAACCAAAGGAGTTACAGCTGGAAAATATTCAGTTGATTTTGAAGATAAACTATTATTTATAGAAGAATTAGGATTTGAATCACCACCAGAGGTTGTTAGCAATTCTCTATATTTTATGAAACAAAATGGTGTATTTGATAAAATAAAAGGCATTTGGATTGGGAATTATGAAAATAGCATGGGAATAGCATTAGAGCAAATTGTAAAAGATGTTATTGGAGATGAATATAATTTCCCAATTATAAAGTCAAATAATTTTGGGCATATAGAAACAAAAACAGTAATTCCAATAGGCATAAAAGCAAAAATTGACACTTCAAAGAAAATAAAAATAGAATTACTTGAAAATTGTGTAAAATAGATTAAAAAATTCATAAAAATGCTTGCCAAAGTAACATAAATGTGGTAAAATAGGTATGCTTTAAAGAGCATACCTATTTAAATTCTCTACTTGCGCTCTAAGGCGCAGGTTGTAAATCCAAAGGGAGGTGAAAATAATGAATAAATACGAAAGTGTTATCATTGTTAGTCCAGAAGTTGATGAGGCAGGTTTAAAAGCTGTTGAAGAAAAATACACAGGACTAATCAATAAAACAGGAAAAGTAGAATCTGTAAACAATTTAGGTAAAAAACAATTAGCTTATGCAATCAAAAAATTCACTGAAGCTACATATATGCAATTTAACTTTGATGCAGAACCAGAAACAATTGCTGAACTTGAAAGAAATTACAGAATATCTGATGAAGTAATAAAATTCATCACAGTTAAATTAGATGCTTAATTGCATAAAGTCTAATGAAAATTAGAAAAATAAAATTAAATAAAGATAAGGGCCTTTATTTGAAGTAAGGATAGGTGATAGAATATGAACAAAGTAGTATTGATGGGAAGATTAACAAGAGACCCAGAAGTTAGATATACACAAACAAATAATACATTAGTTGCTTCATTTAGCTTAGCAGTAAATAGAAGATTTGCTAGACAAGGTGAAGAAAGACAAGCAGACTTTATAAACATAGTTGCTTGGAGCAAAACAGGAGAATTTTGCAGTAAATACTTTAAGAAAGGTCAACAAGTAGGAGTAATTGGAAGAATTCAAACAAGAACTTGGGATGATGATCAAGGTGCAAAACACTATGTAACAGAAGTTGTTGCAGAAGAAGCATATTTTGCAGATAGCAAAAGAGAAGGAGAAGTTGGAGCAGCTGCATTTGAAAATGCATTTGGTACAACAGCTCCAGGAAGCATGGGATCAGATTTTGAAGTTTCTTCTAGTACAGACGACCTACCATTCTAGATTATAGTTAAGGGGGGAAATAGAAAATGGCAGACAAAAAACAAAATAAAAGAAATAATAATAAAAATTATGATGAGGATTACAATCCAAAATTCAGAAAACAAAGAAAAAAAGTATGCGTAATGTGCAGTGATAAAAATTATGTTTTAGACTACAAAAATCCAGAACAATTAAGAAAATTCATCAATGAAAGAGGAAAAATCTTACCAAGAAGAAATACTGGAGCTTGTGCTAAACATCAAAGAGATATCACAACAGCAATCAAAAGAGCTAGACATATTGCTATATTACCATATGCACAAAATTAATTTTTCGAAAATACACAAATCAAAAGCCGCTGAATTTCAGCGGCTTTTGTTGCATTTTAAGGTGAAATTTGATATAATATAATTATTCATACGCATAAGATTTGTTTTGGTCAATGACAAATCAATACCCCTTAAACTTTTTAAGGAGGTTAAAAGAATATGGTTCAGGCAATTATACTTGGAATATGTTGTTTTGCTTCGATTACAGACATTTATGTAATAACAGTAAATCGGAAAAAATCTTATATGTCAAAGTTTTGGACAGTACTATCTATCATAACAGGGGGGATTCTTTGTTGCGGTTGGAGTATAATAGCTATTTACATAAAACCAGAAAATGTGTGGATATATTACATGTTTTCGGGTGTATATGCTATATTAGTGTTTGTTAGAGTAATATCGTTAATAGATATACTAAAGACACCAAAAGAGGAATCAAAATATGTTTATAAGATGGGAATGCTTATAAAAAAAGATGAAGAAGTATTTGATGATGATAGACCATTATATTGTGCATCTTCATTGATTTTATCAGACAAATCAGAAGAACAAAACCAAAAAAATAATAATTGACCACTAAAATGGGCTTGTGCTTTTAGTACAAGTCCATTTACTTGTATGTTGCAAAAACTCTAAAAATGTAGTAAAATATTGGTATTAGTGAAAAGAGAGGTATAAAAATGTTAGAAAACTATGGAATTGATAAAAAACTTGTTGATTTAGCAAAAAATGTCGAAGAAAAGCTAAATAATAAATTCAAAGAAATCGATGAAACATGCGAAGCGAATAGTTATAAGGTAATTAGTGCATTTCAAGAATGCAATTTGTCTGAACCACACCTAAATTCAGCAACAGGCTATGGAATCGATGAGCCTGGAAGAAATAAAATAGAAGAAATATATGCAAAAGTTTTTAAAGCAGAAGATTCTTTAGTTAGAGCGCAACTTATTTCTGGAACACATGCGTTAGCAATTACACTATCTGGTTTATTACGCCCAAATGATACAATGTTAAGCATTACAGGAGCACCTTATGATACTCTTCAAACAGTTATAGGATTAGGAGAAAATCCAAGCAAAAGCTCATTAAAAGCTTTTGGAGTTAAATATGAAGAAATTGATTTGATAAATAGTGAATTTGATACTCAAAAAATAGTTGAAAGATTATCAACAGATAATGTAAAATTAGTGGAAATTCAAAGGTCTAGAGGCTATTCAACAAGAAAAAGTTTAACAATAGAAAAGATTGAAGCTATTATAAAAGAAATAAGAAAAGTAAATAAAAATGTAATTATAATGGTAGACAACTGCTATGGCGAATTTGTTCAAGATAGAGAGCCAATCGAAGTTGGAGCAGATATTGCAGTTGGGTCTTTAATGAAAAACTTGGGAGCAGGAATTGCTACAAGTGGAGCTTATATTGTAGGTAAAAAAGACTTAATAGAACTATGTGCTGAAAGATTGACATCCCCTGGAATTGGAAAAGAAATTGGACCATCTTTAGGGCAAAATACACAATTTTTAAAAGGACTATTCTTTGCACCATCAGTTGTTGCAAGCAGCGTTAAGACTGCAGTATTTGCAAGTGCAATATTAGAAGAATTAGGATATACAGTAGAACCAAAATGGAATGAAAAAAGAGCAGATATTGTTCAAACAATTGCGTTAGGTTCAGAAGAAAAGCTTATTAAATTCTGCCAAGGAATTCAAAAAGGTTCTCCGATAGATGCTAATGTATTGCCTGAACCAGGCGATATGGGCGGATATGAAGATAAAGTTATTATGGCAGCTGGAACATTTACACAAGGTTCTACAATTGAATTGAGTTGTGATGGGCCTATTCGTGAACCATTTATTGCATATATGCAAGGTGGACTTACTTATCCTTATGGTAAGTTTGGAATTTTAAAAGCTATACAGGAGGTTGGAAAATAATTACAATTTGGGCTGTGTCAGATTTCATTTAAAACGCGGTTACATACACCACGTATGCGCCCTTGCCTTTTAAATAAAATCTTCCTTGCCAAAATTTAATTCTTTTCCAACGGGAGATTTATGCATAATTAAAGGATTATGAGCTATTATGAAAATTAAGTATAAAGTTAAAGAAAATGATAAATTTAATAGTGTGAATTCTGTATTAGATAATCAGTTTAAAATATCTACTAGACTTAGAACAAAGCTAATAAAAAATAAGCTTATTATGAAAAATGGTAATGTTTGCGATTCAAGAGAAAATGTGAAAATAGGAGATATTATAACAATAAATTTAGATTATGAAGAAGAGAGTGAAAATATTGTGCCAACACAAATGGAGCTAGAAATTATCTTTGAAGATGAGTGGCTTTTGGTTGTTAACAAACCTGCTGGAATACCGGTTCATCCTTCAATTTTACATTATGAAGATTCATTGAGTAATGGAATTAAATATTATTATAATTCAATCGGTCTAAAAAAGAAAATTAGGCCTGTGAATAGGCTTGACAAAAACACATCTGGGCTTGTGATATTTGCAAAATGTGAGTATATTCAAGAGCGTTTAACAGAACAAATGCAAGAAGGCACTTTCAAAAAACAATATCTAGCTTTGGTAAGTGGCATTTTGGAAAATAAAAAAGGTACAATAAATTTACCAATTGCTAGAAAACAGGGAAGTATAATAGAAAGATGTATAGATGAAAATGGTAAAACTTCAATTACACATTATGAAGTTTTAAAGGAATATGATGATTATAGTTTGGTAAAATGCACATTAGAGACAGGAAGAACTCATCAAATTAGAGTGCATTTTTCTGCAATAGGTCATTCGCTTTTAGGTGACGAGCTTTATGGAAAAGCTTCTAAATTAATTGATAGACAAGCTTTGCACTGCTATTATTTGGAATTTATACATCCTGTAAAGCACAATATAACAATATGTAAGATTTGAGGTAATTAAATGAAAGTAATAATAATTGGTGGTGGTCCTGCCGGAATGATGGCAGCAATCACTTCCGCAGAAAATGAAAACGAAGTAATTTTAATAGAAAAAATGCCAAGTTTAGGAAGAAAACTTTGCATAACAGGGAAAGGAAGATGTAATATTACATCTTCTTTAGAGATGGAAGATTTTATAAAAAACACACCAGGAAACGGAATGTTTTTATATAGTAGCTTTAACAATTATACAAACCAAGACATAATAAGCTTTTTAGAAAAACAAGGGCTAAAAGTCAAAGAAGAAAGAGGAAATAGAATATTTCCGGTTACAGATAGTGCAAGAGATGTGTTGAATTGCTTTATTAAAAAATTAAATGAATTAAAAGTAAAAATAATGTTAAATACAAGAGTAACTGAGATTTTAACAGAAGAGGGAAAAGTTGTTGGAATAAGGACTGAAAAGGAAGAAATAAAGGCAGATAAAATTATATTGGCAACAGGAGGAAAGAGTTACCCAACAACAGGTTCAACAGGAGATGGTTATGAATTTGTAAAAAAACTAGGGCACACAATTACACCAATTAAGCCATCATTAGTACCATTAGAAAGTTATGAAAAAGACTTAGTAAGAGAGTTACAGGGATTGAGTTTAAAAAATGTTGAAATAAATATTCAAGATGAAGCAAAAGGAAAAACAATATATAATGACTTTGGAGAAATGCTTTTTACACATTTTGGAGTATCTGGTCCAACAATACTAAGTGGTTCAGCGCATTTAGTTAGATATAAAAATATAGAGGATCTTTTAAAAGATAGAAAAATAGCAATGACAATAGATTTTAAACCAGCCTTATCAGAAGAAAAGCTAGATAGCAGGATTTTAAGAGATTTTGAGGAGCTAAAAAATAAACAATTTAAAAATAGTTTGGACAAATTATTGCCAAAAAAACTAATACCTGTTATTATTGAAAAAACAGGCATAAATGAGAATAAACAGGTAAATGAAATAACAAAAGAAGAGCGCAAAAAGCTTGTGAAAGAACTTAAAAACTTTAAAATTCATATAAAATGCTTTAGACCAATTGAAGAAGCGATAATTACAAGTGGTGGTGTAAATATAAAAGAAATAAATCCCAAAACAATGGAATCAAAAATTGTAGAAGGTCTTTTCTTTGCAGGAGAAATAATAGATGTAGATAGCTATACAGGAGGTTTTAATCTTCAAATTGCATATTCGACTGGTTTCACGGCAGGAAAAGAGTAAAAGGAAATAAAGATGTTAGATTTTATAACTATTAAAGAAAATGTTGAGTTTGTTTTGACAGAGAAAAAGTCAAAATTTATTGCTAATTTAATAAAAATAGGTAGTCAGGAAGAAGCAGAAGAGGTAATTAAAAAATACAAAAAACAATACCATGATGCAAGGCATAATTGTATTGCTTATAGGGTTATGGAAAATGAGCAAATTATTGAAAAATCTAGTGATGATGGAGAACCTTCAGGGACTGCTGGAGCGCCTATGCTAAATATTTTACAAAAGAATAATTTGTGCAATGTTTTAATTATCGTTACTAGGTATTTTGGTGGAATTTTGCTTGGAACTGGTGGATTAGTTAGAGCATATTCAGATGCATTAAGTGGAGCTATTGAAATTGCAAACAGAGTTACACAAACAATCGGCTATATTATAGAATGTACAATAGAATATAGTCAATTCGAGAAATTTCAATACTATTGTAAAACAAATGAAATTGAAATCATAAATTCAGAATATTTAGATAATATTGTTTGTAAAATAGCTTTAGAAGAGAGTAAAAAAGAGAGATTTTTGAAGGATGTTAATGAAAAAAATATTAATATAATTGATTATAAAATATTTAATAAAACTATGGTAACAATAAATAAAATGAATTAAAAACTTTATAAAAAACTGGTAAATATTACCAGTTTTTTATTGCTTTAATTCGAAAAAGCAACTATAATGGAAAATGCGTCAAGCAAATTTTAATTTATACGAGGAGGATAAAAAAGTGAAAGAGAGAATTACAGTACTTATTGCAGATGACAACCAGGATTTTAGCAGAACATTATCATCATACTTGGAAAGTCAAGATGATATGGAAGTAATTGGGAGAGCTAGAGATGGACTAGAAGCAGTAGAAATGATAAAAAACACAACACCAGATGTAGTTTTACTGGATGTGATAATGCCACACTTAGATGGACTGGGAGTTATAGAAAAAATAAACGAAACAAATCGCGAAAAAAAGCCAATGTTCATTATGTTATCTGCAGTAGGTCAAGACAAAGTAACACAACAAGCCATTAATTCAGGGGCTGAGTACTATGTTGTAAAACCATTTGACATAGAGTTGTTAATTAAGAGAATAAGAGAGCTTAAATATTACAAACCAGAAACAAATAACAATTTCTTTTCAAAGGAGGTTAAACCAAAATATATTGATATTGTAAATCCAACAACAACCAAAGAAGATAATTTAGAAGCTTTGGTAACAAATTTAATACATGAAGTTGGTGTTCCAGCTCATATAAAAGGATATCAGTATTTGAGAGAAGCTATTATAATGGTTGTAAATGATATAGATGTTATAAATCAAATCACGAAAAGTTTATATCCAAAGATTGCTAAGAAATATAATACAACTCCATCTAGAGTTGAAAGAGCAATTCGCCATGCAATAGAAGTTGCTTGGGGAAGAGGTCAACAAGAGGCAGTTGAGAATATCTTTGGGTATACAATTTCTGCAGCAAAAGGAAAACCAACAAATTCAGAATTTATAGCAATGATTGCTGATAAATTAAGATTAGAGCTTAAAACAGCTTAAGAGAACGAAAAAGGATTTGTTCATCAATTTGGTGACAAATCCTTTTCTTTGAATCTTATAAAATTAATTTTTTTCACTTATTTTTGCATATTTCCTTAATTTTTCATAAACCTTATAATTTACTGTACCAGCAGGGAATTTTCCATCTTTGTCCTTTTTACCAGCTGGAACACCTGTTAAAACTTCAATTCCTTCTTCTATATTAGAAACAGAATAAATATGGAATTTTTTATTTTTAACAGCCTCTACAACTTCATCAGAAAGTTGTAAGTTATTTACATTTTGAATTGGTATCATAACACCATGTTCACCAGTTAAACCACGAAGTTTGCAAATTTGGAAGAATCCTTCTATTTTTTCATTAACTCCACCAATTGGTTGTATTTGTCCTTTTTGGTTAACTGACCCTGTAACTGCAATTGATTGATTTATAGGTATTCCTGATAGGCTTGAAAGTAATGCGTACAATTCTGTACTTGATGCACTATCTCCATCAACTCCATTATACAATTGTTCAAAGCAGATGCTTGCTGTTAAACATAATGGAATATCTTGTGCAAACATTTCTCCTAAATAACCTGTTAAAATCAATACACCTTTTGAGTGTGAAGAACCAGAAAGCTCAACTTCTCTTTCTATATTTACTATTCCACTTTTTCCAGTATAAGTATTAACTGTAATTTTAGCTGGTTTTCCAAATGTGTAATCTCCAATTGTCATAACTGTTAAGCCGTTTATTTGGCCAACCTCATGTCCTTTTGTGTTTATTAAAAGGGCATTATCTTGAATCATTTGAGTATATCTTGCATCATATTTTTTAACTCTTTCTATTCTTTTTGCAAGAGCTTTATCAATGTGTTCACTTGTTACTACTTTTGACTTGGCTATTTTTGCCCATGTTGCAGCTTCACCAATTATTTGAGCTAAATCATTGAATCTTGTAGATAATTTTTTGTGATTTCCAGCTATTTTTGAAGAATACTCTATAATTCTTGCCATTGCAGTTCTGTCAAGATGAGGTAATTCCTCTTGCTCACAGAAACCATGAACGAATCTAGCTAATTTATTTGCGTTTTCTTCATTTATTGGAGCATCATCCTCAAATTCAACTTTGATTTTGAAAAGTTTTTTAAAGTCAGAATCCATTGCTAAAAGTGTGTGGTAAATATCACTATTTCCAATTAAAATAACTTTTAAATCAAGTGGAATTGGTTCAGGTTTTAAAGAAACCATAACCATTGAAGAACGTTGATCTTGGGTATTTTCAATTGAAAGTTCTTTTACTCTTAAAGCTTTTTTCAAAGCTTCGTAACATACACCATTTGTTAATAAATCTTTTGCTTGGAAAATGATATATCCTCCATTTGCTTCATGTAATAAACCAGATTTCAACATAGTGTGGTCGGTTTTTAATGAACCAAAGTAGTTTTCATATTCAAGTTTTCCAAAGATATTGTGATAAGAGTAGTTTGAATCCATAATTACAGGAGCACCATTCAAATTAGAATTATCAACGAAAAGGTTGACTCTATAATTCATGCATGGGTCTTGTGGTTGTGGTCTTGGGCCATTTTGATTTTGGTTACAAGGCTTATCTTCTTCTAAAAATACTGGTATGTTTTTCAAAACATCTTGTTTAACATCATTTAAGAATTTATTTATTTTTTTATTTCTTTTATATTTTGACTTCAAATAATTTATATGAACATTTACTGTCATAAGGGCAATATTGGATTGCCATTCAGAAATGCGCTTATCTGCATCTCTTTCAATTTGCTTAATTTGTCCAATAACATTCATAATCATTTCTTGAACAACATTTGATTTTTCCTCATATTCTTGTTTTATTGTTTCATCTAATTTGTCGAATTGTTCTTCATCAATAGTTTTTCCATCAACAATTGGCATCATATAAATACCATTTTGAGCTGATTTTACTTGAAAATTATACTTTGAAGCTTCTTGGTTTAGATGTTCCATTAAAACAGAACGCTTTTCTTCAAATTCTTTTTTTATTAAAGATTTTTCTTTTTCAAAATCATCTGCATTGAAAGTTTTCTTAATATCTTTTTTAATTTCTTTTATAAAACCATCCATAGAATCTCTAAATTCTTTACCTTGACCGGCTGGAAGAGATACGCTAATTGGTTCGTTTGGATCATCAAAATTGTATATATAGCACCAGTCATTTGGAGCTTTTTTCTTTGAAGCTATTTCTTTTAAATAGTTCAAGGTATACATTGTTTTTCCAACACCGCTTGGACCTTCTAGGTAAAGGTTATAGCCTTTTACATCAATTTGAAGACCAAATTCTAAAGCTTGAATTCCTCTATCTTGGCCAATTCCTGTTCGAATTGACTCTAATTCTTCTGTTGTTTCAAAATTGAAAATATTAGGATTACATGTGATTTTTAAATCCTTGTAACTTAATTCGTTTTTATTTTTCATTCGTTTTCCTCCATATTTTTATTATTAACATTTGTTGTTCTTATTATAATCATATTTTATATTAGAAAGAAAAATTTGTAAATGGATTTTAAAAAATTTTTTGAACACTTAGTATAACAAAATAAAACTATTGCAATATTTTAGAAAAAAATATATAATATAAGCGATAATTTTAAAAAGAATTTCGAAAGGGATTGCAATAAGTATGAATAAAACCAAAAGAAAAATATTTGAAACATCAATGAAATTATTTGCAGAAAAAGGTTATGATGCAACAAGTATTGAAGATATAACAGCAACAGTAGGAGTTGCAAAAGGTACATTATATTACCATTTTTCAAGCAAGGAAGAAATTTTCAATTTCTTGGTAGAAGAAGGGATTAAACTTCTACAAAATAGCATAGATATTAAAACTTCAAGATTAGAAAGTTATATTGATAAAATAAAAGCAATAATATTGATAGAGATAAAGATAGTGGTTAAATATGAAGATTTAATTACAATCTTGCTAAGTCAATTTTGGGGAAAAGAAGCTAGAAATCAAAAATGTCAAAAACATATATATGAATATATAAACAAAATAGAGGAAATTGTAAAAAACGGAATAGAAGCAGGTGAAATAAAAAAAGGTGACAGTAAAGCAATAGCATCTGAAATATATGGACTTATCTGCTCAACCTTAATTTATAAACTAAGAAACAATGGCGAAATTGATGTTATGAAACTTTATAAAGAATTCGACAATACGATAATAAGAGGATTAAAATAAAAAGGGGAATAAATATATGAGAGAACCAATACACAAATTCGACAAATACAATGATTTGAAAGAAATGTTAAAAGTCTCAGGTGAGAAATATGGAGAAAGACCAGCATACATATATAAAACAGATGTAGAAGGAAAATTTCGTGAAATTACACACAAAGAATTTAGAGAGCAAGTAAATGCGCTAGGAACTGCATTAATCAGTATGGGACTAAAAGATAAAAGAATAGCTGTTATCTCAGAAAATAGATATGAATGGGGAATGGCTTATTTAGCTACTGTTTGCGGAACTGGTATTGTTGTGCCACTTGATAAATCACTTCCAGATAACGAAATAGAAAGTTTAATAAATCGTTCAGAGGTTGAGGCTATTTTCTATTCAAATAAATATGATGAGGTAATGAACAGATTAAACCAAGAAGGAAGTACAGGAATTAAATTTTTCATTTCAATGGATTTGGAAGAAAAAGAAGGAAATGTATATTCTCAAAAAGAACTTGTAAAACAAGGTCAAAAGCTTTTGGATGAAGGAAATAAATAGTTTTTAGATGCAAAAATTGATAATGAAAAAATGGGCATAATGTTATTTACATCTGGAACAACAGCTCAATCTAAGGCTGTTATGCTTTCTCATAAGAACATTACAAGTAACTTATTTGATATTGCTTCTGTTATAAAAATTGATGAAAATGATACATTCTTATCATTCTTACCTATGCATCATACTTTTGAATGTACGGTTGGATTCTTATACGCAATGTCAACTGGAGCTGCAACAGCTTTTTGTGAGGGAATAAAACATATAGCTGACAACATCAAGGAATTTAAAATTTCAGTTATGATTTCGGTTCCAATCTTATATGAAAACATGTATAAAAGATTGATGAAAGCAATAGAAAAACAAGGCAAAATGGATAAAGTTCAAAAAGGAATAAAAATCACACAATTCTTATTGAAATTTGGAATTGATATTAGAAGAAAAATATTTAAGGACATTCACAATAATTTTGGTGGAAAACTAAGATTAATGGTTGCAGGTGGTGCAGCATTAGACCCAGAAGCTGAAAAAGGATTTAACCAACTAGGAATAAGAATGTTACAAGGTTATGGGTTAACAGAAACATCCCCAGTAATTGCAGCAGAAGATGATAAATATACAAGATTAGGATCAATAGGAAAAGCATTCCCAAGTTTGGAAGTAAAACTTGCAGATGTTAATGAAGAAGACATTGGTGAGTTAATGGTAAAAGGGCCTACAACAATGCTTGGATATTATAATAATGAAGAAGCTACAAAAGAAACAATAGAACCAGATGGATGGCTTCATACAGGAGATTTAGCAAGAATTGATAAAGATGGATTTATATTTATTTCTGGTAGAAAGAAATTTGTTATAGTTTTAAAAAATGGAAAAAATATTTATCCAGAAGAATTAGAAACTTTAATAAATAAAGTCGAAGGAATAAAAGAGTCTTTTGTCTACGGATTACCGGAAGATGATGGAGATTATAAAATTTGTGCAAAACTTCAATATGATAGAGATATAATGAGACAAGTATATAATGTTAGCACAGAAGAAGATGTTAAAGAAGTTTTATTAAAAGAAGTTAAGAAGATAAATAAAACTATGCCACCATACAAATATATTAGGGATATAATGGTTACAGAGGAAGATTTTATAAAAACAACAACACAAAAAATTAAGAGAAATGAAGAAATGAAGAAGATAATGCAAAAGTAATAATATATAAAGCATAATAAAATTATTTTATTATGCTTTTGTAATATTTTTGTAATATTTTTGTAACTAAAAAGTAATGAAAAAATTGTAGAAATCTCTTGTATTTTATTGTAGTTTTATGTATAATGATAAATGTAGACAGTCATCAAAGGCGAATACGCGTAAGTAAAAAGGAGGGAAGTTTACATGTCTAGATCTGGCATAGTAAACGTGAGAATGGTTATCACGGAAGAAAAAATATTATCAAACATAGAAAAGGTACAAAAGTTAATAAACCCTAATAGTAAAAAGCAAATTGTACAATTAGATGAAGATACATATTTTAAAGATATGATAGAATCAATAAAAGCATATTTAATAGAATATCCAAAGAAAAACAATTTTCCTGCAAGTGTATATAAAGCTGCTTACGGGCTTGTTGAGTATGCAACAAATCAATTTGAAGAAAACACAAAACAAATTGAAGAATTAATTAGACAAAGAGAACAAAATATAGGATTATCTGGAGATTTAAAAGGTCTAATTGAAGTTGTAGATGCACAAGAAAAAGGCTGGAAAGAAGAAGTTAAAAACTTTGAAGGAAAAATGCCTGAGGATATTATAGAAACTTTAAATATAGTTGGAAAATGCAAAGATAAAGAATCTGATGAATATAAAGATGCAATGAAATTATTAAATGCTAGAGTTAATAACCTTGAATCAAACTTACATATCGAAATAGATATGGAAAGAATTGAAGATAGATCAAAAGCTTTAAGCTATATTGGAATTGAAGTTGCAGATGCATTAAAATCTATTCCAACACCAGTAGAAGAAGAAACACAAGTTACTCAAGAACAAGTTCAAGCTGAGCAATATGTTCAAGAAACAACATTTGAGGTTAAACCAACATTATGGCAAAGATTTAAAAATAGTAAATTTGTTAGAGCAATCAGATATGTTTCTAAGATCAAACTAAGATTAGATGTTCCTAATGCATTACCAGAAGGAAATCAAGAACAAAATTAAAAAGTTGAGGTTGAAAACTTTTAACGTTTTCAACCTCAACTTTTTAATTTTGGGTAAAAAAACTAGGTCTATATCTACTTAATATAATTTCTTTAAGTTTTACATTGAAATTTATTTGAATTTATAGTAAAATATTATGTAAAGAACGGAGATGCGAAAATGAAAATAGAAGAAAAGAAGATAATATTAAAATTGTTAAAAAATAGACCTGATTTAATTTGTGAGTGTTTATGGAGTAAAAGTTATAATGAGGTAAGGAAAATATTAGGAAGGCCGGAATGGGAGGATAAGAAATTTCAGGGATTACTAACTTCAAATATATGGAATAGCAACGCAAATGAAGTAAAGAAAATATTGAAAATGCCGGAATGGAAAGAGGAGAAGTTTCAAGGATTATTAACTTCAACTATATGGAGCAGTAATGCAAATGGAATAAAGGAAATACTAGAAATGCAAGAGTGGAAAGACGAGAAGTTTCAAGGATTACTAACTTCAAATATATGGAATAGTAATACTAATGAAGTAAAGAAAATATTGAAAATGCCTGAATGGAGGGATGAGAAGTTTCAAAGATTATTAACTTCAAATATATGGAATAGTAATGCAAATGAAGTAAAAGAAATACTAGAAATGCCAGAGTGGGAAGACGAGAAGTTTCAAGGATTATTAACTTCAACTATATGGAGCAGTAGAGCTAATGAAGTAAAAGAAATACTAGAAATGCCAGAGTGGGAAAACGAGAGATTTCAAGGATTATTAACTTCAACTATATGGAACAGCAGTGTAAAAAAAGTAAAGAAAATATTGAAAATGCCAGAATGGGATGATAAGAAGTTTCAAGGATTATTAACTTCATCTATATGGCAAAGTAATGCAAATGAAGTAAAAGAAATACTAGAAATGCCAGAATGGGATGATAAGAAGTTTCAAGGATTATTAACTTCAACTATATGGAAGGGGAATGCAAATGAAGTAAAGAAAATATTAAAAATGCCAGAATGGAATGACAAGAAGTTTCGAGGATTATTAACTCCTAATATATGGAAAAATAGTGAAAAAACTATAAAAGAAAAATTGTATTTAGAATATTGGAATGATTCAAGATATATTCACTTATTAGTACCTTCTATATTTTCAATTAGCACTAATAATATAAAAGATGGTATTAGATTATTAGAAAAATATAAAGTAAGTGAATATATTACAAATAGATGCTTGAGGAGAAATGCAAGAGAATTAGAAATTCTAATAAAATACTTATTAAAAAATAATATTGACTTAGTAGTAGAAAATTCTTCTAGAAAACAAAGATTAAATAATATTTTAAATTCAAGTAATGCACAATTAAAAGAAAAGTATAATATTGATATAAAAGAAATAGTAATAGAAATGGAAGGAGCAGATAGATGATAGATGTAAAGGAAATAAAATCAAAATTTGAAAAAAATATGATTGATAATATGGAAAGAGAAAATGCTCAAAAAATATTAATATTTCTAGCAAATCAAAAATGTAATTTTATTGAAGATATAGTTACAGATTACTTAGATTTATTTGCTTTTGATTATAATGAGTTTGTAAATAAATATGAAAATCTTAATAATAAGTATAATGGGGCTTTTCTTGAAAAAACAAGTGAGGATATGAATTTATTAGAGGAGTTTTATTATATATAATACTAATTTAAATGAAAATAAAAAAGCAAGTTTTATAACTTGCTTTTTTGGTGGGCAGTCTTGGATTCGAACCAAGGAACTCAAATGAGACCAGATTTACAGTCTGGCGGTTTTAGCCACTCACCCAACTGCCCATATAGAAATGGTGCTCCCTCAAGGATTCGAACCTTGGACCCACCGGTTATGAGCCGGTTGCTCTGACCAACTGAGCTAAGGGAGCATCAATTGCTTAACGCAAGATAAAGTATAAACTATTTTTGTGTTCTTGTCAACACTTTTTGAATAATTTTTTAAAAAAGTATTAGAAAATTTAAAAAAATTAAAAAATATGAATAATTTTAAAAAAGCGAAATATAATATAGATATATATAATTTTGGAAAGGAATGAAAAATATGAAAGCAATAGATATAATTGCATTAATCCTTGTTATAATAGGGGCATTAAATTGGGGACTAATTGGCTTATTTGGATTTAACTTAGTTGATACTTTATTTGGAATAGGAACAGCATTAAGTAGAATAGTTTATACTCTTGTTGGTATTTCAGGAATATGGTGTATTAAATTTTTATTTATGGATAGGTAGGCAGTTGCTTACCTATTTTTCTTCTTAAATATTGCAAAAAACATTTAATTATAGTAAAATATAAGAAGAGAAATTAGGTGAAAAAAATGTTATTAAAAGATTTAAAAGAAAAATTCCCAAAAGACAATGCAATAATAAGAGATTTAAAAGAAAAAATGCCTTTTCAACCCAATAAAGTTAAGGTATATTCTTTTGTTGGACCTTCAGGAACAGGTAAAAGTTATAGAGCACAAATGGTAGCAAGTGAAAGAAATATAGAGTTCATTATTGATGATGGACTTTTGGTATATAATAATCAGGTTATAGCTGGAGAATCAGCTAAGAAGGCACCTACTAAGATAGAAACTGTTAAACATGCTTTGTTTTATTCAGACGAAGAAAAGCAAGCTATTATGAAAGCATTTAAAAAATATAAACCACAAAGTATATTGCTTCTTGGGACATCAGATGGAATGGTTGATAAAATTGCTGCAAATTTAGGATTGCCAGCAATTTCAGAAAGAATATATATTACAGATGTTGCAACAGAACAAGAAATGAAAACAGCAAGAAAAATAAGAGTAACAGAAGGAAAACACGTTATACCAGTTCCAACATTTGAAATCAAAAAGCAATTTTCTGGATATCTATTAGACCCATTACAAATATTCAAATCAAAAGGAAAAGGCCAAAAACCATATATTTCAGAAAAATCTATTATAAGACCAACATTTAGTTATCTAGGAAATTTCACAATTTCAGATGCAGTATTTAGACAAATCTTAGATTATTTGGCTAATAATACACCTGCAATACATAGAGTCATAAAAATGAGAGTAAATAACCTTGGAGAAGGTGTTAATGTATATATGGAAGTGGAAATAGTATATGGATTTAATGTTGTTGAAGGATTAAATACATTTAAAGATAAAGCAAAAAAAGAAATTGAAAAACTTACTGCAATGAATGTAGAAAGATTAGAAGTAGTTGCAAAAAGCTTATTTATACCAGAAAAAAGGGAGGAAAATTAGATGTCATTCGTAGTAGCAATAGATGGACCAGCAGGCAGTGGAAAAGGAACAGTTACAAAACTTGTAGGAGACAAATTAAATTTAATAAATATAGATACAGGAGCTACATATAGATGTGTGGCATTGGAAACATTGAATCAACATATTTTATTGGATGAAAAAGAAAAAATAGTATCAATTCTTGATGATATTGAAATTGAATTCGTAAACACAGATGAAGGAAAAAAGGTATTTTTGAATGGTAATGATGTTACAACAAAAATAAGAAGTAAAGAAGTAAGTCAAATTGTGGCTCAAGTTTCAAGTATTATAGAAGTAAGATTAAAAATGGTTGATTTGCAAAGAAGATTAGCAGAAGGAAAAAACGTAATAATGGAAGGGAGAGATATCGGAACTTATGTATTTCCTAATGCTGATGTAAAAATTTATTTAGATGCCAGTGCAGAAGAAAGAGCTAATAGAAGATTTAAACAAAATCAAGAAGCTGGTATAGAAATGGATTATGAAGAAATTCTTAAAAATATAAAAATGAGAGATGAAATAGATAAAAATAAAGAGATGGGAGCATTAAAACAAGCTGAAGATGCAATTTATTTGGATTCTACTCATCTTACAATTGAACAAGTTGTAGAAAAAATTATAGAAATTATTAAAGAAAAAGGATTTGAAGGTTAATGAAAAAGTTTTTTAAAAGGATTGTAAAATTTATAGTTAGAGGAGCAATTTATATTTGGTGCAAAATTTATTATAGAGCGGAAATAAAAGGTTTAGAAAATGTTCCCAAAGAAGGTGCAGTAATATTTGCTGGAAACCACAGATCATATTTAGACCCACCTTTAATAGTGGCAACAGCTAAAAGAGATATGAGATTTATTGCTAAAGAAGAACTTAAAGATAACACATTTTTGAAATTCCTAATTTGGACATTTGATGCAATAACTGTTAAAAGAAACGATAAAGATGTTGGGCCATTAAAAGAATCTTTAAAGACATTAAAAGAAGATAAGTGTATAGCACTGTTCCCAGAAGGAACTAGAAATGGTTTAGAAAAAGGAGAAAAAGCAAAAGATGGTGTTGCATTTTTTGCCGTAAGAAGTGGAGCTAAAGTTGTACCATGTGGAATTAAAGGTGGAGAAAAAGGTAATAGAAAAGTAACAATTACATATGGAAAACCACTTGATTATAGTGAATTAAAAGGAAATAAAGATAAGGATATATTAGATAAAGTAACAAAGGAAATTATGGATAATATTATTGAATTAGCAAAATAAAAATTCTGCCTAGTCAGGCAGAATTTTTTTGTTTAAATTACATTTGTTGATTTCCAGGTAAAAAGTAATCAACAACACCGTAGATTAAAGCACCAATAATTGCAGCCATCCAAGAAATTGAGTAACCAGCTACAAAGAATTGAGTTACATATAATGTTATGGCAGCAAGGGCAAAACCAACAAAGCCTTTACCAAAAGGACTTGCATCTAACCCAGTGAATTTTATAATAAGATAATCCATAACACTTAATACAACAGCAGCTATAATTAAAGACCAGATATTATCTATAGAAAAACCTGGAGTAAAGAAAGCTGTGATAGCTAAAACAACTGCTGAACCTATTAATCTACCTATTATTTGCCATGCAGTAGAAGTACCAGATGAACTTCTAGATTGTGAATTTGCCATAAGTCTAACCTCCTTAAGTAAAATTGTTACCCAAAAACTGTAGCAAAATTAAGTCAATCAAGGTAACTTTCTAAAAATATTATTTACAAATTTATTTTATTTATTCAAAATAATTTGCATATTTTTAATTTGATTTGTAAAAAATATTTTTAAACTGTTAAACAAGGAGAAATAAAATGCTAATTACTTTTTTTAGAGCTGTAGTTTTATACATAATAGTTTTAATTGTAGTAAGATTTATGGGAAAAAGAGAAATTGGACAATTACAACCATTTGAGCTTGTAATATCAATTATGATAGCAGACCTTGCATCAACTCCAATGTCAGATATTGGAACTCCTATAACAAATGGAATTATACCAATATTGGGATTACTGGTAATGCATTTAATAATATCAGCAATAAATATGAAAAGCTTAAAAGCCCGTGAAGTGCTTTGCGGTAAGCCAAGGATTCTTATAAGCAGAGGGAAAATTGATGAACAAGCCCTTATTAGAGAAAAATTTACTATAAATGAGTTGGAAGAACGACTACGTGGGAAAGATGTAATGAATTTAACTGATGTAGAATATGCAATATTAGAAACTAGTGGGGAAATTTCTGTTATATTAAAACCCGAAAAAAGGGGAACAACACCAGAAGATTTTGGAATAGTTCCCCAGTATGAGGGGATGGCATATGACCTTGTAATAGATGGACAGGTTATGTATCAAAATTTAAAAATTTTGGGAAAAAATTATGAATGGCTAAAAGAAGAATTAAAAAATTTTAATATGAAACCAGAAGAAACATTAGTTGCGACAATAGATGGAAGTGGTACAATATTTGCGCAAAAGAAAGAAAAATCAAAATAGGCGGTGAAAAAATGAAAAAAGAAGCAGTTATAGTTGGAATAACTATTGTTTTGATTTTTGTAGGTAATTTTATAATACAAAAATATAGCAAATGGGCAGTAGGGACAACTACACAAGAACTTGACGAATTGAGAAAAATTATATCTGGAGAAAATATTAAACAGCAAAATGTAAAAGAAAAGATAGATGAAATACATGAAAATTGGGATAAAAAGTATATTGTAATGGCGTTTTTTGTTGAACATAATGAATTGGAAAAAGTTGAAACAGAGCTTACAGGATTACGTTCTTCGATTGAAGAAGAAGAATATAGTGAAGCCTTAAATGAATTGGCAAGAGCGGAATATATATTAAAACATATAGAAGAAAAAAATAAGTTGAGTTGGAAAAATCTATTTTAAAAATAAAAAAATCCCGCTTTTGCGAGATTTTTTTATTATCTTATTTGTCACCTTTATAGATGATTGGATATGCAACTGATGCTACTACACCAATAACCATTAACCAGAAACCAAATCCTAAAGATATTGTTCCTAGTCCACCTGTTGAACCAGGTAGTGAAAGAGCATTTATTATAACTGCTACTGCAGAAACAATTGCAGCTATTAAAGCTAGTTTTTGGTTTTGTAGTTTTGCAAAAAATGGAACTTTATCAGCTAATTTATCTGAGAATATTACTAATAGAGCGAAAATAGAAGCTGCTAAAACTAATATTCCATAGAATGGTGCACCACCAATTAAAGATAAAGATGCTCCACCAGCTGATACTCCAAATAGAGATACTGTGATACTACAGAATGGTAAAAATACACCAACTAATGTTAATATGTTTCCAACCATACCTAGATATCTTTTTTCTTTTAAAATACCCATAGTTCATCCTCCTTTGGGATAAGTATACTAAAATTGTCAAATAAAGTCAAGAAAAAAGAAATATTTTTCAAAAAAATTAATTATATTTTAATAACTCTTGACAAACTATGCTAGTATAAGTTATAATATCAAAGTGATACTAAAAGAAACATGTACAACATGAAGAAATCCCAAGTATACAGAAAAGGTATATCTGGAAGGAGGGGAATTAAATGTCAGAAATAAAAGTTAAAGATGGAAATATAGAAGATGCTCTAAAAAGATTTAAAAGACAATGTGCTAGAAATGAAGTTCTACAAGAAGTAAGAAAAAGAGAGCATTATGAAAAGCCTAGCGTTAAAAGAAAAAAGAAATCAGAGGCTGCAAGAAAAAGAAAATTCTAAATACATAGTTGCTAAAAGTGTAAAAACTTTTAGCTATTTTTTTTGGTAATTTTATAAATAAACTTGAATAAATGTATTTAATTGTATTATACTAATTAAGGAAAATTAGAGGTGAGAAAGGAAGCGATATACAAATGAATTACAAAAAAATCAATATAAAAAATGGAATTACTTTACATGAAATAAACACAGAAAAATTCAAAGTAAATATGATGTCTGTTTTTTTAACAACAGCTTTAAATAGAGAAAATGTAACAAAAAATGCTTTAATTCCTGCAATTTTAAAAAGAGGATCTAGCAATTTAAAAACACAAGAAGAAATAAGTAAGAAATTAGAAGAAATGTATGGCGCTAGTTTTAATTGTGGGATTGAAAAAAATGGTGATAACCAAGTTATAAAATTTTATATGGAAACAATAAATGATAATTTTTTACCTAAATCTGGTGAAAATATGTTGAAAGAATCCCTAGAAAATATGCTAGAGATAGTATTTAACCCGTTATTGGAAAATGGTTGCTTTAAAGATGAATATATAAATCAAGAAAAAAACAATTTAAAACAAAGAATTGAAGGGAAAATAGATAATAAAGCAACATATGCAATAGATAGATGTGTTGAAGAAATGTATAAAGACAAACCTTATGGACTATACAAATTTGGATATATAGAAGACTTGGAAAAAATAAATTCTAAAAACCTATATGACTACTATCAAGAATTGATTAAAAATTGTAAAATAGATATATTTGTTTCAGGAATAGTAGATGATGAAGTAAAAAATATTGTCGAAAATAATGAAAACATAAAGAAATTAGCAGATAGAGATGCTGTATTTAATTTATTAGAACCTGAAAATAAAGAAAAAGTGGAAGAAAAAATTGTAGAAGATAAAATGGATGTAACACAAGGAAAATTAAATCTTGGATTAGATTTAATTTTAGATACAGAAAAAGAAAGATATGATGCTGTTTTATACAATAGCATTTTAGGTGGTTCTGCAACATCAAAATTATTCCAAAATGTCAGAGAAAAAGCACATTTATGCTATGTTGCTAGTTCAAGCTATTTAAAAAATAAAGCAAATGTATTTATAAAATGTGGAATTGAAATTGAAAACTATGAAAAAGCATTAAAACTAATTAGGGAACAAATTGAAGATATGGCAAAAGGTAAATTCTCTGATGAAGATATTGAAAATGCAAAGAAAGGAATAGTTGCTCAGTTAAAAACAATAGACGATGAACAAGATACGCAAATTACCTATTATTTCGGCCAAGAGCTTACAGCTAATCCAATTTCTGTTGAGGAATATGAGGCAAAAATTGAGGCTGTAAATAAGGAGGACATTATAAACGTTGCAAGAAAGGTTTCAATAAATACTATTTACTTTTTGCGTAATTAGGAGGGAAAAATGCAAATTATTGAGAATTTAAAAGTTAAAGAAAAATTATATATAGAAAAGTTAGAAAATGGTTTAACTGTAATGATTATTCCTAAAAAAGGGATTCAAAAAAAATACATTATTTGGGGAACACATTATGGTTCAAATGAAAGCAAATTTGTAGTACCAGGGGAAACAGAAATTACAACAGTACCAGATGGAGTGGCACACTTTTTGGAACACAAAATGTTTGAACAAGAAAATGGAGTTAACAGTTTAGATGCATTAACTGCTCTTGGAGTTAATGCAAATGCATATACAACAAATGATCACACAGCATATCTTTTTGAATGTACAGATAATTTCTATCCAGCAATGGATGAGTTAATGGACTATGTTCAACATCCATACTTTACAGATGAAAATGTAGAAAAGGAAAAAGGAATAATTGGTCAAGAAATTATGATGTATGATGATTACCCAGAATGGCGTGTATATCTAAACACATTGGAAGCTATGTATCATAATAATCCTGTGAAACTTGACATTACAGGCACAATAGAAACAATAAGCCATATCGATAAAGATATTTTATATAAATGTTATAATACATTTTATAATCCAGGAAATATGGCCATGGTAATATGTGGAGATTTTCAACCTGAAAAAATATTAGAAGAAGTTAAGAAAAGATTAGTTCCAAATAAATCAAATGGAGAAATCAAAAGAATTTATCCAGATGAGCCAGATACAATTGTAAAAGAAAACGTTGTACAAAATATGGAAGTAAGTCAAAGTTTATACTCAATAGGAATTAAAGATAAAGTAGTTGATCAAAGTGAAAAAGTTAAAAGACATATTGCAATTGAGATTTTATTTAATGAAATAATTGGAAAAAGTTCAGAGCTGTATAAAAGACTATATGATGATGGAATTGTTTATTCAAATCCAAGTATAGATTATGAATTTACTGATAAATATGCACATATAATTATTTCTGGTCAATCTAATTCGCCAGAAAAAGTTTATGAATTATTTAAACAAGAAATAGAAAATATAAAGAAAAATGGTCTAAATAAAGAAGATTTTGAAAGATTAAAGAAAAAAATATATGGCTTATATGTCAGAGAATATGACGATGTAGGCGATATTGCTAGAATGTTCTTAGGGGATTACTTTAAAGGAATAAATAGTTTTGATTATTTAGAAGAAATTGACACTGTAAACTTTGAATATGCTACACAAATTTTCAAAGAATTATTTGAAGAAAAAAAGATGGTTTTGTCAATTGTAAAAAAATAAAAAAATGAAAAAAACAGCATTATTTTTGGTAAAAAAAGTAATGCTGTTTTTAAATGTCAAATATTGTCGAAATACATAAAAATAGCACATACGAAAGATTTGAATATATGACATTTTTTATTGACTTTATTGTAAAAATATGGTAATTTATATTTGTAAGACAAAAATAAAATAAAAAAAGGAGAGATGGCTATGTTAAATGATGAAATTTGTAATTTAAGAGAAAAATTAAATCAAAGTATAATATCTGGTGATGATTACAGTATTATATATCAGTTAAGTATCGAGTTAGACGAACTAATAGCCAAATACTATTTAGAATCTACTCCTGAAGAAATACATCAATAAGAAGCTTGCCTTTTGGGCAAGCTTTTTTCACATTTTATGAAAACTAGACATATTATAGATTGAAATTCAAAAGATGTAGTAAAATGTGAAAGGGAGGAGACTAATGGGAAAATACATAATAAAAGGTGGTAAAAAATTAGAGGGAGAAGTTCGAATTTCAGGATCTAAGAATGCAGCATTACCAATACTAGCTGCTACAATTCTAAATTCCTCAAAAAGTACATTATATAATTTGCCAGACATACATGATACTCAAATGATGTTAGAAATATTAAAACTATTGGGGGCAAAAGCTGAAAAAAAGAAAAACAAAGTAATAATAGATACCAGTAAAATAAGCAAATACGAAATACCAGAAAGTTTAATGCGTCAAATGCGTTCTTCTGTGATATTGGCAGGAAGCTTAATTGGAAAATATAAAACAGCCACATTTTCATACCCAGGGGGGTGTGATATTGGTTCAAGACCTATAGACTTACATTTAAAAGGGTTTGAAAAACTAGGAATAGCGATTCAAAAAGAATATGGAAATATAAATTGTGTAGCAGATAAAATAATAGGAGAAAAAATTGATTTAGATTTTCCGAGTGTAGGTGCAACAGAAAACATAATTTTAGCAAGTGTTTTGGCAGAAGGCCAAACTATAATAAATAATGCAGCAAGAGAACCTGAAATAATAGATTTACAAAACTTCTTAAATAAAATGGGGGCAAAAATTAAAGGAGCAGGTTCAAACCAGATAATAGTACAGGGGGTTAAAACATTAAAAGAGGTAAGTTATAATATTATGCCTGATAGGATAGAAGCGGGAACCTTTTTATGTGCTGCAGCAATAACGGGAGGAAATATTAAACTAAACGAAGTTAACTCAGAGCATATAACACCAGTAATTTCAAAATTGGAAGAAGCAAATTGTAAAATAAAAATAGAAAAAAACTCAGTAGAAATAAATGCACAGAAAAAATTAAAATCATTGGAAATAAAAACAATGCCATATCCGGGCTTTCCAACAGACTTACAATCTCTATTTGTTTCAACACTAACAGTTGCCAAAGGAACATCATTAATGGTAGAGAATATATTCGAAAATAGATATAAATATATTCCAGAACTTGTTAGAATGGGAGCCAAAATAATGGTAGAAGGAAAAAGTGCAGTCATAAAAGGAGTTAGAAAACTTTATGGTGCAAATGTAAAAGCAACAGATTTAAGAGGAGGGGCTGCACTTGTGCTTGCAGGACTTGCAGCAAAAGGAGTTACCAATGTTGAAAACATAGAATATATTTTACGTGGGTATGAAAATTTTGATATAAAATTACAAAAACTTGGAGCTAATATACTTTTAGAATAATTGAATAATGAAAGTTTTAAAGAAAATTATGTTTTTTGGGACACTCCCAAAAAACATGTTTTTCTTTATTTTAATAATTTTCAAAAAAACTCTTTTAAAATCTGATACAAATGTGATACAATATAAAAAGTGAAAAAATAAAAGAAGGTGAACAAATGGCAATTATTCATAAAAAACATAGCGAAGAAGCGGAAAAGAAGAGACAAATGAAAGAAAGAGAAAAAAGAATTCAACAAAAAAACAGAGAAAAGAAAAGCATAGATGATGATTTTGACACAGTAATTAATATGACAAACAGAAATAATAAAAAAGTTGTAACACAGCATAAAAAACAACAAGAACAATATAATAAAAAGGTGCAAAAGAAAAAAAAGAGAAACAAAAGAATAATTAAATGGACAAGCATTGGTGTTCTTGTAATAGGTGGATTTATATTTGCTGTGTGTTCTCCAATTTTTAATATAAAAAACATAACAACGGTGAATAACAATATATTATCGCAGGAGACTATTATTAGTTTATCTGGGTTAAAAACAGAGCAAAATATTTTTAGATTTTTAAAATCAGACGTAGAAAAAAATATTAAAGAAAATCCATATGTAGAAAGCGTTAAAATAAATAGAAAATTGCCAGATACAGTTGAAATAGATATAACAGAAAGACAAAGAAATTTTAGTGTTAAATTTTTAAATGGATATGCTTACATAAACAATCAAGGATATATACTAGAAATATCAGAAGAAAATGGTGGATTACCAGTAATACAAGGAACAGAAACAGAAGAAGAAAATATTGTTCCAGGAAAGAGATTGAATGTAAAAGACCTAAAAAAATTAGAAACAGCTATAAAAATCATGAAAATAGCACAAGAAAATGAGATAGCTGACAAAATTACGGGATTTGACATTTCTAATAAAGAGGAATATATAGTATATTTTGAAGGAGAAAAGAAGACAGCCTACTTAGGAGATGGAAGTAATCTTAATACAAAAATGCTATATGTAAAAGAAATAATGGAAAAATATGAGGCAGGAAAAGAAGGTTCTATTTTTGTAAATGGAGACTTTAATAATAAATTTAAAGCTTATTTTAGGGAGAAGGTATAAAAAATGACTAAATTAAAAAATAGCTTAGTTATGGGAATTATGTGTTGTGCACTTACATTTGGAATTTTCTGGCAGATTAGAACTGTAGAAAGTTCAAATGTAAAAGTTAGTCAGAATTATGAAGAAAATAATTTAAGGGCTGAAGTTTTGAAATATAAAGAAAAGTATGATAATGAACAAAAACTATTAGAAAAAGCAGAATCAGAATTGGAGAAAGAAAGAGAAAGTGCTACAAAGACTAATTCAGGACTTGAAGATGCTGAGATTTCAATAAAAAAGGCTAACAAAATGATTGGACTTTCAGAGGTAAAAGGTCCTGGAGTAATTGTAACATTAAAAGATAGCCCTAAGAATATGGTTAATGTTTTTAATGTAGCTAATTCTGTTGTTCATGACATTGATATTTTAAGTGTAATAAATGAATTAAAAAATGCAGGAGCTGAGGCTATATCTATAAATGATGAGAGACTTGTTATAACTTCTGCAATATTGTGTGATGGAAATGTTGTAAGAATTAATAAAGAAAAGGTAGGTGTACCATTTGTAATAAAAGCAATTGGATTACCAGAAAGTCTAGCGGCTTTAGAAAGACCAGGTGGATACATAGAATATTTGGGA
Source organism: Clostridia bacterium (assembly GCA_017613275.1). Lineage (GTDB taxonomy): Bacteria > Bacillota > Clostridia > TANB77 > CAG-508 > CAG-269. The sequence goes on along the minus strand of JAGAED010000016.1, from coordinate 11,987 downwards.
AAATATGTTGAAGTCTCATTAGAAAAATCGAATGAAATTACAATTCCTAAATATACTGGAAAAATAGAATTTACTTATTCTAAAGTTAAATAAATATTAGAACGCAGAAAGGAAATGATAGAATGAAAAAGGGCAAGGTTACAATGATATTTACAATATCAATTGCATGTTTTGCACTAACACTAGTAATGTTCATGCAATTTAAAATTGTAAATGAAACAGATATAACTTCAATAGAAACAATGAGAGAAGAAGAACTAAGAACTGAGCTTGCTAACTGGAAACAAAAATATGAAGAAACAAAACAACAATATGATAAAACACATGATAAGATAGAAGAATATAAAGAAAAAAAAGAAAATAATATAGAAACTGCAGTTTTAGTTAATGAAGAATTACAACAATCCAATATATTGCTTGGAAAAACAGATTTAGTTGGAGAAGGAATAGAAATAACAATTAAAGAAGTTCAATTTGATGATTATTCAAGAGATCCAAATGAGGATTTTTCAAAAATACAAGATTCAGATTTGCTTTTAATTGTTAATTCTTTAAAAAATGCAGGAGCAGAAGCAATTTCAATAAATGAAGAAAGAATAATAAATATGTCTGACATAGCATATATTGGTTCTACTTTTATAAAAGTTAATGGACAAAGAATACTTTCTCCATATATAATAAAAGCAATAGGAAACAAATCATATCTTGAAAGCTCACTACTTGGAAATGGAGGAGCAGCTGAACAGTTGAAAAAAATGGGACATGATGTTCAAATAATACAAAGCGATAATGTATTAGTAAAAAAATATAGTGGAGATATAAATTATAAATATATTACAGATTAATGGAGGTTAAAACTATGGTATTGATAGCTATAATATTAGGTTGTGTTTTAGGAGCAATAATAGGAATAAATGCACCAATGATTTCATACACATATTCAAGTTATTTAGCAATAGCAGTAATAGCTGCATTGGATACAGTTTTTGGAGGAATTGCATCAGTTGTAAACAAAAAATTTGATATAAAAATATTCATAACAGGATTTTTTGGAAATGCAATACTTGCAATACTATTAACAATGCTTGGAGAAAAATTAAATGTAGATATTTATTTAGCAGCAATTGTGGTATTTGTATGGAGAATGTTTATTAATTTAGCAATAATTAGAAGATATTATGTCGAAAAATGGAGTAATAAATTTTCAAAAAAAGATGCCCCAAATAATGCAGAAAAAGCAACTGATAATGAAGGAAAACTTGACAAGTCTGAGTGATTTTATTATAATAATGCTATGATTACCGAAAGGTAATGTAGCAAGCTCGAGTCAAAACCGAACCAGTTTTATTTATCCCATTTGGGGGATTTTTTTCGGGGCCTTCCTGTCAAAAATAATAAGGCAAGACTATAAAAATTCGGTACTAGAGAGCTCCCGCAGTCTGTTTTATTACAGCTGCGGGTTTTGCTTTTTATATGGAAAAACGGCAAACTTTGTAATAGCAATATGTTCAGGGTTTATTACAAAAATATTACGAAAATATTACAAAAAAATAACAAATTCTATTGACAAATTTTTTAAAATAATATATAAATATCACTAGAAAATTTATTACTTGGAAAATGGAGGAATTAACTTGGCTATAGGAGATATCATAGTAGGTATTGACATAGGAACTACCAAGGTTTGCACCGTTGTAGGCGAAGTCAACAACTTTGGACAAATAGAGACTATAAGCAGTACATCATGTAAATGTAGTGGCCTTAAAAAAGGCAATATTATTAATGAAGATGAAATAAGTTTAAGCATATCAAAAACTATTAAAGATGCCGAAGATGAAACAAACTTAAAAATCAATTCAGCATACGTAACTATTCCAGGTAAATACATAACAATAGTTCAAAATAGTATTTCCAAAGAAGCTAAGGACAAGTACTCTGGTATTACAACAAAAGATGTACAAGGAGCAATAGCTCAAATCAAGGACATAGAAGTGCCAGAAGGAGAGGTCTTAGTAGATATAGTGTTAGATAAAATAACACTTGAAAATGGAACAGTAGTAACAGACCCAGTAGGAAGTTTAAGTTCAAACTTCACATTAAGTGCACAAATTATACTAGCTGAAAGAGAATATGTAAGAAAATTAAGTTCAATATTTAAAAAAGCAGGATTAGAAATCGATGGAATAGTGCCTACAACACTTGCAGAAAGAAATCTAATCTTAGACAAAAATGAATTACATGATAATATAATGCTTTTAGATATAGGAGCTGGAACAGTTGACATAGGAGTGTTCGAAGGAGAAACATTCATCTACACAAATTCCATACCAATAGGTGGAGATAACATTACAAATGACATAGCTTTAGTTCTAAATATATCAGAGGATGAAGCAGACAAATTAAAGAGACAATATGGTTTAGCATTAAAATCATTTATAGATAATGATAACGATATTATCTTAAATACATGCAAAGACACTGATAAAAGCAAAATCATAAAAAGTTCTGAACTAATAGAAATAATTGAGGCACGTATAGAAGAAATGTTTACAATTATAAATAAAGATATAACATTACAAGGAATAAAACCAAAAATAAATAATGTAATTCTTACAGGACAGGGTATTGTAAATATAAATAAAAGTGATGTTGCAGGAAAAATAAACTTAAATATTCCTGTAAAAATAGCAACTGGAAGAGCAATTAGTACAGTAAAACCTAGTTTTAGAACTAGTTATGCATTAGTAAGATACATAGCAGCAAAACCATTTGCAAAAACGGTTTCAAGCAGCATAGATACACAAAATAACAGTAGTGTTTTAAAAGGTATAATAGAAAGAGTAAAAGACTTTTTCTACAGCTAAAATTTAGTTATTAAGTTTAAAAATAAATATAAAAATTAAGGGAGGATTACCAAATGATGGAATATGAAGATAACAACAGCAGCTTTGCAATGATGGATGGAACAGCAACAATTAAAGTAATAGGAGTTGGAGGAGCAGGAAACAACGCTGTAAACAGAATGATTGAATCTGGAATTAAAGGTGTAGATTTTATAGCTGTAAATACAGATAGACAAGCTCTACAAACATCAAGAGCAAACACAAAAATCCAAATTGGAGAAAAAGTAACAAGAGGATTAGGAGCAGGAGCTAACCCAGATGTTGGAGCTCAATCAGCTGAAGAAAATAAATCTGAAATAGCAGAAGTATTAAGAGGAGCAGACATGGTATTTGTTACAGCCGGAATGGGTGGTGGAACAGGTACAGGAGCAGCTCCAATAGTAGCAGCAACAGCTAAAGAAATGGGAATACTTACAATAGGTGTTGTAACAAAACCATTCACATTTGAAGGTAAGAAAAGACTTTCTCAAGCAGAAAGAGGAATTGAAAGCTTAAAAGGAAAAGTTGATACATTAGTTGTTATACCAAACGACAAACTACTTCAAATAATTGATAGAAAAACATCAATAATCGAAGCATTTAGAATGGCTGATGATGTATTAAGACAAGGTGTACAAGGTATATCAGACTTAATCGCAGTACCAGGTTTAGTAAACTTAGACTTCGCAGATGTTAAAACAATAATGTTAAATACAGGTATGGCACACATGGGTGTTGGTAGAGCATCTGGAGAAAACAGAGCAGAAGATGCTGCTAAAGAAGCAATTGAAAGCCCATTACTAGAAACTTCAATCGAAGGAGCTAGAGGAGTAATCATCAACATTACAGGTGGAGAAAGCTTAGGATTACATGAAGTAAACACAGCAGCTGAATTAGTACAAAGAAGTGTTGACCCAGAAGCTAACATTATCTTTGGTACAGTTACAGATCCAAGCATGGATGATGAAATTCAAATCACTGTTATTGCTACAGGATTTGAAAAAAATGAAAACATTTCAACAATCGGTGTAGATAATCTAGTATCAAAAACTTGGGAAAAGAAAATAAATTCAATTCCATCAAATTCAGAAATAGGAACATCACAAAATGATTTAGACATCCCAGCATTTTTAAGAAAAAACAAAAATAAAAATATGTAATAAAAAAGCAACCTTAGGGTTGTTTTTTTTACATATTTTTTAAAGGCAATATAATATAATAATTATTATAGGTGATAATTATGACTATTTATATTGATGTTGTTTTAATAGAAAATTTAATAATGAATTATATTATTTTGCTTGCTACAGGAATAGTACTAAAAAATAGATTAAAACATTTTAGGCTAATACTAGCCAGTTTGATAGGAGCAATATACACTATACTAACATATGTAATAACAATTAAATTTTATTCAAACTTTATTCTAAAATTTTTACTTTCAATAATGATAATATATGTTGCATATAATCCACCAAACATTAAGAAAATGTGGAAATACTTATTAATTTTTTACTTAACATCGTTTGTATTTGGAGGCGCGGCATTTGCAATAATATATGTTATAAAACCACAAGATATTTTAATGAAAAATGGCTTGTTTCTTGGTACATATCCGCTTAAAAGCGTGGTGTTGGCGGGAATTATAGGATTTGTATTAATTATTACAACATTTAAAATTATAAAAAGTAAAATTACTAAGAAAGACATTTATAAAAATCTAAAGATAGAAATAGATGGAAAACAAATAAAAATAAAAGCAATGTTAGATACAGGAAATATGCTAAAAGACCCGATTACAGGCTCACCGGTAATTGTCGTAGAAAAAAGCATATTGTACGAAATATTACCAAGAGAATTGTTGGACAACATAGAAAGAATACTAGAAGGGAATTTTGAAAAAATATCAGAAGATATAAAAGAAAAATTTATAAAAAGACTCAAATTTATTCCATTTGCTTCACTTGGAAGACAAAATGGAATGTTAGTTGGAATAAAACCAAATTCAGTTGAGATTATAGAAGAGCAAAGCACATCAAAAAGAAAAGATATTATTATAGGAATATATGAAAAATCACTAACTAAAGATGGTCGATATAGAGCTTTAATGGGAATCGTTTAGAATTTAGAGGAAATAATCGAAAATACTCGATTATTTCTTTTTTTCTACATTAAGAAATGACAGGTTTTTTAAAATAAAAGTTGTACAATAAATGAAAAATAAAGTTAATATAGTAATCCAGTAAATCAGATAGGATAACTATGTACAAAAAAAGAGGGGGGCAATACAATGAAAATAAAAGAATTTTTAAAAACAAGTATAAATACAATATGTGCTAAATACATAAATGAAAATAACGAAATTGAATACTTACCAATTTTTTATATAGCTGGTAGTCAAACATTACCACCACCATTAGAACCAGAGGAAGAAGAAAAATATATAAAAGAACTAACAAACGAAGATAATCTACAAGCAAGACAAGTATTGGTAGAACACAATTTGAGATTAGTTGTGTATATAGCAAAAAAATTCGAAAACACAGGAATTGGACTAGAAGATTTAATATCAATTGGAACAATAGGCTTAATGAAAGGAGTAAATACATTTAAAGCAGATAAAAACATAAAACTTGCAACATATGCATCAAGATGTATAGAAAATGAAATCTTAATGTTTCTAAGAAAAAGTAACAAAATAAAAGGTGAAATTTCAATAGATGAACCATTAAATAAAGATGGTGATGGAAATGAATTATTATTATCGGAAATACTTGGAACAGATCCAGATATAACATCAAGGAATTTAGAAGATGAAGTAGATAAAACGTTACTACGAGCATCAATACTAAAATTAAATCAAAGAGAAAAAAACATAATGGAAATGAGATTTGGTTTTATAACAGGAAAAGAAAAAACACAAAAAGAAGTTGCAGACGAATTGCGGAATCTCGCAAAGCTACATATCAAGGCTTGAGAAAAAAATAATTAACAAAATGAAAAAAGACATATCAAGTAAAATAGGTTAAAAATAAAAACCTTGTTTTTAGGGACACTCACCAAAAACAAGGTGGTCAATAAATAAAAAAACTAGGGAATAAAAAAATTTCTTTTGGAAATAATATTATAAAATTCCAAAGGAGGTTTTCTTTTTGATAAACAAAGTAGAGATATGTGGAGTTAACACTTCGAAATTACCACTACTTACCAAAAAAGAAAAAGAAGAATTATTCAAAAAAATAAAAGAAGGAGACGAAGAAGCAAGACAAACATTCATAAACGGGAACTTAAGACTAATATTAAGTGTAATAAAAAGATTCAGGGGTAGAGGTGAAAACGTAGACGACTTATTTCAAGTTGGATGTGTAGGTTTGATAAAAGCTATTGATAATTTTGATATAACCCAAGGGGTACAATTTTCGACATATGCTGTACCTATGGTCATTGGAGAAATAAAAAGATATCTAAGAGATAATAATAGTATAAGAGTGAGTAGGTCAGTAAGAGACTTGGCATACAAATCTATGCAATTTAAAGAAAAATACACAAAAGAAAAAGGGGAAGAACCCACAATAGCACAAATTGCCAAAGAACTTGGAGCACCTGAAGAAGATGTTTCTTTGAGTTTAGATGCAATACAAGACCCGGTTTCCTTACAAGAACCTGTTTTTAATGATGGTCAAGAAAGTATTTTTATAATGGACCAAGTAAAAGACACCAAAAATACAGACGACTCTTGGGCAGAAAACATGACAATAAAACAAGCCATGGACAAACTTAATGAAAAAGAAAAAATGATTGTTAATAAAAGATTTTTTGAAGGTAGAACACAAATGGAAGTTGCTTCTGAAATTGGTATTTCTCAAGCACAAGTGTCGAGACTGGAAAAAAGTGCACTTTCTCATTTAAAAAGATCCTATAAATAATATAACTATTAAAATGATAAAAAAATATTGAAATTTGACATTAAATGTTATATAATAGGTTGAGCAAATTAAAGGAGGAATATTTAAATGAAGAAAACAAAGAAAATAGCAATTATTTTTGCATTAATATTATTAATTGGTTCAGTTGCATTTGCAGGAGTATACTTTTTTACAGACGTTTTTAAAACACCACAACAAGCATTTTATAGTTATGTAAGCAAAGCAACAAGTTTCAGCAATAGTGGTAGTAGCTACCAAGAAATGCTAGAAGAATTAAAAGCGGCGCAAGAAAAATCATATAAAACAGAGACAGCATTAGGAGTTGAAATAAGCTCTCTAAACACTTCTGATAAAGAAGCACAACAAATGGCAAACATGCTTAAAAATTTCAAAGTAAATATCAGCCAAAATGTAAAACCAAGTGAGAAAAAATCAACAAGTAATGTTTCTTTGAATTTTGGAGGATTTAGTGCAGGTAATTTAAAACTTGTAAGAGATGGAGAAACATTTGGAGTTCAATCAGAATTATTAGGGGATAAATTCCTTGCAGTAGAAAACAAAAATTTAAAACAATTAGTTGCAAAACTTGGAGGAAATGCTCAAAATGTTCCAAACAAAATTGAAAGTATTGACTTATATGACTTATTATATATAAGCAAAGAAGATGAAGAACATATAGAAAAAACATATACAGATATTTTCAAAAACAACATACCAGAAGAAAATTATTCAAAACAAGAAAATGTTACTAAAAATATAAACGGACAAGATGTAAACACAACAGCATACAAATTAACATTAGGAGAAAAAGACTTTATAAATGTAATGACAAAAGTATTAGAAACAGTTGAAGAAGATGACACATTATTAAATATAATAACAGAAAAATTCAACAAAATGATAGATGAAGGAATGTTAGATAACTTAGATGTATCAGCAAGATATTCATTATCAAGTACATCAAAATATAAAAAGACAAGCATTAAACAAAAAATATCAAAAGACACATTAAAACAAAGCCTTAGAAAATTAATAAATGAATTTAAAGCAGAAGGCGATTATGCTGGTTCAGCAAAAGCTGAAATAATTGTATATGCTGCAAATAATGATATAGCTAGAATGGAAATAAAAACAAATGACGAAGTTGTATTAGCAGCTGACTTCTATAATAAAGATAACAAAAAACATATAGTATTATATGGAGTTGAAAAATCATATTCATCAAAATACTATTATACAGATTACTATAGAATGCCAGAAACAAAATCAGAATTAGTAAAACTAATGGAAATTGAATATAAAACAGCTAAAATAGGAAATGATAAAACAGTATATGCAAGCTTCACAATGTTTGAAGACGACAAAGAAGCTGGAAAATTTGGAATAGACTTGACATCTAAAGGACAAGTAGGCCAAGGAAAATGTGAAACTTCTGGAAAAATATTCTTTGAAATAGAAGGAGCGTCAATTGCTTTAATTATAGATTCTAAAACAGAATTTACAGACGATGTTAATGTTGAAAGCTTAAATAGCTATAACTCAAACGTTTTAAATAACATGTCAGAAAAAGAAATTGAAAGATATTTCGAAGGAGTTGCTGAAAATATTGAAAATACATTTTCAATGTTTGGTTTAAACAGTAATACTATAATACCAAAAAATCGTGTTGTAAAAAACCAAGAAAAAGTTGAAACAAATATTGAAAATCAACAAAAACAACTTGAAGAAATAATAAAAGAAAATCAACAAAGTATTGAAGAAGAAGTAAATGAGAGCAAAGAAGAATTAGAAAACAAACAAAAAGAAGAAAAAGAAAGACTAGAAAAACAAATAGAAGAACTAAACAAAGCTCTTAAACAATTTGAAGAAAGTAATTCATAATAACTAATCCGGTAGATAAAAATCTACCGGATTTTTGATATATTGTAGATTTTTAATATTAAATATGATAAAATTAAAAGGAAAGCAGGTGTAACCAAATGGAAAAAGAAGAAATAATAGAAAAAATGAAAGAATTAAGAGAAAACATTGAGCTTAAAGATTTTATGGAAAAATTAAATTCTGAAAATCCAGAACTTGAAAATACAAAAAGAGTAGAAAATGTAAAATATTTAGGAGAAATAATAATTAACGAAAAGAAAGAACAAATATATTTAGTATATGAAAAAACATATAATCCACAAGGTGAATGTGTTAAAGAAAGCATATGCTGTTATACAGCAAATGGCGAACTACTTGGAATATATTCAGATTCTTTCCAGGCAATTGCACTAAAAGAAGAATATAAAAACAATAGTGAATTATATAAAGAACTAAATGAATTAGATATAAATGGTCAATTAGATTTGGAAGAAATAGAAAAAGCAGAATTAGAGCAAATTGCAAAAAGTCTTGGAATAGATAAAGAAGAAATAAAAGCCATGTCATCAATGGAATTAGCTCAAAAGATTGAAGAACATCAAGATTCAAAAGAAAGTAAAAAAGAAGAAAACAAAGAAGAACAACAAACACTAAATAAAGAAGAAACAAAAAATATTACAGACGGAAAACAAGAAATAAAACTAGGAACAAGAGTTGATGAATATAAAACATTAGGAAAAACCTTAGATTTAAATGAAAGCGAATATTCAAAAGTAGTTATAGTATATTCAGAAAAATTGAAAGAACTACAAGGAGATAACGAAAAAATAAATAATACAATGTATTCATTTGTAGCAATAAAAAAAGACGGAACAGCAGAAGTAATAAATGATAGATTAAAAGTTGATGAGCGAACAGGGGACAATTCTCTAAAAGAATCAATCAAAATTGATGCAAATGAAAAAGCAAGAAAAGACAACAAAACCAAAACTAGATTTCAAATAATAGGAAAAAATGGTCAAAATGAAGCTAAGTCAGATTATGAAAAAGAAACATTATCAGTAGAACCTGGACAATACGGAGAAATAAAAGCGTACTATGGAAAAGGAAGAACGAGAGACAATGTCAATATAGAAACTCAATTAGAAACTTCTAATATAAAACCAACTTCAATAGACATTAGAAAAATGCAAGCAGAAAGAAAAGGAACACACAAAGATAATAATGAAAAAATGGCAAAAGAAGCGGATTATTACTTTAATAAAGGTGTCGAAGAAATAAGTATGTATAGTGCGGATGGTGATAAAGATACAGTGATTCTTGCAGATTATTTGGAAAGCAACAAAGATATTATAGTCGATAAAATTATGCAAAACGAAATAATTGCCAATAGTCAATTTGGAGAAAAGGATATAGAAGAAAAAATACAAAGAGTAATGGAAGATGAAAAAGGCAGACCATACACACAAGAAGAAATAAGAGAAAAAATAGATGAAATAGAAAAAGAAATAGTTGATGATGCATCAAATTTTCCAACTAGAAATAGAAGATAGCGTTAATGAAGGTACTAGGCAAATAATAATTATTATAAAAGAAAAAACTCATATTAGAGGTTAAATAATATGAGTTTTTTGCATATATATAATAAGAAGATGATATTTGACAAAGCGAAGCAGAAGGAGGGGAATCCATGGATAAGGGAATGGATTTTAAACACAAAGAAGTAATCAATATAAAAGACGGAAGAAGAATGGGCTATGTTCAGGATGTATGCGCAGATTTAGAAACAGGAAGAATAACATCCATAATAGTACCAGGCGGAAATAAATTGATGAGCTTTTTTAATCAAAATAATGACATAATAATTCCATGGCAAAATATAAAATGTATTGGCGATGATTTAATATTAGTAGAAATCTAAAAAGAAAAACATCAAAATGTAAATATTTTGATGTTTTTTATGTAAAAATATAAAATTTGTCAACATTTAAAATTTTAAAGTTTGAGAAAGCATTAAAGCTAATTCTATAAATCCCGCAATAATACCAATTATTGAAAGAACATCTCCCTTTTCATTTTTTAACACTTTAGTTCTTCTCATTCCTAAAAATCCAAAAGTGATTGCACAAAAACTCATTGCATATCCCATAATGAACAATCCAATAATAACACATGTAACACTGGCAATCCCATACATTCCTGTATAGCTTGAAGCACTATTTGCAGAAGAATTGTTTAAAATTTCATTATAGTTAAACTTATATTTTGCATTTACAGCAATTATATTATCTGCATTTCTAACAGATTGTATTTTTGGAATTCCAGATGAATGTGCTAATTCGCTTATAACAGATATATCAATATAAATCATGCTATTTGCTTTCTCAATATTAATCACATAATCCTGAACATCTCCGTTGGCATCAAAAACAACGCTATGTTGACCAACTGGAAATTCTAACTCTAAAACTTCACCAGCAACTATTTTAGTAATAATACCTCCATTATAAATAATTTTCATTGGAGTTCTATTAAAAAGCTTACTTCCCTCTAATCTAGTAATTATTACTTTGGCAAATTCTGTATTGCTGTTATCGTTAATTACATTTTCTAAATTATTATTTGTAGTAACTTTTTCCTCATTAACGACATTTGATGTCATTTTATCATTAACCTTATGACCGCAATTTACACAAAATTGATCATTTTCATTTAATTCTTTACCACAATTTGAACAAAACATGATATCCTCCTTTTTAAATTATACCGAAAAATTATATTATAATCTTTTAATTTTTTCAACATTTTTTAATAATTATCTCCAAAAATAAATATTTTCTTACATATAATAAAAAATAAAAAGCCCATATTTCAACACTTATAAAGGAAGAAGAAAAATAAACTAAAAAAAGTTTAAAAAATTTTAAAAAATGTGTTGACAAAAAACGACACTCGTGGTAATATAGATAAAGACCAAACGAACACAAGAAAATATTTTAAAAAATAGCAAAAGAATTAGTAAGAAATTAGAAACTTTCATGGTAAAATGCTCGAATTACTAGTTTTTTATTTTACCCCAAAAACGGGCTAAAAAATTTTTTGAAAAAATTTCAAAAAAGTGTTGACAAGGTTAAAAAAATGTTGTAAAATACTAAACGTTCACTACGAACGAAACAACAAAGTACATTGAAAAGTAAACAGTAAATATCCTTTAGAGAAAATAAACCGAAGCGGTATATTCTTTGTAACCTAAAGAATAGTACCGAACAAGTAAATTTTTAAAAATTTTTTTGTAAAAAAATAAGAAGCAAAAAGAGCT
>JAGAED010000015.1 GCA_017613275.1 Clostridia bacterium | reverse complement strand
GGTTTAGCGAATAATCCATAAGGATAATTATCTCTTAAATCCTGTTTAGATGAGAATGGAAGTTTATTTATTTCCGTTGATAATAATAAAGGTGTAAGATATATAGTTGGTAATAAAAGCCAATATTGTAATAATATTTATGATTCTTTGAAAAAACAATATAGCAGAGGAAGATTATTTTCTATAGAAGAATTAGATGAAATTGTTTTAAACTCATCATTCAAATATTATAGATATTATTATCCATTACCAAATTATAATAATCCTAATATTGTTTTTACTGATAGAAAATTACCTAATAGTAAAAATAGTAAATTAAATTATAATGTAATATATAATGAAGATAGTTTGATTGTCCAAGATGAAATTGCTTTGTTGAAAATTTTTATGGAAGAAAACAAGTTTGTTGAGTTTACAAATTCTTATATTGTTGAATTATCAAATAGTGAAATTGATGATAGCGTTAAATATTATAGTTTAAATAATATGAGAAAAGACAAATATTCTTTAATTATAAAAATGGAAGATGATTATGTAAAAAAATATCCGTTAAAAAAAGAGGCATTAGGTCATATAAAATGTATAAATAAGAATTGTAAGCTGTTAAAAAAATTAGGTTTTAATATTGCAGAAGAAGAAAATGAAAAGATAGTTAAGAGCAAAGTAATCACTTGTAAACTACTAGATGAGCAAATAGTAGAAAACATTAATAATAAAGAGATGGTTTATAATTATATAGATAATTGGTTTAGTTATATATATGATAAATTGTTAGTTAATAAGAATGGCATTACTAAATATGGCTTTTTAGATATGGTTTTTGAAAATACATTTTATAACAAAGAAAATAATGAATATATTTTCTTTGATCAAGAGTGGTATGAAGACAATGTACCTATAAAATACATCCTATATAGAGCTATAAAAAATCTATATGAACATCATCCTGAAATTAGTGAAAAAATAGCTATAGATGAAATGCTTGAAAGATATAGTATTATTGAATTTAAAGAACAATTTGATAATAAAGAAAAGATTTTTCAAGATGAAATAATAGATAATGATAAAAAAGCATATTACGCGAAACAGTATGAGTATAAGATTTCATCAGAAGAGATAAAACAAATAATAAAAGATGTGAAAAAACTAGATAAAGATAATGTGGAATTATTAGCAGAAGTAAAAAAACTAGATAGAGATAATGTAGAATTAATAGCTGAAATAAAAAGATTAAGTGAAAAAGGATAAATAAAATGCTAAAAAAAATATTTTTGAAAATATATAAATTAATATTTAAATATACACCTCAAGAAAAGTATGATTTAGAAGAAAATAATAACTATCAAAAATGGATTAGTAATAATGAACCAAGCATAAATGAATTAGAAGAACAAAGAAATACTAAGTTTAATTACAATCCTAAAATAAGTATAGTTGTGCCATTATATAATACTCCTGAGAAATATTTTGAAGAGTTAATAGAATCAGTTAATAGTCAAACATATTCAAATTGGGAATTGTGTTTTGCAGATGGAAGCCCTAAAAAAATTGACTATATTGATAAGGGAATATTAAAATTAGGAGAAAAAGTAAAATATAAACTATTAAACGAAAATAAAGGGATATCTGGTAATACAAATGAAGCCTTAAAAATGGCAACAGGAGATTATATTGCGTTATTAGACCATGATGATATTATTCCTAAATTTGCTTTGTTTGAAATTGTAAAAGTAATAAATGAAAATCCTAATGCGGATTTTATATATACAGATGATGATAAAATATTGGAAGAAAAAGATAGAAGAATTTCTCCACACTTTAAACAAGACTTTGCAATAGATACTTTAAGGAGTTATAATTATATATGTCATTTTAGTATAATAAAAAAAGAATTAATGGACAAGCTTGGAGGGTTTAATAGCGATTTTGATGGAAGCCAAGATTATGATTTAATATTAAGAGCTGTAGAAAATGCAAATCAAATAGTTCATATACCTAAAATCTTGTATCATTGGAGAATAAATCCAAATTCTGTAGCATCTGGAGCACAAGCAAAACCATATGCTTATGTGGCTGCAAAAAAAGCAATACTTGCACACCTTGAAAGACAAGGAATTGAAAATGCTAAAGTGGAGGATTCTAAAATAATGGGATTATATAAGGTTACGTATCCAGTAATAAATAATCCTAAAATATCTATTATAATTCTAAATAAAAATCATAAGAAAGACCTAAAGAGGTGTGTGAAATCTATTGTAGAAAAAACTTCATATAATAATTATGAAATAATTATAGTAGAAAACAATAGTAGTGAAAAAAATATTTTTAAATATTACAATAAGATTAAATCTGAAAAAATAAGAGTTGAAACATATAATTTGGAAAAATTCAATTATTCTAAATTAAACAATTATGGCGTATCAAAGGCTAAAGGTGACTATTATGTTTTCCTAAATAATGATACTAAAATTATTAGTCCAGACTGGTTAGAGACAATTATAAGTAATTGTCAGAGAAAAGAAGTTGGGGCAATAGGTGCTAAATTGATTTATAAAAACAAAAGAATTCAACATGCAGGTGTTGTTTTGAATTTAACTGGAACTGCGGGACATGTTAATTGGAATGAAAAATCAAATAAACCGGGATACTTTGGAAGGATAATGATACAACAAAATGTTAGTTGTGTAACGGGGGCTTTGCTGGGCATTTCTAAAACTAACTTTGAACAAGTAGGTGGATTTGACGAGAGTTTCCCAATAGCATATAATGATGTCGATTTATGTTTAAAATTACTTGATAATAATAAGTTAATAATATATAATCCATATATCGAAGCATATCATTTTGAATCTAAAACAAGGGGTTATGAAGATACAAAAGAAAAACAAGAAAGATTAAGACAAGAAGAAAACAAAATTAAAGAAAAATGGAAAAACTATTTTGCAAATGTTGATAAATATTATAGTCCTAATCTTAGAAAAGATGTACCAAATATGAGAATAGAAACAGAGAGGATAGTAAAAAATGAAATTTGATATAGTAATAGTAACTTATAATTCAAAAAAATGGATGGAAAATTGTATAAATAGCATAGAAAATCAAAAAAACTTTGACCTAAAAAATATCAATTTATACATTGTAGATAATGGCTCAAATGATGGAACAATAGAATATATTGAGAAAAGAGCAAGTGAAACTACATTAGGAAAAATAGAGTTACTAAAAACTGGTCAGAATTTAGGATTTGGAAAAGGAAATAATTTTGGATTTGAGAAAGGAACTTCTGAATTTGTATTTTTCTTGAATCCAGATACTGAATTATTAGAAGATACAATGGATGAATTGGAAAAATCAATAAATAATTCTGAAAAAGAATTTGCTGCTTGGGAATGCAGACAAAAACCATATGAACATCCAAAAATGTATAATATTTTAACAGGAGAAACATCATGGGCATCAGGCGCTTGTGTTATAGTTAAAAGAGAAGTATTTGCTAAAATAGGCGGATTTGATTCAAAAATATTTATGTATGCAGAAGATGTTGACCTTAGTTGGAATATAAGACTACATGGCTTTAAAATAAAGTATGTTCCTAAAGCGGTTGTAATTCATTATTGTTATAAAAATGCTGGAGAAATAAAACCAGTACAATACTATAATAGTATAATCAATAATTTGAATTTAAGAAGAAAATATGGTTCATTTAGACAAAGATTAGCATGGTATAAGCACTTTTATAAAGTAATTACAAGAAAAGGTCCTTTCAAGGGTTCAAGAAAAAATTTAATAAAGTATTGTTTAAAGAACTTTAAATATATGTCACATTATACAAAATGGAGAAATAGGCCTGAAAATAAGGAGTTTTTCGAAAAATTCACGCCTAATTTTGTATATTTTGATTACGAGTTTGTAAGACAGGGAGATTTTGAGCCAATTGAGTCAAAATTAAAAGAAAAACCATTAGTTTCTATTATTGTAAGAACATGTGGAAGGCCAAATGTATTAAGAGAAACATTGATTTCTTTAAGAAATCAAACATATAAGAATATTGAAGTGGTTGTAGTAGAAGATGGAGAAAATAAATCTGAAAAAATGCTAAAAGAAGAGTTTAATGACTTAAATATTGTATATAAGGCAACATTTGAGAAAAAAGGAAGATGCGTAGTTGGCAATATAGGAATGCAATTGGCCAACGGAAAATATCTAAATTTCTTAGATGATGATGATTTATTTTTTGCAGACCATGTGGAAACATTAGTACAAGCTTTTGAAAAACATCCTGAGTATAAATTGGCATATACAACTTCATTTGAATCAAAAATAGAAGTTAAATCTAAAGAACCAAAATATGAATACGTAGAAGAATCAAGGGTTTTAGTGCATAACAGACAATTTTCAAGAGTGCGACTATTAACAATGAATTTATTCCCAATTCAGGCTGTTATGTTTGAAAAATCTATATTTGAAAAATATGGCGGTCTAGATGAAGAATTAGAAAACTTGGAAGATTGGGAAATGTGGCAAAGATTTTCTACAGAAAATGCATTTTTGTATGTTCCTAAAACAACTTCATTATACAGAGTTCCTGCTAAAGAGGAAAGTTATAAACAAAGACAAGAAGAATTGGACTCATATTACAAAAAAGCTAGGGAAAAAGTGTATAGTAGAAAAATTGTTATTAAACCACAAGAATTATTAGAAGAAATTAAATATATGTAAAAATGAGGAGAAAAAATGGAAATTATTTATATAATAACAGTATTAATGTTATTAGTCTCTACAGTATTAATTAAAAAAAGCGATGAAAAACAAAATGTATTATTAAGTATTACATTAACCGCAATTCTATTTACAATTTATAATATATTTTTAGCATTTGTATTTTTGCTTATAAAAGTGCATTTTTCATTATTGGCACTATCAATAGTTAACCTATTGATTTCAGGAGTTTTATTTTGGCGAATTTACAGAAAAAAAGAAACACAAAAATATTATATTAAAATAAAAGACGTAATATTTTTAATTGTTTTATTGGCTGTAATTATAACATTTGCAGTTCATAATTATAAGATTCCATTTGAGATAAAATATCAAACAACAGATCCTGCAGTTCATTTTGAAAATGCTAAAAATTTATATAATAGCAAAACATTACAATGGGATTCAAACATGCCATCTGCTGCCATAAATACTGCAATATTATTTGATACATTTGATTTTATGGTTTCGGAAAATGATTTTTATAGTTTATTTATTATTTTTGATCTAATAATATTGTATTTAATTGGAGCAGTATTCTATTTAGGAATAATTACAAAAATAAATAGTATAAAAATATCTATTGTTGTTATGATATTATCTATTATATTTTTATTTGGATATCCATTAAATAGTGTCTTGTTTGGGTATTCATATTTAACAGTAGGAATATTATATATGACTACACTTATTGTAATGGCCTTTAGAATAAAAGATAAAGAATTGAAATTTGTTCCTTTATGTATAGAAATGTTTCTTATCGTATTTGGAATATTCTTTGCATATTTCTTTTTCGTTCCTGTTATATATTCTTCATTAGGAATATATATGTTAATTGATATGATAAAAAACAGAAAAGAGAAAAAGATATCTGCATTATTTAATAAAGAGAACATCATAAAAGTTTTAGTAATTTTGATTTTACCAACAATAATGGGATTTTGCTATTTTGTATTACCAGGTCTATTAAGAAATGAGGGAACTGCATTAAGTGCAATAACTTCTGAGGGATATATTTATAGAGATTTATATTCTAATTTTGTATTGTTTGCACCACTTGCTATTTTCTATGTGATATATAATTTGAAAAATAAGAAAAATAGTTTTTCAACTATTTTAATGATAATATCAAGTGCTTTTACTATATTCTTATTAAAAAAAGGACTTAAATCAGAAGCTTCATCTTATTATTATTTTAAAATGTATTTCTTATTATGGACTATAGTTATCTATATGAATATTAAGGCATTAATTATTATGGTTAAACATAAAAATGCAATATATGCATATTCATTTACAGCTTTTATTATAGGAATAATTGCAATTGCATTTACTGGATATGATTATAAAATAAGTCAAATTAATATATTATTTAATCCTTATAATAGTATAAATTCATATGCTAATGTATTTATTTTTAACAAATCAAAAATTGACGAAGAAAATAGTATATGTACAAAATCACAGTTAGATGCTATTAAATATATTCTTAATAAAACAGATAATAAAAAGGAAATAAAAATAAATGCTAAACCTTTACAAATGCTATGGGCAGATGTTGTATGGAAAATTACAGATACAGAAGATATAAGAAAGCTTCAAGAAGAAGAAAAATTAAATATTCCAGAATGGATTAATGATAATCAGAAAAAATATTTAATAATATTAGATACAAATAAAGATATAGAAAAAGAAAATGAAAAATATAAAACAATTTATGAAGTTAAGGATGCTATAATATTAGAAAAAATATAGTGTTATTTAGAGGTTTAAGTAAATGTTAAAAATTAAAATAAAAAATGGTATTAAAAAAGTAATGGAAAAATTGAATTCAATTAAAACTTGGAAATATGAAAAAATTATCTTAACTTTTTTAATACCAATAGGATTATTATATGTTTTTTTAATGCCACCTTCACAAGTGCCAGATGAACAAGCTCATATTTATAGGGCTTATGAAATTTCTGAAGGTGTATTAGTTGCTAGAAAGGATTCAAAAGCTGTCATACCAAAAGATTTTTCAACAAAGTTGAAACCTAATATAGAAACTTATAATCAACTCGGAGAAAGCTTGACAACTAAAACAGACTATAATGATAGAGTGGAAATTCCAAATTCTGCTGCTACAAATCCATGTATATTATATTTGTTTAGCTCGATTGGATTTCTAATTGCAAGAATATTTGGTTTAAGTATAATAGTTGGATGTATATTAGCTAAAATAATGAATTTTACTGTGTTTTGCATTGCAGTATATTATGCTTTGAAAATATTACCATTTGGAAAATATGTTTTTACAGCTATTATATTCATGCCAATGTTTTTACACCAAGCAACATCTATATCGGCTGATTCTATTATTAATACAATGATTATGTTTTTCATAGCATTCGTGTTAAACTTATATTTTCAAAAAGAAAAAATTAATAGAAGAGACTCGATAATATTAATTGTTTTATCTTGTTTAATTAGTATATGTAAATATGTTTATACTCCAATCATTTTCATAAGTACTATATTGATATGGTCAAAGAAAATGGAGAAAAAACAAAAAACGATAACTTTAAGTTTAATGCTTATTTTACCAATATTCTTGGCAGTCGGATATTATTTGTTTACATCAAGCTATGATACTGTATTTAACGAGTATTTTACAACGAATAATGTTAATAGTGGAGAACAGATAAAATTTATAGTAAATAATCCAGGTGAATATGTTAAGACTATGGCATATACATTAAAAACAACAGGAACAACATATATTAATCAAATGGTCGGAGGAGTATTAGGATGGTTATGTATATATGTTCCTAAATATGTTATAGGTATATATGTACTAGTATTAATTGCATCATGCTTTGTTGAAAATAATAGATATGAATTTAATACTAAGCAAAAAATATGGGGAATAACAATTTCAGGAGGAATAGCACTTCTTATTCTTACAGGTATGTATATAACCTGGACTGGAGTTGGAACTAATGTAGTTCAGGGAGTACAAGGAAGATATTTTATACCAATATTATTTTTGGCGTTGTTGTGCTTATGTAAAAAAGAAAACTATATAAAAATAAAAAATATACAATATAAATTGCCTATAATATTATTTTTGTTAAATATACCAGCATTATATTCAATATATCAGTTTTTTAATAAGTAATAAAAGGAGAAATAAAATGAAAATTTTGCTAATAATACCAGCATATAATGAAGAAGAAAATATATTAAATACATGTATTAATATAGATCAATACAATAAAAATAATAATAAAAACATCGAATATGTTGTTATTAATGATGGGTCAACAGACAATACATTGAAAATACTAAGAGAAAACAAATTGAACCATGTTAACTTAATAAAAAATCTTGGAATAGGTGGAGCGGTTCAAACAGGATATAAATATGCCTATGAAAATGGATATGATATAGCTATACAATTTGATGGTGATGGTCAACATGATGTAAACTATGTAGAAAAAATTTGCAAACCTATAATTGATGGACAAGCAGATATGGTAATAGGAACTAGATATCTAGATAAAACTGAAAGCAAGTTCCAATCTACATTTATGAGAAGACTTGGATCTAATATAATATCGTTTTTTATAAGGCTGTTTTGTGGAAAAAAAATAACAGACCCTACTTCTGGATTTAGAGCAGCAAATAAACTTGTAATAGAAAAGTTTGCTAAAGAATATCCAACAGAATATCCTGAACCAGAGTCAACTGTTCAGCTATTAGTAAATAAAAATAGAATAATGGAAGTTCCTGTAAGTATGAACGAAAGAGCTGGCGGAGTTTCATCTATAAGATTTGGAAAAACTGTAGATTATATGGTAAAAGTTGTATTAGCAATAATTATAGATAGTATTAGTTTTAGAAGAAAAAGGAGGAAGAAATAATGCATAATTCATTAAAAATTGCTTTAATAGTTATTTTGTTAATGTATATTTTTATTATTTTAAAATCTGTTAAGAAAAAAAATATGAGAATCAACTATTTAATATTTTGGTGCATAACTGGAATAATATTGATAATTGCATTATTAGTTCCTAATTTTGTAGATAATGTTTCTAAGTTTTTAGGATTCGAATTACCAATAAATATGATTTTTAGTTTTGCTATATTTATTGTTTTATATTTGATCTTTGATTTAACAAAACTTATTACAAAGGAACAAAATAAAAATATAACACTAATACAAGAAATATCAATATTGAAAAAAAGAGTAGAAGAATTAGAAAAAAATAATAAAAAAGAATAAAAAAGGAAAATAATAATTATGAAAGAATACAAAAATCATACATTTGTTGTAACAGCATATAAGGAATCTAAATATCTAGAAGAATGTATAAAATCACTCAAAAATCAAACTGTAACTAGTAATATTATAATGTCAACCTCAACTCCAAATGATTATATAAAAGGATTAGCACAAAAATATGAAATTGAACTATACATAAATACCGGAGAGAGAGGAATTGGCCAAGATTGGAATTTTGGTATCAGTAATGTAAAAACAGATTATGTAACAGTTGCACATCAAGATGATATCTATAAACCAAACTATTTAGAGGAAATAGTAAATTATTTGGAAAAAGGAAAAGATTTTGTAATTGCTTTTACAGATTATAGAGAAATAAAAAATGGAGAAGAAATACCATTAACTAAAAACTTAAAGATAAAGAAAATATTACTTTTCCCTTTAAGATTTTTTAAAAAATCTAAATTTATTAAAAGAAGAACCTTGTCTTTAGGAAGTCCTATATGTTGTCCAAGCGTTACAGTAAATAAAAAAATAACAGGTGAAAATCCATATAAAACAGAACTAAAATGCGATTTGGACTGGGATACATGGGATAAAATGGCAAAATATAAAGCAAATTTCTTATATATACATAAGGAACTTATGTGTCATAGAATACATGAAGAATCAGAGACGTCTAATTTAATTGAAAATAATATTAGATTAGAAGAAGATTTATTAATGTTAAAAAGATATTGGCCAGGACCAATTGCAAAATTTATAATGAAATTTTATAAAAAAGCTGTAAAAACTAATGAAATGTAAGGAGAAATAATGGAACAAACTAAACAATTTAGAAAAAATTTTATTTGGAATATAATTGGAACAGGTTTTAGTTCATTTAATTCATTGTTTTTTTTAATAATAGTTACAAGAATAAATGGTGTTGAGAATGGGGGGATTTTTACTTTAGCATTTTCAACAGCATGTATATTGTATATGATTGGAATATATGCAGGAAGAATTTATCAGGTAACAGAAAATGATACAAGTATAACAAATAAGGATTATATAGTAAATAGGTTAATATCTTGTATTATAGCTATTTTTTTAATTATTCCTTTCGTACTAATAAGGCAATATGATTTATATAAAGCTTCTATATTTATAATACTAACTATTTATAAAGCATTAGAAGCATTTAGTGAAGTTATGTATGGTATATTACAAAAAAATAATTTTTTGGATAAAGCTGGTAAATCAGGATTTATTAAATCATTAGTAAGCATTCTTTTGTTTATTATAATAGACTTAGTTACCAAGAATATGATTATTGCTTGTTTATCTGTTGTTTTTGTATATTTATTAACAATTGTTTTTTATGATTTGAGGCAAGTGAAATCATTTGTGACAAAAGAAGAGAAAGTTTCTAAAAAGAATGTAATTAGTATTTTTAAAAATGGATTTTTCCCATTTGTTATTTCCTTTTTAGGCGTATATATGGTTAATGCTCAAAAATATGCGATAGATGGGGTATTAACAGATGACATACAAGCAATATTTGGTATAATAATAATGCCAGCAACTGTAATGGGATTATTATCACAGTTCTTAATACATCCATACTTAAATAAAATATTTGAATTACATAAAACAGGACAATATTTAAAAATAAAGAGATTAATTTATAAAATTATTTTAATTATTTTTGCTGTTGGAATATTATGTACCGGTTTAGGATATCTATTGGGAACTCCAGTTTTAGGATTGATATATAGTTTAGATTTATCACAATATACAATGCCATTAACTATCATCTTAATTGCTGCAACATTTTATACAATGGCTGGAATATTATCACCTATTTTAATAACAATGAGATACAATTTTGTGCAATTTGTTGTTTATGGGTTAATATCAATATTTGAATGGATATTATCACAAATACTAGTCACAAATTTTGGTTTCAATGGAGCAGTATGGGCTTATATAATTACAATGATTGTATACTTTATAGTATTCTATATTGTTGCAATGGTTGCGATTAATAAAAGTAATAAAAAATATAATGGAAAGGAAGAAAAATAATGAATATATTGTATACTTTGAATGATAAATTTGTACCTCAAGTGGCAGCAGGGATTTGTTCTGTATGTGAAAATAATAAAGAAGAAAAAGAAATAACATTTTACCTTATATCAAAAGAAATAACAGATGATAATAAGAGAAAATTAGTTGAATTTGGTAAAAAGTATAACAGAGATGTAATAATAAAAGAATTGGGAGATATTAAGCAGTATTTTGATTTCGAATTTGACACAACAGGATGGAATTCTATAGTTTTAGCAAGATTAGTTTTGGATAAATTTTTACCAGAAGAAGTGGAAAGAGTTATATACCTAGATGGAGATACAATAGTTAGAAATTCATTAAGCGAATTATGGAATACAAATCTTGGAGATAATATATTAGCTGCAAGCATTGAACCTACTGTAGATAAGCAAAGAAGAATAAATTTGGAACTAGAGTATAAAAATTATTATAATGCCGGTGTATTATTAGTGAATCTAAAAAAATGGAAAGAAATAAATGCAGGAAAAATAATTTTAGATTATTATAAAAAAAATAATGGAAAGTTATTTGCAAATGATCAAGATGCAATAAATGGTGCATTGGTTGATAGAATATATACGCTATCTCCAAAGTATAATTTTTTTAATATTTTTTATCAATATCCATATAGATTTTTAGCTAAATTAATGAAACCAGCGGAGTATATTGGAAAAGATACATATAAAGACGCAGTAAATAATCCAACAATAATTCATTACCTTGGAGAAGAAAGACCATGGAGAATAGGGAATCATCACAAATATAAAAAGGATTATTTATATTATTTAAATAAAACACCATGGGAAAATCAAGGAATGGAAAAAGGATGGAGGCTATATTTTATATGTTGGGACATATTTAATTTTGTCACAAAGCCATTTCCAGGTTTAAGATATAAAATAATAAATGCATTAATACCAGCATTCATAAAGAAAAGAGCAAAAAATAATAAAAAATAAATATAATAATTCATCAAAATATTTCCAATAAAATAGCTTATTGGAAATATTTTGATATTTTTAAAAAAATATTGAAAAATAACACACTTATGTGTATAATTAAATGGAATAAATGATGTATTATGTTGAAATATGTCGAAAGAGGTGCAAACATATGAAAAATAAAAAAATATATATACTACTGATAATATTATTTTTTATTTCTATTTTTAGTTTAAAATCATATGCTGATGATAAAAACAATCTTATTATAACTATGGAATACAAAATAGATAATAATATGGTTACAGCGATAATTCATTCTAATAATCCGCTTGCTAATACCAAATCAACATGGGAACTAAGTTCGGATAAATATACGTATTCTAAAGTATTTTCTCAAAACCAAACATACACAACACCAGTGCAAGATATTTATGGAAATGTTGTAAATGCTGAAATTAATATTAACAATATTGAAAAAACAAAAATATCATTTGAACCCCAATTTAATGATAATGGCACAATAAAAGGAATAATAAAATCAAATACAAAATTAAAAGATACAAAATCAACATGGAATTTAAGTGAAGATAAGTTAACATACACCAAAACACTAGATTCAAAAACCACTCCATATACAACACCAGTTGAAACGATTAATGGAGAAGTAATTTATGTTAAAATTGAAGTTACTAAGCCCAAATTGAATCTTACAGTTGATTGTGTGTATAATAATAATACTGCAACAGTAACAATACAATCAAATATTAAGTTAAAGGATACAAAATCAACATGGAAATTAAGTAGCGATGCATTGAAATATACAAAAGTAATTGATGCGAACCAAATATATACAACGCCAGTGCAAGATATTTATGGCACAACTGAGGATGTTAGGATTGAAGTTACTAAACTAACACCACAAATAAAGGTTGATTATAAATATAATACAAATAGTGATATGGTCACTGTAATATTAAAATCTAATTCTCAATTAGAGCATACAAAACCAACATGGAATCTAAGTGGTGACAAATACACATATTCAAAAAACTTTGATAAAAACCAAAAATATACAACACCTGTACAAGATGTATATGGGAATATGGTAAATGTTGAAATTAGTATTACTCAAATTCCGCCTAAAATTGAGGTTAGTTACAGCAAAAACTCTAACGGAACAGTTACTGTTACAATGACATCAAATCAAGAGTTAGCACATACAAAACCATCATGGACCTTGAGTGATAACAAATTAAAATATACTAAAACGTTTGATTCTGACCAAAACTATACAACGCCAATTCAAGATATATATGGAAATATAGTAAATGTAAAAATAAGTTTAAAAGTAAAGGGCGAAATAAATATAGATACATCAAAATATCCAGGATACAAAGAAAAAATACAACAACTAATGAATGTTCATCCAAACTGGAATTTTGAAATACTATATACAGGTTTAACATTCGATGAGGTAATTAGAGGAGAATGTTCATTGCACTCTAGAAATCTAGTGCCTACAAACTATGGCGGTGAGTGGGTATGCAGTGTATGTGGAACTAAATTATATGATAGTGGATGGTATTGTGCATCTGAAAAAGCAGTTGCATATTATATGGATCCTAGAAACTTTCTAGATGACAATAATGTATTCCAATTTTTGGATTTAAATGAATATTCTTCAGATTCTGTTTCACTAGATGGAATTCAAAGTAAAGTAAGTGGAACATTTTTGCAGAATTATTCAAACGACATAAATAATGCATGTAAAAACACCAATGTAAATCCATATTACATAATAGCAAGGCTAATACAAGAACAAGGTTCAAAAGGGACTACAATAGGGACTGGAATGGATGGAGGAGACGGAAAAACGTATTTTAACCCATTCAATATTGGCGCATCTGGAAATGGATATGATGCTATATATTCAAATGCATTAGCAACAGCTAAATCGTATGGTTGGGACTCAATGCAAAAAGCAATTGAAGGCGGAATAGGGTTCTGTAAAAAGAACTGGTTAGAGAACTATCAAAATACTTTATATCAAAATAAGTTTGATATAGATACTACAAATGGTTCGTCATTATACTCACATCAATACATGCAAAACCTAATGGCAGCATATAGTGAAGCCAAAACATTAAGAAGCATGTATGCAAATACAGGAAAAGTAAATTCATCATTTACATTTGTTATACCAGTTTATGAAAATATGAATAGCTCAAACTATGCAATGCCATCTAACAATATAGAAACTTCGGCAATGAATTTTAAAGTAACAGCCGATGGTGGGTTAAATCTAAGAAGTGAGGCTTCTACCAATTCTAGTGTTATAAAATTGGTACCTAATGGTGAAATAGTACTATCTCTTCAAAGAGGAGTAAATTCTAATTGGCAAAAAGTTATGCTAAATGACGGAACAATCGGTTATATGTCTGGAACATATTTACAGCAAGTAGCAGATGTTACAAATTGTAGTTATGCAGCTTACGTAAAAACAGCTGATGGAAGCGGATGTTATATCAGAGTTGGACCAAGTACAAAAACAGATAGAATTACTGCTTTAGCAGATGGAACATGGTTAACAGTAATAAATGAGGGAACTTACAATAACATAGACGGTTATAATTGGGTAAGAATACTTCTTCCAGACGGAAGACAAGCATTTATGCCATCAAAATATTTAAGTAGATAATGAAAAGAGGATAAAATGAAAAAAAGAATTTTAAGTTTAATTATTATTGCATTAGTGTTTGTTTTAAATGCAAACTTGGTATTTGCTGGTTGGGCAGATCTTACAGATGAACAATCAGATCAACAAGCTCAAGAACAAATAAAAGAACAAGAAAAAGAGCATAATATTACAGAGGTAAAGTCATCAGATAATTTCTTAACAAGTTTACAAGTTGAGGGATATACATTGACACCAGATTTCGATAAACAAACTTTAGAATATACAATAAAAGAAGAAATTAACAAAAAAGAAATTAATATTAAAGCTATAGCCAGTAACGAAAAAGCAACAATAACTGGCATTGATACTGTAAAAGTGGAAGAAAATAAAAATGAATATAGAGTTGATGTTACTGCTGAAAATGGAACAGTTAGAACATATATTATCAAGCTAAAAGAAGCTCAAGACAAAAAAATAGAAAATGAGGTAGAAACTGAAACAATTGGTGCTATAACAACAGACACTGAAAATAAACAAGAAGAAAAAATTGAAGATAAAACTTCAAATTCTATGATGTATATAATACTAGGAGTTGCTGCATTTGTTTTAGCTGCATTAGTATTGTTATCTAGAAAAAATAATAAAAAAAGAAAAAGAAGAAAACACTAAAATGACACAAAAAAGTACAAGAAACCCTTGTACTTTTTTTAGTTTAGTGATATGATAGGCACGTAAGTTGAAAAACTTAAAAAATGGAGGTAAGAAATATGAAAATACTAATAACCGGAGCAAATGGAATGCTTGCAAAAGAAATAAGAGAAAAATTTGCAGAAGGAAACGAGCTAATTCTTACAGACGTAGCAGAATTAGACATAACAAACAAAGAAGGAGTAATAAACTTTATCAAAGAAAAACAGCCAGAACTAATAATAAACTGTGCTGCATTCACAGCAGTAGATAAAGCAGAAGAATGCCAAGAACTAGCTGAAAAAATAAATGGAGATGGACCAACAAACTTAGCAATAGCAGCTAAAGAAGCAGGAGCAAAATTAGTACATATCTCAACAGACTATGTATTTGGTGGAAATCTAGATTTAGATAAAGACTATAAAGAAGATGATGAAAAAAAACCAGTAACAGCATATGGAATAACAAAACTACATGGAGAACAAGGAATAGAAAAAAATATGGACGAATACTACATATTTAGAACAGCATGGTTATACGGAATTGGAGGAAACAATTTTGTAAAAACAATGACAAAATTAGGTTCAACAAGAGACGAAATAAACGTAGTAGCAGACCAACACGGAAGCCCAACATATGCAAAAGACTTATCAGAAATAGTATACCAAGCAGTATCTAAAAAAATACCTTATGGAATATACAATGCAACAAACGAAGGATACACAACATGGTATGACTTTACAAAAGAAATACTTGCAGAACAAGGAATAGAATGCAAAGTAAATCCTGTTACAACAGATGAATATATAGAAATGATGAAAATTACTCAAGCAAAAAGACCATTTAATTCACAAATGTCAAAAAACAAATTAAAAGAAGCCGGAATCAATGTTCCAGAATGGAAAGACGGATTAAAAAGATATTTAGAAGAAGCAAAAAAAGAATTAAATGAAGAAGGATAATAGGAGGAGTAAAAAATGAAAAATAGAAAAGGAATAATATTAGCAGGTGGAAGCGGAACAAGACTATACCCACTAACAATAGCAATATCAAAACAAATAATGCCAGTATATGACAAACCAATGATATACTATCCATTATCAGTATTAATGGAAGCAGGAGTAAAAGAAGTATTAATAATCTCAACACCAAGAGATATAACAGTGTTCCAAGAATTACTTGGTGATGGTTCACAATGGGGAATGAGTTTTGAATACAAAATTCAAGAAAAACCAAATGGACTTGCAGAAGCATTTATAATAGGTGAAGAATTTATTGGTGACGACAATGTTGTAATGATATTAGGAGACAACATGTTCTATGGTTCACACTTACCAGAAATATTAAGAAGAGCAAATGAAAGAGAAAACGAATCAACAATATTTGGTTACTATGTAAAAGATCCAAGAGCTTATGGAGTTGTTGAAATAGATAAATCTGGAAAAGCAATCTCAATAGAAGAAAAACCAGCAGAACCAAAATCAAACTATGCAGTACCAGGATTATATTTCTATACAAATGACGTAATAGAAATAGCAAAAACAATAAAACCATCAGCAAGAGGAGAGTTAGAAATAACATCAGTAAATGATGAATACATGAAAAAAGGTAAACTAACAGTAGAAAAACTTGGAAGAGGAATGACATGGTTTGACACAGGAACACACGATGCATTAATAGAAACAGCAAGCTTTGTTCAAACAATAGAAAAAAGACAAGGAATGCAAGTATGCTGCCCAGAAGAAATCGCATATAAAAATGGATGGATTACTTCAGATGAATTATTAGAACTTTCTAAAAAATACATGAAAACAGACTATGGTAGATACCTAAAAGATTTAGCAACAAATGCATTTGGAGAAGAGTAAAAAACGAAGGGAAGAAGAAAAATGGGAAAATTTAAAAGAATAGATACATCAATAGATGGAGTATGCATAATAGAACCAACAGTATTTGGAGACAACAGAGGATACTTCATGGAAACATACAGCAAAGCAGAATTTGAAGAAATTGGATTAAACTATGACTTTGTACAAGACAATCAATCAAAATCTAAAAAAGGAGTATTAAGAGGACTACATTTCCAAAAAGAAAACACACAAGCAAAACTAGTTAGAGTTATAAAAGGTGAAGTATTTGATGTAGCGGTAGACTTAAGACCAGGAAGCAAAACATATGGAAAATGGGAAGGTGTAATACTTTCAGAAGAAAACAAGAAAATGTTTATGATACCAAAAGGATTTGCACATGGATTCTTAGTATTATCAGACGAAGCAGAATTCACATACAAATGTGACGATTTATATAACCATTCTGCAGAAGGCGGACTAAAATGGAACGATCCAGAAGTAGCAATAGAATGGCCAATGGGAGACCTAAAACCAGAAGATTTATTAACATCAGAAAAAGACGCATTATGGCCTTCACTTAGCGAATTAAAAGAGACTGATTTATTCAAAAATTTAAAATAATAATATTTTTTTAAGAATTACAAATTTATAGAGAAGCTTCAGAAATTAGAAATATATATTTTGCAGTGAAATTGTGGGGACCGTTCAAATTTTCTCGAAAGCTATGCTTTCGTAAGAAAATTTAGAATGGGGATAACGGAAAAATATATATTTCTAATTTCTGGGGCGGTTAAATAAAAAAGAAAGAAGGAAATTTAAATGAGCAAAAATATAATGGTAACAGGAGCAGCAGGATTCATAGGAGCAAACTTTGCAGAATACTTTGTAAACAAACATCCAGACTACAACATAGTAGTAGTAGACAAACTAACATATGCTGGAAACATGAACAACCTAAACAAAGTAATAGACAAAATAAAATTCGAACAAGCAGACATATGCGATTTCGAAAAAATGAAAGAAATATTTGACAAATACGATATAAATGGAGTAATACACTTTGCAGCAGAATCACATGTTGACAATAGTATCAAAACACCATTTGTATTCACACAAACAAACGTAATAGGAACACACACATTGCTAGAAACAGCAAAACAAAAATGGGGAGAAGGAAGTCCAAACAAATTCGTACACATTTCAACAGACGAAGTATATGGATCATTAGGAGAAGAAGGATACTTCACAGAAAAATCTCCAATCAAACCAAGTAGTCCATATTCATCATCAAAAGCAAGTTCAGACCTAATTGCACTAGCATACAAAGAAACATATAAAATGAACATAAATGTTACAAACTGTTCAAACAACTATGGACCATATCAACACAATGAAAAACTAATACCACACATGATCAAACTAGCATTAAATGACCAAAAACTTCCAGTATATGGAGAAGGTCTAAACATAAGAGATTGGTTATATGTAGAAGACCACTGCAAAGCAATAGATATGGTATTCCATAATGGAGTTTCAGGAGAAAGATACAACATAGGTGGACACAACGAAAAAAGAAATATAGAAATAGTTAAATTAATATTAAAGCATTTAGGAAAATCAGAAGACCTAATTGAACACGTAGAAGACAGAAAAGGACATGATTACAGATATGCAATAGATCCTACTAAGATAAAAAATGAATTAGGATGGTATCCAGAAACAAAATTTGAAGATGGAATAATCAAGACAATTGATTGGTATCTTGCAAATCCAGAATGGTTAAAATAATTTGGAAAAAATGTTACAATAATTTTGTAACATTTTTTTTGCGTAAAAAATGTTTACAAAAAAATGTAGTTATAATAAAATATAAATTATAATGGGGAAAAATGAACCAAAAGAACAAAACAAAAGTCTAATAATGGAGAAGAGAGAAAAATGAGAGAAGAAGATAAGGAAGAATTTATAAGCAATATAAATCAAAACAGGCTAAAAATGTATAAAACAGCGATTGCAATCTTGAAAAATGAAGATGATGCCAATGATGCAATACAAGATACTTTATACAGTGCTTATAAGAATTATGAAAATTTAAAAGAAAAAGCCTATTTTTCAACATGGGTAATTAGAATTCTAATAAACAAATGCTATGACATCATAAATAAAAACAAAAAAATAGCATATATAGATGATTCAATAACTGAAAATACCACGGGAACAGAAGATAATTATGAAATAGAAAATAGTCTGGAGTGGGTACTAAAACAAATTGATAAAGATTTAAAAGATATAGTAGTTCTATATTATTATGATGAATTATCAGTTACAGAAATATCAAATATTTTAGGGATTCCACAAGGTACAGTAAAATCAAGGTTAGCACGAGCAAGAGAACAAATAGGAAAAATAATAAAAAAGGAAGAAGGTGAATTCAATGGATAATGAAGATATCAGAATTAAGCAATTCATCACAAAAGATAAAACAATTTCAAATAAAGCAAATAAAACATTTGATAACTTTATAGAAAAAGTTCAAAAAGATGAAGTATATCAACAAGAACCACAAACACAGCAATATCAACAATATAAAGAGCATAAAGAATATAACAGGCCAAGTTACTTTATGAAATTTAAAAAACTTATGACAGTTGCAGCAAGTTTAGTGCTAGTAGTTGTTGCATCAAACGTATATGCAAGAACCCAAGGATATGACAACATATTTTTTCTAATAAAAGATTTAGTTACAAAAGAAGAAAAGGGAGGTGAAGAAATATTCTCAGATAGAGATATAGTGGTTTCGTACAAGCCAATTCAAATAACAGATGAAATAGAACTTCAAATAAACGAATTGCAAATAAAGGACAACAAAGCAAAACTATATCTATTAGTTAAAGAACTAAAAGACAATACTGATTCACCATTGAATTACAAAATATACAATGATGAAAACCAAGAAATGTATAATCAAGAAAGTTCAAAAAAGGAAAATGAAAAAATATATACAGAGGTATTAAATTTAAAAAATTACAAAGATACAACAAACATAATAAAAATTGAAGTATATAACAAAAACAAAATATTATTAAAAACTATAACAATGGATTTAGCTAAAAAGACAATAGAAGCAAGAACAGAAAATCAAGTAGTAAAGAAAATATCTCAAATAGAATTAAACAAATTCTTAAAACAAGAAACAGAAAAACTATACACATCAAAAGAATTGAAAGACAAACAAATAATAATACTAGATACATACGATATTTTCTATAGCAATGGTAAATACGTAGCAAAATACTTATACATGATGCCAACAGATGAAGAATTTGAAAAAGACAAAGTAGAAGAAACAACAATATACACAAATACAATTGAATTCACAGCAAAAGATCAAGGTTTTATAAAAATAAAAATAGAAAAAGAAGAAATTTTTTAATAAATGGGGGGTAAAAATTATGGAAGAAAATCTTAATAATAACCAACAACCACCAATGCAAGAACCAAAAAAACAAGAACCAAGTTTAAAAACAAAGAGAAACAAGGCCAAAATAGTGGTAATAACACTAAGTACAGTTATTGTATTATTACTAGGAATGCAAATATATGCTGCAACAAATGGATATGGAAACGTATTCTTTATGATAAGAGATTGGACAACAACTAAAACTGCAACAGGAGAAGATTAAGTATTCAAAGAAGAAATAAAAGAGGAAGATAATACTTCTAAAACAAACAATAATAATGATAAAGATTTAGATTTCTTTGAAAAAAATACAAATATACAATATGATAACGACTTAACAAATCCACAAAATGGTAAAGCAGCGATTATAAAAACAGGAGAAGAAATATTAAAAACTACTCAAAATGATGGATACTATACATATACAGATATGTGGAATAACAGTTACAATATAAAGAAAATAAAAGATGTTAAATCAGAATTTACTCATTTAGGAAAAGATAAACAATCAGCATTATACAAATGCACAATATATTATATAGATAATAATAATAAAGACAAAAGTTTTGATGTAGCAGTAATGGTATCTAAAGATTCAGAAGGTGGAATACTAGGAACATATGATAGTTATACAGGAAGTACAAGATTTACAAGATGGGTTGGATTATATGATGAAGGAAATACAGAAAATTCCCAACTAGAACCAGACAATTATGCAGAAGAAGTAATGAAAGATGATGTAAAAATACTATTTTCTAATAAATTAAAAAAAGATAATCAAAATAATATAGAAAAATTATTAGATTATATGGTTGAAGATGTTACAATTCTATCAGATAAAGATAAAAAAGAAATTGTAGAAAATGATTACACAGAATACTTTAAAAATACAGATACTTTAGCGGAAGTTACTTATTCTGTAAAACCAAAGGATATTAATAATACTGGATGGATTTCAGGAAATGGCGAAATTTCAGGAGAATGGATTAAAAACAAAACTGCTTATATATGTGTAAGAAATGGAGAAATAGTTTTTTCGGGTACAGGTTGGTAAAAATATAATATAGAAAAATCTTAAGGAATTAAACTCATATTGTAATTATGCAACAATATAAAATATAATTGAAAAAATTATATTTTTTTAATAAAAAATGAACCAAATGATTTTCGACGCAGTCTAATAAATGTAAAAGTTAAAAAATAATAAATTTATTAATTTTATAGCTAAAAATAGGAGGAGAAAATTATGGAAGAAAATTTTAATAAAAAACCAGAACCATCAGTTCAAAAACCAAAAAAACAAGAAACAGGCACAGAAACAAAAAAGAAAAAGGCAAAAGTAGCTGTAATTACACTAAGTACAATAGTAGTACTATTCTTAGGATTACAAGTATATGCATCAACAAATGGATATGGAAACGTATTCTTTATGATTAAAAATTTAATAACAACAGGAAACCCTGCTGGAAATCAAGAAATATTCTCAGACAAAGACATAACATTGTCATATAAATCAATAGACTTAGCAGAAGGACTAAAAATCCAAGCAAACAGATTAGAAATAAAAGATGGAAAAACAAAAATATTTCTATCAGTAAAATCACAAGATGCAGAACCATTACCATTAAAATATGAAACAATAACAAATAGTAATGATGGAAAATCAACAACTACAAAAATAAATACAACAGGTCAAAAACCAGAAGAGACAGAATATATTTATTATGACGATATAATTGAATTATCTTATGAAGTAAAAGAAAGTGATACAATAGTATTAAAAATCAGCGATTCAAAAGATAAAGAATTAAGAACACTAGAAATAAACTTAGAAACAAGAGAAATAACAGTAAGAGGCGAAAAAGACTTTGAAAAAATATCACAAATCGAATTGAAAAAATATTTAAGCTTATTCTCAGAATTGAATAATGGAACTAATGAAAGTGACGTTTTACTATCAATGGCAGAAACCCTAATAGACGTAGGTGGAGAATATGAAGGATATGGGATTGTTTCATATGAGGATTATAGGGAAGCATTAAATAATAATACTAGAATGGAAATAGAAAATCAAATAATAAAGGAAATATATGGAGATAAAGCTAAATTTGAGACAATTAAAACTTCAAAAGGACAAGAAGTTGAAGTTTTAAAAGGAATTTCTAATTATCAATTAATGAGCAATGTTAGTTGGATGGATTCTATTGAAAACGAAGAAGAACAATATTTTTCAACAACAGATATGGCGGATTATAAACATGGAAAATGCCTAAAAATCGAAGATGCAAGCTATGAAAATGACATATATACAATAAAATATGTATATACATTAGTAGGTGCAAACGATGAAAATTTGGAAGACTTACCACAATATGAAACAACAATAAAATTAAAAAGAAAAGAAGACAACAAATTTTCAAAATATGAAATTGTAAGCTTGGAAAGTGGAACTGAAGTCAATAATAAAGTTGACACTGATGCAAAAGAAGACGACAATATTGATGAATTAGACAATAATCATGATAAACATTATTATAGCGTAGTAGAAAATTCAGGGTCAAGAGCAGATCAATATGGACATACATCACTTGATGGAACTCATATAGAAAAATGTATAGTATGTGGAGAAGAACGTAGAGTGCCTCATAATTTTGGAAAATGGTTTATATTAGAAGGTGGAGCATATACATTATGGTGTGAAGATTGCAAGAATTATGTATTTACTACAGATTATAATTTTGTAAAGAATTCAGGATATGGAATAAATGAGAAAGATAATTCTTCAACAACAAATATAGCAAATAATGAAGATATTAATAACTTATCTGATGAAATAAAAGATAAATTAACAAATCCCGAAAAATGGACTCAATTCTCTTATGGCGAGGGTAGTGGCATATGGAATATAAAAATGCCATATACATTTGCAATGGGAAAAAATTATAGTTATGAAAGATACAAAACTCAATACTATGAAGGATGGATGCTAAATAGAAATAACACTATAGATTGGGGATTATCAGAAGATAAAGCAGAAAAAGTTCCGGTTACAATTAAATTTGATGTTACAATTTCTGACAATATGTATCCTGGAAGTGATGCTGCAAATAAATGGTTAAGTAATGATGAAGACAGAATGGTAAAAAGCACAGATAATAATGGTTGGACAGATTGGTATCCGGTTAGAGAATCATCAAGATTAACACAAAATGGATTTGTAAGAGAATATGGAAGAGTTGGAAATGGACAATTTGAAACAGTTGAATTTGAATTTACAACAAATAGTGGATGTGGAACTGAAATATATAAATTTATGGGAAATGTTTTAAGTTCTGTAAAATCTAAAGGATTAAGATAATTAATTTAAAAGATATTTTACAAAAATATTACAATTTTGTAAAATATCTTTTTATTATTGACGAAAATACCCATAAATGATATACTTTCAATGTTTAAATTATACCATTAGGAGAACAAAATAAAATGAAAAAACAAATACTAAAAACAATATCAATAATCATAATAGCTGCAATGTTCGCAGTACCAACATCAGTACATGCAGTAAATAATACAACAAGCAATACAAATACAAGCAATACTTCGACAAATATAACGAGCACAAGTGTAGCAGGAACATCAAATGCAAATTTATCAAATCTTGGAACAAAAAAATATGATTTTACAGGATTCAAACCAGACGAAACAAGCTATGAAGTAACAATACCAGAAGACGTAACAGAAGTAGAAGTATATGCTAAAACACAGGATAGCAAAGCAACATACAAGGTTACAGGAGATAAAAAACTAAAAATTGGAGAAAACAAAGTAACAATAACAGTCACAGCTTCAGATGGAAAAACAACAAAAAACTATTATATAAATGTTAGAAGATTAGGAGATCCATCAAAAAATCCTGTAGAGGAAGAAACAACAGAAGAAATTCAAAACAATGAAACGACTGAAACAACCGGAAAGAAAGAACAATCAGACATTACAAGATATAGTGAACCACATACAGAAACAGGTTGGTACATAGTTGGAATATCACTTGCAATAGTTACAATATTATTAATAGTATTTATTATAATAGATGACTATAAGCCAGAAAAGAAAAATAAAAGACAAGAAAAATATGAAGATATTGAACAAAATAATTTTGATGAACCATATAAACAATCAATGGAAACAAATGAGTTTAATGATGATTCACAAGCTACAAAAGTGTTAAATTTAGACGAAATAAAACGTATGAGAAGTAAACCAAATACAAGAGGAAAACATTTCTAGAAAAAGAAGAAGAAACGGTATTAATTTGTTTGCCAAGGGGGGATTTTGATGAAAAAAATAAGCATAGTAATTCCTGTATACAATGAAGAAGCGGTTCTAAAGAATTTAATACAAAGATTAGCCATTCTTATTCAAAACACAACAAATTATGAATTTGAAGTGATATTTGTAAATGACGGAAGTAAAGACAAAACACTAGAAATATTAGAAGAAATATCAAAAATAGAAAAAAGACTAAAAATAATATCATTTTCAAGAAACTTTGGCCACCAAGCAGCAGTAACAGCCGGAATAAAATATGTAA
The DNA here is from genome assembly GCA_017613275.1 of Clostridia bacterium. Classification (GTDB taxonomy): domain Bacteria; phylum Bacillota; class Clostridia; order TANB77; family CAG-508; genus CAG-269. The sequence goes on along the minus strand of JAGAED010000015.1, from coordinate 46,096 downwards.
CTGGAGATGCAGTAGTAATAATAGATGCGGATCTTCAAGACCCACCAGAACTAATTCCTCAAATGATAGAATTATGGGAACAGGGAAACGAAGTAATATATGGTAAAAGGAAAAAAAGAAAAGGAGAATCTGCATTCAAAATATTAAGTGCAAAAATGTTTTATAAAACACTAAATGCACTTTCAGATGTAGAAATACCAAAAGATACAGGCGATTTTAGATTAGTAGATAGAAAAGTAATAGATGTTATAAACCAAATGCCAGAACATAACAAATTTTTAAGAGGATTATTTAGCTGGGTAGGTTTTAAACAGTATGCATTTGAATATGAAAGACAAGAAAGAAAGGCAGGAAAAACAAAATATCCATTTAGGAAAATGATGAAACTAGCATCTGATGGAATAATAAGTTTTTCAACAAAACCACTAAAAATAGTTGGAGGAATTGGCGTTCTTGCAATAATAATTTCGATTGGAATATTAATCTATTCTTTAATATCATACGCATTCAACTTAAATCAATTAGCACCAGGATGGACATCAATAATGGTTACAATAACGTTTTTGGGAGGAATACAATTACTTTCAATATGGATAATATCAGAATATATAGCAAGAATATATGATGAAACAAAACAAAGACCAGAATATATTATAGATAAAAAAATAAACATAAACTAAAAAGAAGTTGCTTTGCAACTTCTTTTTAAAACCTCTAATTTACTAGCATTGGCCCAATTTTAGTAACAGTACCAGCACCTAAAGTCATAACAATATCGCCTTCTTTTACGTTATCCCTTAAATAATTTACACATTCGTCAAAATCTGGAATATACTTAGCATCTTTTCCAAGAGAAATGATTCTATCAGCCAAATCTTTAGAAGAAATGCCATAAGTATTTTTTTCTCTAGCAGCATAAATATCTAAAAGAATAATATTATCAAAATTTAATAAAGCCTTAGCAAAATCATCCAATAAATTTTTAGTTCTACTATATGTGTGAGGTTGGAAAACAACCCATGATTTAGTGTACTTCTTATTCATTAAAGACTTCGCAGTAGCAATGATTTCAGTAGGGTGATGACCATAATCATCATAAACACTTGCACCATTTACCTTACCTTTAAATTCAAATCTTCTATCAGCACCTGTAAATTTTAATAAAGCATTTTTAATAGGCTCTTTACCAATTCCATAAGCATCACATAAAGAAATACAAGCTAATGCATTTAAAACATTATGCATTCCAGGAACATGAAGCTTAATTCTATCATAAAAACTATCTTTATTATAAACATCAAATTCTGCAAAACCATCATTATCAAAAACAATATTAACAGCAAAGAAATCTGTGTTTTTATTAGTAATACCATATGTGATAGATTTTGCTTTTGTTTCATTTACTAAATCTAAGCAATTTCTATCATCACCATTTAAAACTAAAATTCCATCATCTGGTAAAAGGTGAACATATTTAACAAAAGCTTTCTTAATATTTTCTAAATTTTTAAAATAATCAAGATGGTCATTATCAATATTAAGAATAATTTCAGCTTTTGGACTAAATTTTAAAAAGCTTTCTACATATTCGCATGCTTCGATAATAAAATGTTCACTATTTCCAACTTTATAATTACCATTCAAAGCTTTTAAAAATGCACCAACTTGAATACTTGGATCTTTTAATGCTTCTACAAAACATAAAGAAATCATAGAAGTAGTAGTAGTTTTACCATGTGTACCAGAAATACAAATAGTATCTTTATAACATCTTGTTAAAGCACCAAGAAAATCTGCTCTTTCAATTGTTTCAATATTCAATCTTTTAGCTTCTAATAATTCTGGGTCATCTTGTTTAACAGCAGCAGTATAAACTACTGCATCAGCATTTGCAACATCTTCTAAATTATGACCAATTGTAACCTTAATTCCTTTTTGTTTAAGTTCAGTAATTGCATCTGAATCAGCCATATCAGAACCTGTAATTTGGAATCCGAAGTTCTTTAAAATAGCAGCAATCCCACTCATGCTTACTCCACCAATTCCAATCATATGTATTTTATTATATTTTTTTATATTATCAATATTTGGCATTTTTATAAACATCCCTTTCTATTTACTAATATATTTAGAAACTTCATAGATTATACATTTTTCTAGTTAAAAATTCAAGCATTTTTTGTATTTTTCTATATTGAATTTTAATCAAAAAAATAATCAAAAAAATCACAAAAAAAAGAAGGAAAATGTAAAAAAATGAAGAATATAATAATTGTACATAAGATTAAAAAAATATGTACAAAATATTATAAAACATAAGGAAGGAGTGCACCAAAATGCAAATCACAGACGTACGTTTAAGAAAAGTAAATTCAGAAAACAGAATGAAAGCTGTTGCTTCTGTAACATTCGATAACGAATTCGCAGTACACGATATCAAAGTTATCGAAAGCCAAAATGGATTATTTATAGCTATGCCAAGCAGAAAAACTCCAAACGGAGAATTCAAGGATATAGCTCATCCAATCAATGCTGAGACAAGAGAGAAAATTCAAAAAGCTATCTTAGAAGCTTATGAAGCTCCAGAAACAGAAGAATCAGCAGAATAAGATAGAAAAGTTTATAATAATAAACAATAATATCGAATAAAATAAAAAACACTTTGCAAAAAGTGTTTTTTTGTGCATATATACTTGAAAAAATCCTTAAAACAATGTAAAATAGAAAAGTATAAAAAGAAAAGGAAGAAAAAATATGTATCTAATAGTAGGTTTAGGAAACCCAGAAGAAGAATATGCAAACACAAGGCATAACATGGGATTTGATGTAATTAATAAAATATCAAAAAACTACAATATAGAAGTTGCCAAAACAAAATTTGAAGGATTATATGGAAAAGGCGAAATAGAAGGAGAAAAAGTAATACTATTAAAGCCACAAACATATATGAACCTAAGTGGACATGCTGTAAGAAAATTTGTAGATTTCTTTAAAATTGAGCCAGAAAATGTAGTAGTAATATTTGATGATATAGACATTGAAAAAGGCCAAATAAAAATCAGAAAACTTGGAAGTGGCGGTTCACACAAAGGGATGCAGTCAGTAATTCAAATGATGGGAACAGAAAAGATACCAAGGATTCGTGTAGGAATAGGAAGTCCGGAAAACAAAAAAGAAATGATAGAATATGTCATATCAAAAATAAAAAAAGAAGAAAAAGAACTCTTAGAGCCTGGAATTGAAAAAGCAGGAGAAGCAGTAAAAACGATAATAAAAGAAGGCTTAGATAAAGCAATGAATAAATTCAACTCAAAATAAAAGAAAGAGGAAAAAGGATGCTAGAATTATTTATAAATAAAAAAGAAGATGAGAAACAAATTTTACTAACAGATGATGGTAAACTTATAGAATATTATAATAGCAAAAATATTGAAAATAGAAATGAAGGAAACATTTTTGTAGGTATTGTAAAAGACATATTAGTAGGAATGAATGCTGCATTTGTCGATATTGGTACCGAAAAAAATAGCTATATACAGGCTAAAGACATAATACCTCAATTAGATGAGAAAAAAACAGAAAACAAAGAAAAAATAGCAGAGCAAGAAAAAATAGATATTAGAAAAATAATAAAACCAAATCAAAGAATACTAGTACAAGTAAGAAAAGACAGTAACGAACTAAAAGGAGCAAGAATAAGTACTCATATAACAATTCCAAGCAAATACATAGTATTCATGCCTAATACAGATATAATAACAATATCACAAAAAATAATAAACAAACAAGAACAAGAAAGACTTTTAAAAATAGTAAAAGACAATTTAGGAACTGGAAATGGAGCAGTAATAAGAACTTCAGCCATAGGAAAAGAACAAGAAATAATAGACGATATAAACAGAGTAAAACAACAATGGAACAAAATAAAACAAGAATTCCAAAGCTCTGCAGAGAGAAAACCAAAACTATTATATAAAAGTCCAAGCATCTTACAAAAAATGCTAATAGACTTGCCTTCAAGAGATATTGAAACAATAATATCAAACGACAAAAAAGAAATAGATGATGTGAAAAACTTTATTGCAGAAGATAAAGAACTAAAAAATGTTGAATTTAAATTGATGCCTACAAAAAAACTAGAAAATACATACGAACTAAATAGTCAAGTAGAAAAAATAGAAAAAAGAAAAATATGGCTAAAATGTGGTGGATTTATTACAATAGACCCAACAGAAGCCTTAACAGCAATTGATGTAAACACAGGAAAATATACAGAAGGCAAAAACCTAAATGACATAATTTTCAAAGTTAATGAACAAGCAACACACGAAATAGCAAAACAAATAAGATTAAGAGACATTGGCGGAATAATAATAATAGACTATATAGACATGTTCAGAAAAGGGGACAAAGAAAAAATAAAAGAAACATTAGAAGAAATACTAAAAGAAGATAGAGCCAAAACACAAGTTGAAGGATTTACAAAACTAAATCTTATGGAAATGACTCGTAAACATATTTGTAGTCACAAAGACTAAATTAGAAAGGAATTGAATTATAAATGAATGTAGGATTCATCTCACTAGGTTGCAGTAAGAACTTAATAGACACAGAAGTAGCAATAGGAGAATTCAAAAATAATAATTTCAAAATTGTAAACGATCCAAGCGAGGCAGAAATAATTGTAATAAATACATGTGGATTTATCGAAAGTGCCAAAGAAGAGGCAATAAATACAATTTTAGAAATGGCTGAATACAAAAAACAAAAATGTAAATACCTTATAGCCATGGGGTGTTTAGTTCAAAGATATTATAATGACCTAATCAAGTTACTTCCTGAAGTTGACCTATTTATAAGAATAGATGAATACACAAGCTTTTGGGAGAAAATTGAAGAACTTTTAAAAGAAAAAGAAGTAAAACCATCAAAACTTACAAGAAAGGCAAATAGTCTAAAACCAATACCAATGGTTGATCCAGAAAGCTTCATAGAAAGAGTAGTTACAACAGGTAAAAAATATGCATACTTAAAGATTGGAGAAGGTTGTAGCAATAACTGTACATATTGTGCTATTCCATATATTAGAGGAGCATTTATAAGCAGACCAATGGAAGACATCCTAAAGGAAGCTCAAATACTTGCAGAACAAGGTTATGAAGAAATAATAGTAATAGCACAAGATACAACAAAATATGGTGTAGACTTATATGGTAAAACAAAACTAGCAGAAATATTACATAAAATAAGTGAAATAAAAGGAATAAAATGGATAAGATTTTTATACTCATATCCAGAAGGAATAACAACAGAACTAATACAAGAAGTAAAGAATAATCCTAAAATAATAAAATATTTCGATATACCAATACAACACATATCAAATGATTTACTAAAAAGAATGAATAGAAAAACAAGCAAAGAGAACATTCAAAAACTAATAAAAACAATAAGAAAAGAAATGCCAAAAGCAATATTAAGAACAAGTATAATAGTTGGTTTCCCAGGAGAAACAAAAGAGCAATTTGACGAATTACTAGAATTCGTAGAAATTGCCCAATTTGACAAACTAGGAGCTTTTACATATTCAAAAGAAGAAGGAACACCAGCAGCAAAAATGCCAAACCAAATACATGGCAACACTAAAAAAGCAAGATACAATAAATTAATGGCAAAACAACAGAAAATATCAAAACAAAAATTAGAAGAAAAAATAGGAGAAACAATAGAAACTCTTATAGAAGACATATCATTTGATGGTAAATACTTAATAGGAAGAACAAAAAATGATGTGCCAGAAATTGATGGAATAATTTATATTGAAAATCCTTCAAAAGATGCACCAAATGAATATATAAACAAATTTGTAAATTGCAAAATAGAAAATGTAAATAACTATGATTTAATTGGAAAAATTGTCAAATAGATATTGACAATTTTTTTGTATTATGAAAAAATAACAAAAGTAAAAACAAGAAAGGAAAAGTGATAAAATGAAAAGAGGATTCGAAATAGCAAAAGGATTTGAAAACGCAGGTATAAACCTACCAATAAGAAAAACAAAATATTCAGCAGGGTATGATATAGAAGCAGCTGAGGACGTAACAATACCAAGCTTTAAAAAAGGAACAAATCCAACACTAATAAAAACAGGACTAAAAGCATACATGCAAGATGATGAAATGCTATTACTATATAATAGAAGCTCAAACCCAAAGAAAAAAGGACTAATATTAGCAAATAGCGTTGGTGTTGTAGATAAAGATTACTATGGAAATCCAGATAATGATGGACACATAATGTTTGCATTCTACAATATAAAAGATGAAGATATAACAATAAAAAAAGGTGAAGCAATAGGACAAGCAATATTCCAAAAATACCTAGTAACAGACGATGATATGGCTGAAGGAGAAAGAGTTGGAGGATTTGGATCAACAAATAAATAAAATTTCTTCACAAAAAAATCACAAACCGTGTAACACTGGATATATAAGGATTTTATGGAAAATCATGAAAAAAATTTGGTAAAAGTCTTTGACTTTTACCATTTTTTATGATATAATAATAATGGTTAAAAAATCAAATAAAGTTATAAGTATTGACATAACTTTATTATAATTTTTTTGCAAAATTACAAATTTAGCCAAATAAAACTTGAAAGGAGATTGACATACATGTTTAATGTAGGAGATAAAATTGTATATCCAATGCACGGAGCAGGGGTTATAGATGCAATTGAAGAAAAAGATATATTAGGGGAAAAACAAGCTTACTACATACTTAAAATGCCTGGAGAAGTAAAAGTTATGGTACCAACAGCAAAAGCAGACGAAGTAGGTGTAAGAAATATTATAGATAAAGAATCGGCTGACAAGGTATTTGGCATATTAGAACAAGACGAAACAGATATGGAAAAAAATTGGAATAAAAGATATAGAGACAATATGGAAAAAATGAAAAGCGGAGACATCTACGAAATAGCCGATATAGTAAGAAACCTAAGTTTCAAACAAAAAGAAAAAGGACTATCAACAGGGGAAAAGAAAATGCTAAACAATGCAAAACAAATATTAGTTAGTGAATTAGTATTAGCAGAACATTCAAGCCAAGACGAAGTAGAAAGACTAATAGAAAACAAAATAAACACATCATTCAATCTATTTAGAACAGAAGATGTAGTAAAACAAAGCGTTGTTCAAAAATTTATTCCATTTGAAGGAACAGGAACAGATAATTTATAATAAGAAAAACAAAACCAAATTATTAAAAAATAATTTGGTTTTATTATGTAGTAATAATAAAAGGACAAAAGTTAGGAGAAATAAAAATGTTTGTAGAACACGAATTTTTTATAGGATTAAGAGATATAGATTTTCAAAACAATTTAAAAATAAAATCAATGTTTAGCTTTTTGGAAGATATTGGAGGAATCCACTCAAATATCGCAGGATATGGATTGTTAGATATTCCTGAAAAACATAAAAGTTGGGTATTGCTAAATTGGAAACTAAAATTTATAAGAAGACCGCACTATGCTGAAACTCTAAAAATAAAAACATGGTCAAAAAACATAGAAAAAATCTATGCATTTCGTGATTTCGAAGTATATGACGAAAAAGGAGAAAAGGTTGCAATAGCAACATCAAAATGGGCATTAGTGGACACACAAAAACTAGCAATATGCAGAATAGATGAAGAAGTTCAAAAAGCATATACGGTAGAAGAAAAATCAGTATTTGAAGAAAAAATCGAAAAACTAACAGAACCAGAAAAATATATAGAAAGCTGTGAAACCCAAGTAACAAGAGACATGATAGACATAAACGGACATGTACACAACTTGAATTATATAGATTTTGCAATACAAGTAATACCATTCGAAATAATGAGAAATGCAAAAGAAGTTGAAGTAATGTATAAAAAAGAAATAAAAGATAATAGTAGAATAAAATGTTTATATTCTATAGAAAATGGATGCCATTATGCAGTTTTAAAAAGTGAGGATGAATCAATACTTCATGCAATAATAAAATTAAAAATATAGTTTTATTATAGTGAAAAAAATCCACTCAACAAATTTACATAAAGTCTTGCAATAAACTCTCAAATGTGATATAATATAGATGCGTAAAAGTATGTATTTTTAAATGAAAATTATAAAAAATAATAAAAGGAGTGATTTTATAATGATTAAAGCAAGAAAAATTTTAGCAATGACAATGCTAGTAGCAGTATTAGGTATAACACTTATATCAACAAACACATACGCAGCAAATGATGAAATAATAAAAGGAGATATCAACGGAGACGGAAAAATAAACATAACAGACGTAACAAAAATAAGTGCTTATTTAGTAAAGAAGATTAACTTAGACAAAACAATGCTTGCAAGAGCAGATTATGATGGAGATGGCTCAGTAACAACTAAAGATCGTGACCTTATTGCACAAATTGTAAAAGGTGGCATAAAACTAGGAGATATGAATGGTGATGAAAAAATAAACATAACAGATGTAATTAAAGTAGCTGCTCATATAGCTGGTAAAAGACAATTATCAGATGAAATGCTTAAAATAGCTGACGTTGACAAAAACGGAAAAGTTGATAAAGAAGATTTACTATTAATTAGTGGAAAAGCAAAAGGACAAGTAAAATATTTCCCAGCTGAAACTAAAAAAGGTGATATTAACTTGGATGGAAAAGTAAATGTTACAGACCGTATAATTTTAACAGCATTTTTAAAAGGCTATAGGACATTTAAATATGAGTTTTACAAAGTTCAAGCAGATTATAATGGAGACGGAAAAATAAATGTTACAGACCTAACTAAATTAGTAAAAGATCTAAAAGACATATAAGTAAAAAAGAAAAAAACCTTTAATCAATAAGATTAAAGGTTTTTTCGTTTTATAAAATACTTTACAATAAAACAATTTTGAATTATAATGTAAAAAAACAAATAGGAGAGTGTTTGAGATGAGTGAAAAGAACCAACTAAATGACCAATTCAAAGAAATACCAGAAATGCAATTTGACAAAATAACAATGGACGATTTAGGAGAAATCGAAGAATTAAACGAGGAATATCAAGAAGTATTACCAAAGTTAGATAATAGACCAAAACTAAAAAAAGGAGAACACTATAAAGAAACAAACTATAAAACAATCAAAGAAATATATCTACATACAATGAAACACTTTGCAAACAAAGAATTCATATTAGACAAAGAAAATCCAAAAGATGCTAAATTTAGAGAATACACATTTAGAGAATTTGGAGACGATGTAGAAGCATTTGGAACAGCTCTAACAAACAAATACAATTTAAAAGATGAAAGAATAGTAATAATTGGAGAAAACCAATATTATTGGTATGTATCATACATGACAGCACTAATAGGTGCTGGTATTGCTGTGCCAGTTGATAAAGAACTACCAACAAACGAAATAGAAAATGTTGTAAATAGATCAAGAGCAGCTGTTGTAATATACTCTCCACACATAAAAGAAAGAATACAAGAAATAAAAGGAAAAGTTCCAACAGTAAAATACTTTATAGAAATGAAAAGTGATGCAAAACTAGAGGGAGACACTGTAGGAATAAAAACTGTAATAAATGAAGGAAAAGAAATGATAAAAAATGGAGATGATTCTTTCCTAAAAATAAAAATAGATCCAGAAGAATTCAAAGCTCTATTTTTCACTTCAGGTACAACAGCAAACAGCAAAGGAGTAATGGCAAATAACAGACAACTTGCAAACAATGTAAATGCTGTATCTGCTTATGTAATAATAACTGATGAAGACAGATTTTTCTCAGTATTGCCTTTACATCACACTTACGAATCAAGTATAGGATTTATCGAACCATTCGCAGTAGGTGCTTCAATAGCAGTATGCCAAGGTTTAAGATATATATCAGAAAACTTAAAAGAAACAAAGCCAACATTCATGCTAGCAGTTCCAATATTATTAGAAAACCTATATAGAAACATAATGAAAAACATCAAGAAAAGTGGAAAAGAAAAACTAGTAGCATCAATGATGCAAATAACAAACCTACTAAAAGGCTTTGGAATAGACATAAAGAAAAAAGTATTCAAAGAAATATACGAAGGTCTAGGCGGAAACCTAAGATTGGTAGTTTCAGCAGCAGCTCCAATAGACAAAAAAGTTGGAAAATGGTATACAGATTTAGGATTACTATTTATACAAGGATATGGATTAACAGAAACATCACCAATATCAGCTGTTACACCAGATTATGAAAACAAAATAGGATCTGCAGGAAAAATAATTATAAATGGAAAGGTAAAAGTAGATAACCCAGACGAAAAAGGAGAAGGAGAAATCCTACTTTCTACAAATACTCTAATGATGGGCTATTATGAAGATAAAGAGGCAACAGACGAAGTAATTGAATATGATGAAGAAGGTAGAAGATGGTTCCATTCAGGAGATATTGGATATGTAGATAAAGATGACTTTATTTATATAACTGGTAGAATAAAAAATGTAATAGTTACACAAAATGGTAAAAATATTTATCCAGAAGAACTAGAGTTACTACTTTCACCAGTACAGGAAATACTAGAATGTATGGTTTATGGAAAAGAAGTTGAAGGAGAAAAAGAACTAATAGTAACATGTAGAGTAATTCCAAACTATGATAAAATAAAAGAATTATATGGTGAAAAATCTACAAAAGAAATATATGATATAATCTGGGATAAAATTAAACAAGTAAACAAAAAAGTTACATCATATAAGGCTATCAAAGCATTAGAATTAAGAGATGGAGAATTTATAAAAACTACAACAAAGAAAATTAAGAGATTTGTAGAAATAAAAGAAGGTAAATTACTTCAGATTTAATTTATGCATATGAGTAAAATATATTGATTTTAAAACCCGCGAAAGCGCCAAACGAACGAAGTGAGTGCGAACTGGAGCAACCCTCAGCAGAATTAGCACAAACATACAATTTATTATAGTGAGCGACGAGCTATTAGAAATTGTCAGTTTGTGGTAATTTTAAGATTGAAGGTTGCGACGACAAGGGTTAAAAATCAATATATTTTACTAATAAGGAGGTTATTAAATTGTTTAAAAGAAAATCAGCTGAAGTAATTGCTAGAGGGAAAAGAATTAGGCAAATTAGGAAAGAAAGATTAAAACAAGAGTTAAAAGAACTAAACCAAGTTAAACAAAAAAGCACAAAATCAAAAATAATAAACTTTCTATTCATATTTGCAGTATTTGTTGGATTAATAGTATACATGATAAATGAAGATGGAATAGAAAACATCCTAGAAATATTAAAAAATGCAAATTATGGATGGATTGTAGCAGGACTTGCATGCTTAGCTGTAGAATGGTTTTCAGAAGCTCTAATCATGCATATTCCACTTAAAAAAATGTATCCAAAACATAAATACAAACTATCATTACAAACAAACATAATAGGAAGATTATTTAACAATATCACACCATTTAGCTCTGGTGGACAACCATTTATTGCATACATTCTAAAAAAACATGGCCTAAGAGCAAGTGACACACTATCAGTTCTAATGATGAAATTTGTAGTATATCAAATAGGACTATTTGCATGGGTATTAATACTAATGTTTACAAACTTAGAATTTTTCAATAATACATTTGGAAACTATATATGGCTTGTAGTTCTAGGATTTGTAATGAATCTAATAGCAACAGTATTTATTTTAACAGCAGGAATAAATAAAAATATAATTCTAAAAATTGCTAAACCATTTATAAAACTAGGCTCTAAAATAAAAATCGGAAAAAGAAAAATAGTAAAAGATTTTGATGCAACAATCACAAGAATAGATGGAAGTATATCAAATTATAGTGAACAATTCAATAAAATGAAAGGTCAAAAGAAAACCTTACTAAAAATGTTTGCAATACAACTAATACAACTACTTGCATACTTCTCAATACCATTCATGATATACCAAGCATTTGGAAATAGCGGAACAACATATATACAAGTAGTATTAGTACAAGCAATCTTACTATTAGTAATGTCATTTATACCAACACCAGGTTCAGGCTTAGGAGCAGAAGGTGGCTTTGCACTATTTTACAGAACAATATTTGCAACAGGCCTAAACCTAGCAATACTATTCTGGAGACTATACACATTCTATGTACCAATAATAATAGGCGTAATTGTATTTATAGCAATGAATAGAAAAGAAACTGAATTTGTAAAATAACTTTTTGGCCCCCATGTTTTTTGGGACACTCCAAAAAAACATGTTTTAGACTTTTTGGGACACTTTCAAAAAGTTAACTGAAATATTACAATTATATTACACTTTTATTAAAACCATTGTAAAATTTAATTACATTTGATAAACTAAAATAGTAAACAAACCAAAGAGAAAGAAGGTACAAACATGATAAATGATGTAACTATTGGCGCTGTAGAGAGAGAGAGAACTACACTTTAATAAATAAAAGCGAAGCGTTTTTAGGTTGCATTAGATCATTCAACGAGGTTTATGTAAAATTAAACGATAAAATAAATAAAGATAGTATTAATTTGCACTATAATTGTGCATTTTAATGCTATCTTTTTGTTGTGTTATTTATGTTTTAAGTTTTTAAAAACTTAAATTAATATAAAAAATTAAAAGGAAAAACTTGCCTCCCTTACCTAAGGAAGGTGTCACGGAGTGACGGAGGGTTTTACCAAAAAAACAAAAGAAGGAGGAAAAATGCAATATGAAAAAATTCAACTTAAAAAAATGCAAAAGTAGTAACAAAGGTATTACTTTAATAGCCTTAATCGTAACAATTATAGTGTTATTGATTTTGGCAGGAATCACAATAAATGCATTAACAGGAAGTGACTCTGCACCTGCAAAAGCAAATGAAGCAGAGCAAAAAAATGACATCGGTACTGCAAAAGACCAAATAGGAATAACAGCTGTAAATGCAAAGACAGAGGCTTATGAAACAGCTTATGTAGGAAATAGCGTGACAAGCACAGCTGCTGCAACAACAGTAGGCCAAGCTGTAATAAATGCAGTAAAAACATATGATGGAACAACACAAGGAAAAGCATCAATTTCAGTAGAACAACCATCAAATAGTGATGCCACAATAACAATCACAACAAGAGATTTTGAGGTAGAAGGAACAATCACAATTCAAGATGGAATTTTAACTTGGGGAGAAATTGAAGAACTAACACCGGGAATAAAAATAACTGGTGTACCAACTTCATTGGATAAAGGAAGTTATGTTGATTTGGGCATAAAAAGAAGAGATGTAACAGGAGATGTAACATGGACAAGTGGCACAACATCTGTGGCAACTGTAGACTCAAACACAGGAAGAGTAACAGGCGTAGCCGCTGGAACATCAATAATAACAGCAAGCGTAGCAGGAACAACATATACTGCTCAATGTACAATAACAGTAGTGATTCCAGAGCAAGTTATAGGACAATATGTAGATTTAGGAACAAATATATTAGGATTAGGAACAAACAAAGACTGGAGAATTTTAACAAAGGATTCAACTGGAACTTGGGTCATATTAGCAGATTATTTACCATACGAAAAAATACCAGAAGATGCACTAGGTAATACAAAATTAAAAAGAGTAGATACAACAACATATAATGTTAATGCTGATAGTTCAGATTATCTGATTACAGGTTTAACAGAAGGATGGTCAAGTTTAACGGATAAAGGCACAGTATACGGTGCAGTAACAGGAGAAAAATTAATAGAAAGCTACAATAACAAATATGGAACTACTTATGGATTAGCAAGTTATCCAACTTTAGATAATACTGATACTTTATTTGTGCCACATCCTTCAGAATTAGATGGTTGTAATGGATATTGGCTAAATACTGATAATGGTGGTTGGCGGAGTATGGACTATAAGTTATAGTGGTGGTATAGGCATCAGTACAAGAGGATATGCTAACTATAATACACGTGGCGTACGCCCTGCTGTTTTCTTAGAACCAACTGTTACATTAACAAAAACTGGTACAGGTGAAAATGTAGTATGGACTGCACAATAATAAAATAATTGTATAGTAGCACGGGCGAGACCGGTGGTTCGCCTGTGCGTGGCTTATAAAAAATGTCGAGATTTATTTTTTAGGATTATTTCTAAAAATATTAAAAAAGAGGAAAAAATATGAATAAAATGATAGAAACAATCGAAGAAGTAAATCCAAAAGCAAAACTTTTTGGGACACTCCAAAAAAACATGGTTTTAAAATTAAACTGGAAAATTATGTAAAATGTATTTACAACTGGCACAAAATGTGATATAGTAATTTCAATCTATTAGCATTTTGTGCTGATTAGTTTTATCATAATAAATTATTTTAACAAAATTATTTTAGTTTAGTTATTTATTTTTAAGTTAGTAGAGTTATTTTTATGTTTTAAATTTTAGTTTAATCTAATTTATTATCAAATTATTTAATCAAATTAATTATTAATCAAATTCTTGATTTCAAATTAATCCAAAGTATTAAAAATTCAAATGAAGGGAGGTTTGTTAGTTATATACAAACTAATCATAGCAAATATGCTTAAATAGATAAAAGTTGCAATATAAATAGTAGTTATAGTAATTTTATTAAAATATTTAAAAAGTCTTTTTAAAATTTGAAAAATATGTTACAATAGGAGGTGAAGAAATGCCAATATTATCAAATTTTTATGGAATTATGATTAAAATGTATTTCCAACAAGCAGAACATAATCCACCACATATTCATGCCATATATGGAGAATATATTGGAGCGATAGATATTAAAACAGGGGAACTTTTAGAAGGGGATTTACCACCAAGAGCATTAAAACTGGTTCAGGAATGGTTAAAAGTTAACAGAAACGAAGTATTAAAAATATGGAATACTCAAAATTTTAAGAAAATTCCACCTTTGGCATAGGAGGTAGAGAATATGTTTCATAAAGTAAAATCTGTAAAGATAGTTAGTAGATTTGTATTAGAAGTAACATTCGAAAATGATATAATAAAATATTATGATGTTAGTAAGGTTTTTGATAAATGGGAAGTTTTTAAAAATCTTAAAAATATAGATGGACTTTTTGAACAGGTAAAAATTGACCATGGTGGCTATGGAATTTCATGGAATGATGAAATAGATTTAGAATGTGAAGAATTATGGGAAAATGGAAAAGCTAAATAGATTTATCTGTTTTTAGGGACACCTACCAAAAGCAGGGTTAAATAATTGGAGGAATTAACTTGCAAGAATTAAAAGTTAGATATTACGAAAACGAGCTAGAAGATGACTTTGCAGAAAACAACGGTAATATAGAAAAAGTTAAAATAGACAAAAATTATAAATATTTGCATAAGAATATTTTTTGGAAAATAGGTGCATTTATTGTATATAGACTAGTTTTCTATATACCTGCGATTCTATATGCTAAAATAAAACATGGCTTAAAAATTGAAGGAAAAGACAAAATAAAAGAATATAGAAAACACAATAAAAATGGCTATTTCGTGTATCATAATCATACACAAGAAATTTTAGACACATTTTTACCTTCAATAGTAAACAAGCCTACAAAAGCATATATAATAGCAAATGCAGACAATGTATCAATAAAAGGATTAAAAACCGCAAATAAAATGATGGGAGCATTGCCACTTCCAGAAGACAAAGAAAGCACCAAAAAATTCGTAGAAGCAATAAACTATCATTTAGAAAAAGGAAAACCGATATCAATATATCCAGAAGCTCATGTTTGGCCATATTATACAGGAATAAGAAACTACAAATCAACATCATTTAGATATCCTGTAAAAAGCAATGTTCCTGTATTTGCCTGCACAACTACATATCAAAAAAACAAAAAAGGCAAAGCAAAAGTAAAACTATACATAGATGGACCATACTATCCAAATGTAGATTTACCACCAAAACAAGCACAAGAAAAACTACGAGATGAAGTCTACAACAAAATGGTAGAAAGATCAAAACAAAGCAACATAGAAGTAATAAAATATGAAAAACAAAAATAAAAGTAAAAAGAACTTGAGTAGCAATATTTTGCTACTTTTTTAAATGCCCATCAATCCAGTCTCAACTCAATTTCAAGAAATTTATGTCAAAATGTTGAACTTTTTGTGAAAATTTGGTAAAATAGTAATGTCGAGTATTATATAACCTAGAAACCTTGAAATAGAAGGGAATGGTAAGAAAAATGATGAATTTAATGTTATGTGGTAATTACAAAGTATTTGATGGAATGTTAATCACACTTTTATCAATTGCCAAAAACACAAACGAAGCTTTAAATGTATATGTAATTACAATGGACTTAACAGACGAAAACGAAGTGTTTAAGCCTGTTACACAAAAAGACATAGATATATTAGAAAATGCAATAAAACAAAAAAACAACGAAAGCAAAGTAACATTGGTTGATGCAACAAAACTATATAAAGAGGAAATGTTAAAAAACAGAAACAAAAAAACACATTACACACCATACATTTTCTTAAGATTGTTAAGTGACAAATTAACACAATTACCAGATAAAATCTTATACCTAGATGTAGACATAGTCTGCTACAAAGACTTAGCAGAACTTTACAATATAGACATGGAAAACTATGAAGTTGCAATGGCAAGAGACTTTATAGGCAGAAAATGGATAAACAAAAACTATCTAAATTCTGGAGTTGTATTAATCAATCTAAAAAAAGTAAGAGAAACAAACTCATTTGAAAAATGCAGAAAAATGTGTATGGAAAGAAGAATGATGCTTCCAGACCAAACAGCATTAAATGATTGTTGTGAACATAAGCTTATTTTAGAGGACAAATACAATGAGCAATATAAAAGGCATGAAGACACATTAATAAGACACTTTAGCATGCAATTACTATATTTCCCAATAATAAGACCTAGAAACATAAAGCCATGGGAAATAGACAAAGTACACGAAATTTATAAAATACATGATTATGACGATATATATGAAGAATTTCTAAAAATAAAAAATAAAGAAAAGGAAGAAATTAAATGAAAATAAACGAGGAAATTCCAATATTCTTCTCAAGTGATGATAACTATGCATCATGTTTATCAGTTGCAATAAAATCATTAGAAGAAAATTCAAACAAAGATAAAAGCTATAGAGTAATAGTATTAACATCAAGTATGAATGAAGAGAATAGGAAAGAGATAAAATCTTTAGAAACTAAAAATGTAAGAATAGATTTCGAAGATGTAAGTAGTTCATTGGAAAAAATAGACAAAGAACTAAAACTACGACTAAGAGATTATTATAGTATTGCAATCTTTTACAGATTATTCATACCAAATCTATTTCCATATTACGAAAAAGCAATATACCTAGATGCAGACATGGTCATTTTAGATGATGTTGCAAAACTATATGAAATGGAAATGGACAATAACATGTTAATTGCTACAACAGACATGGTTGTAAATGAAAGTGAATCATTTTGCAAATATTCAAAGGTAGCATTAGGCTTAGAACCAGAAAAATACATAAATTCAGGCATGTTGGTAATGAATTTAAGAGAAATGAGAAAAGAAAAAATTGAGCAAAAATTCATTTATCTATTACTAAAATACAATATGGAAGTTATTGCACCGGACCAAGATTATCTAAACCTATTATGCAAGGATAGAATAAAATACATTGAAGAAAATTGGGATAAAATGCCAGATTTCGGAAAAGATTATGATGTGAAAGATTTACATATTATTCACTTTAATATGATGAGAAAACCTTGGCATTATGAAGAAGTTCCATATTCAGATGTGTTCTGGGAATATGCTAAAAAAACTAACTATTATGATGTATTGAAAAAAGAATTAGAAAACTATTCAAAAGAACAAAAGCAAGCAGATATGCAAGGTGTTGTTAATTTAACAAACCTATCTAACAAAATAATTGGAAATGATATACAATTAATTGATGTAGTACACGAAACAAATGCAATTACAGAAGATTCAGACTTTAATGCATATGAAGTTTTAAATATAGAAGGATTATTGATATAAAATGGAAAAAAACAAAAATAGACTAGTAGTAATAGAAAATATCAAAAAATGTGTCGAAAATAATGAGTTCAACCGCAAGGTTGAGGTAGGAGACCACATTGTAACAGATGAAGAAAGAGAAGAAATTGTACTAAATTTTGACACATTAAGAGAAAATAAGAAAAACATTGCAAAAAGAGCTACAGCAAGAAAAATAGCAAATAAATTTACAAAAATTTTTAACAAAAATACACAAATTGTTGGATTAGACAATATCCAAAAAATTGAGGGTGGAGCTATTATCACAGGAAATCACTTCCATCCTACAGATAGTACAGTTATAAGACATTTAACAAATGTACTAGATAGGACAAGCAAATTAGATATTGTAATAGAAGAAGAAAATTTATTTTTAAAAGAGTTTCATATATTAATGCATTATTGCAATACCATTCCACTTAGTAAAAGCGATGAATATATGAAAAGAAAATTTTTCCCAGCAATAAGAAAATTTTTAGAAAAAAAGCATTGGATTTTAGTTTTTCCAGAAGAAGAAATGTGGTATTATTATAAAAAACCAAGACCTGAAAAAATCGGAGCATATCATTTAGCAGTTAAATATAATGTGCCTATAATACCAACTTTTACAGCAATGTATGAAAGACCAGGAGAATATGACGATGAAGGATTTAACAAAGTAGATTTTAAACTTTTTGTTATGCAACCATTATACCCTGACATGAATTTACCATTAAAACAAAGAAAACAAGATTTAATGCAAAAAGATTATGAATTAAAAGTTAAAGCTTATGAACAAGCCTATGGTAAAAAATTAGATTATAAATTTGAAGATTGGGATATAGCAGGATTCAAAGAATAGAATAAAGTAAAAAAACAAGACCACCAAAAAAATTGGTGGTCTTTATTGCAATTTACATAAACTTATGATATAATTGTAGTATTAAATTTTTGAAAGGAGGCTTTCAGTTTATGAAAGACCGGAAAAAGGTCATAGTAATCACTTTAGTTATTCTGGTAATCTGGTTTATTGTGCAGTGTGTCTTTAATGAACCGCTGTATCAGTTTACTACGAAGTTTAAACAGGGACTTCTTGAAATTTCAAGGAAAGCTGAAGAAACAAATGAACTTCGTAACGAGAACCAAAAAGAACTCACTGAAGCGGAACCAGCCAATAACAGTGTCGAAGTAATCCAAAACAAGGAAAACACAGACCCAACGGCAGCAACCACTCAGGTTCAGGAAACTGAACCTGAGGTGGTAACAACAGACCCCCAGGCAAACGAAGCACCTCCTATTGAAGAAAACGCACAAACCCAAGAACCTGATATAGGAGATGAAAACCAAAACACATTTACTGCTGAGACAATAACTGAACTTCCAGATTCTATACTGAATACAGTAGAGTACTGGAAAAAAACTTATCCCAATATGACAATAGGGGTGGGTTTGTATAAGCTAGACGGTACAACCGGATACGAGTATAATGCTCAAACTCCAATAAACTCAGCATGTACCATTAAAGCAGCATATGCTTTATATGTGCTTAAAGAGTGCCAGCGAAGAGGCATTGACATTTGGGATACGTTTCTCACCTACCAGTCATGGCACAGCGACGATGGAAGTGGAGACATCCAACTATATGCAAGCTATGGAGCTCAATACTCTATAGCTGACCTGGTCAGACTGCTGTTACAGGTATCTGACAATGTTGCATATAATATGTTGTTAGAACAATTTCCACTAAACGACTTCTATGTTGAGAATTCTGCCTTAGGTGGCCAGAATGACTGGTCCAAATGGGGCAAAGCTAGTGTTCAGCAAAGGAAAAATGAGTGGATTGAAATCTGGAACTATGTAAATAGTAGTGCTTGGTATGCTCAAGTGCTGAGAGATGACCTGACGGGAACGCAGTATGCGTATTTTCTGCAGGGAATGCAAAACTGGCACAATTATATGCAAAAGTCCGGGTGGACAGAAGACAACCCAGAATATCCTGCAACTTGTGAAGCTGCCATTATAGACGACCGCTATATTCTGATTGTTCTCACAGAAGACTACACCGACTATAAAATGGGACACATAGATGTCCTCCAAAGCATAGGCGGAGCTGTTGAATCATATTGGTATGCCCAGGATGGTTATTACTAAACCTAAAAGCACGGAGATAATTCTCTGTGCTTTTTCCATTGGTGCTCTAAATTGGGAAGGAGCGACTTTCCTATTTTAAGGCATTTGATAAAAAATGTATAAAAACATTGAAAAACTTATATAATTATGATATATTATATACATTAAAGTATAAATAAAACAATAATTGAAAGGGATGAACAATAAATGAGTAAAAATGTTATAATAGGTGGAGCATGGCCATATGCAAATAGTTCATTGCACTTAGGACACTTAGCATCATTATTGCCAGCAGACTTTTTAGCAAGATATCATAGAAAAAAAGGAGATAATGTAATATATGTTTCTGGTACAGATTGCCACGGAACACCAATTACAATAAGAGCAAAAAAAGAAGGAAAAACTCCAGAAGAAATTGCAGAATATTATCACCAAGAATTTGTAAAAACATTCAATAAAATGAACTTTTCTTATGACTTATACACACAAACAAAGTCAGATTATCATAAAGAAAAAGTTCAAGAAATATTTAAAAAGATTTATGATAATGGTTTTATAGTTGAAAAAGAAGAACAACAACCATATTGCCCAAATTGTAATAAATTTTTAGCTGATAGAGAATTAGTTTTAACATGTCCAAACTGCGGAAATCAAGCAAAAGGTGAGGAATGTGATTGTGGATATAATCCAACAATAGAAGAACTAATCAAACTTGCAAACTGTCAAGAATGTGGTACAAAAGTAATAGAAAAAACAAATAAAAACTTATATTTAACACTATCAAGATTACAACCACAAGTTGAAAAATATCATGAAAAAAATAATCAAAATTGGAGAAAAAATGCCCAAAACGAAACACTAAAATATCTAAAACAAGGCTTAATAGATAGAGCTGTAACAAGAGATTTAGAGTGGGGTGTAGATATTCCAGTTGAAGGTTATGAAAACAAAAAAATGTATGTATGGATAGATGCAGTTTTAGGATATCTTACAGCAACAATGAAATATTGCGAAGAAAACAATCTAAACTGGGAAGACTACTGGAAAGACAACGGAAACCAACTAATGTATATGGTACATGGAAAAGACAATATAACATTCCATACAATAATTCTACCAGCTTTACTTGATGCATTACAATCAAATATGAAATTACCAGACACAATAGTATCTTGTGAATATTTGAACATAAACGAAGAAAAAATATCAAAAAGTAAAGGAAATGGAATAACAATACTAGATTTAGCAGAAGAATATGATGTTGATTCAATTAGATATTTCTTTATAAGCAATGGGCCTGAAAGAAAAGACGGAAACTTCTCAAGCGAAGATTTTAAATTAGTTCATAACTCAGATTTAGTAAATAAATTTGGAAACTTTATAAACAGAACATTAAAATTCAAGGGAATAGAAGAAATAGAAGTTGCTGAAATAGACAAAGAAATAGATGAAAAAATAGAAGAAACATACCAAAATGTTTCAAAAAATATAGAAAGCTTAGAATTCAGAAAAGCAACAGAAGATATAATTGGCTTAGTAGAATTTGGTAACAAATACTATGATGAGAAAAAACCATGGATATTATTCAAAGAAGACATGGCAGAATTCAAAAAAGTAATGTATAACTGTTCAAACATTATAGCAAACTTAGCAAATTTATTTGAACCAATAATGCCAGAAAAATCAAATAAAATAAAAGAATTCTTAGACATTGACATTTCAAAATGGGAAAAAATAACAATTGATAAAACATTAAAATTAGACAATGTAGAACCATTATTTGAAAGAATAAAATAATGTAATAAAACACATAATAAAATTATGAACAAAATCTGTTCATAATTTTATTTTTTGGAGGAATAATTATGAAACAAGAAATAAATTGTAATGTTAAAAGTTGTAAATACAATAATCAGCAAAACCAAATGTGTAGTTTACAAGCAATTCTAGTTTCACCAGTTCAAGGAAAAAATACACAAAATCCAGATGAATCAATGTGCTCAAGCTATGAAACACAAAGAAATCAATAGGCGATGGCCTATTGATTTCTTGCTTTTAATTCTTTTTGAATCCTTAAATTAGCTTCTTTTTTAGCAATTTCTTCACGTTTGTCGTATAATTTTTTACCTTTTCCAATTCCAAGTTCTATTTTTACTAAGCTTCCCTTAAAATACATTGAAACAGGAACAAGGCTATAACCTTTTTGTTTAATTAGTCCAAAAAGTTTGTTGATTTCGCGCTTGTTTAAAAGTAATTTTCTAGTTCTTAGCGGATCTTTATTAAAAATATTTCCGTGTTCATAAGGGCTAATATGTAAGCCCATTATAAATGCTTCTCCGTTTTTTATTACAGCATAAGAATCTTTTAAATTAACTTTTCCATTTCTAATTGACTTTATTTCTGTGCCAGAAAGCTCAATTCCGGCTTCTAGTTTATCTTCTATATTATAATTATGATATGCATTTGGATTTTTTGCAATTAACTTTGTATTCATTTTATTACCTCTTCATTTTTTTATAATTATAGCATTAAAAATAAAAGAAGTAAAGAAAATGTTCAAATCATTCAGATTATTACTGAATGATTTGAACATTTTTTACTCATCATTACGATTATTTTCATTTCTAACTTGAGAAGTATAATACCATACTATTGCTATAATACCAACCGCTGCAAGACCTAAAACAATCCATGTCCAAGCTGTACTATTCATTCCCATTACCGTATCATCAGCTGAAGTTCTTGTCGCAGTGTAATTTCCATTATCATTATTATTATTGTTGTTGTTATCATTGTTATTATCGTTATTGTTGTAATCATTTTCGCTCATACCATTTTCCATATTGTTAACACCATTCTCGATAGAATTACCTGCTTTATTTACACTATTTTCTACTGTTTTACCAGCATCACTTGCAGCACCTTTAACTGCATTTCCCGCATCTTTTGCTGCATTTCCAACACCTTGAGCAGCATTGTTCATAGCATTTTCAGCACCACCCATAACATTTCTTATTCCATCTACAACGTTAGAATCACCATCATTTGCAAAACAGAAAGTAGATGTGAAAATGATTGCTAATGCTAAAACGATACCTGTTATAATTTTTTTATGCATAATTTACCTCCTAAAAATAAATCTAATAATATTATTAAAACTTTTTGAGAAAAATATACATAAAAAATAAAAAGCGAAAAATATTTTTTTCGCTTTAATAAAAATTATTTTTTTAATTTAATTAAAATAGCAACTGCAAGTAATACTAATAAAATTCCAATTACAATAATAAATACATTAAGTATAAATGACATATTTTCAGAATCTGAATTTACACTGCTAACCTTTGTTGTTGTAACATCTGAATCTAATGAACCTAAAAGGTCATCATCTTCATAACTAGCTGAATTTGAATTTGTATTTGTATTTGCATTTGTTGAATTTGAGTTAGTGTTTGAATTAGTATTTGAATTGTTCTTAGTTGTACTTGAAGTATTTGATGATGTGTTAGATGCATTTGAATTGGTATTTGAAGTATTATTTGATGTTGTATTTGTTTCATTATCAGTTAGATTCAAGTTAACTGCATAAGCTTGTCCTCCAAAAGTAATAAACATTGCGAATAATATTACTAATAAAGATTTTATAATTTTTTTCATTTTTAATTCCTCCTAAATTCTTTTGTTATATAAATATAATAACTTAAAAAAACAAAAATGTCCAGTCAATTTTTAAAATTTTTTAAATTACCTTTCCATAATTTACTTGAAAAGAAATAAAAAAATTGCTATACTTTAAACAATGGAGGAATGGAAAATGGCAGATGTAAAATGGACCAAAGAACAAGAACTATCAATATATGAAAAAGGTAAAAACATACTAGTTGCAGCCGCTGCGGGAAGTGGAAAAACTGCAGTTCTTGTAGAGAGAATAATAAACAAAATAATAAACCAAAACATAGATATAGATAAATTACTTGTTGTTACATTCACAAATGCGGCAGCAAGTGAAATGAAACAAAGAGTTTTAGATGCAATATATGAAAAGCTAGAAAGCCAGCCAGATAACGAAAATTTGCAAAAACAAATATTACTATTAAACAAGGCAAGTATATGCACAATAGACTCATTCTGCTTAGAAATTGTTAGAAACAATTTTTTCGAATTACAAGATGTTTCACCTAATTTTAGAATAGCAGATACAACTGAGATAGACATATTAGAGCAAGAAGTTTTAGAAGAAATCTTTGAACAAAAATATGAAGAAGAAAATCAAGACTTTTTAAAACTTATAAATACATATACAAGTTATAAAGACGACACTCCACTAAAAGAGCTAATTCTCAACATTTACAAAACAATTTCAAGCATGCCATATCCTTTAAAATGGCTACATGAACATATAGAAATGTTTAATATAAAAGATAAATTAGATGAAGATTTTTCACAAACACCATGGGGGGAAATACTACTAGAACAAATAGAAGAAGAACTTATAGATGACATAAAAATATTGCAAAAAGCAAAAGACGAAATAGAATATATAGAAGATTTAGAAAAAGCCGTAGCAATACTAGAACAAGACATAAACAATTTACAAACTTTTTGGGATACTCTTAAAAAACCAGGTTTTTCAGAAAAAAGTTCAGCAAACATAAGAACTTGGGACAACGCATTTGAATTATTCCATAGTAAAAAAATATTTGATACATGGCCAAGAATAAAAACAACAAATCCTATTAAAGAAGACATAAAAACAGTAAGAGATAGCGTAAAGAAAAAGTGCAATGCAAAGGTTGAAAAGATTTTATTAAGTGATTCAAAACAGGCCAATTTAGACATTTATGACATGTACGAAACATTAAAGAAACTAGAAAATTTAATATGTGAATTCGACAAACAGTTTAGTAAAAATAAACAAATAAAAAACATTGTAGATTTTAGCGATATTGAGCACTTTGCATTAAATATCTTGCTAAAAGAAGACGAAGAAGGAAAACTACAAAAAACTAGTGTTGCAAAAATGTATAGTGAAAAATTCCAAGAAATTGCCATAGATGAGTACCAAGATAGTAATTTGGTTCAAGAATATATAATGAATGCAATATCAAATGGTAATAATCTATTTATGGTAGGAGATGTAAAACAAAGTATTTACAAATTTAGACAAGCCATGCCAGAACTATTCTTAAGCAAATATGACACTTATACTTCAAACCAAGAAGACGGAGATACAAAAATTCAGCTATTTAAAAACTTTAGAAGTAGAAAAAATGTGTTGGATTTTACAAACTTAATATTCCAAAATATAATGAGTAAAAAACTTGGAGATGTCGATTATACCCAAGAAGAATTTTTGAATTTTGGAGCAGAAGATTATAAAGAAAGTAAAGAAGACCTAAAAACAGAAATAATGCTTATTAATTTAAATGACGAACAAATTGAAGCCGAAAACGAAGAAAATACTGAAAATGATGAAGAAGAGCATTATGAAGAAATTGAACTAGAAGCTAAAATGGTAGCAAAAAAAATAAAAGAAATGGTAGATAATAAATTCCAAGTATATGATAGAAAAGGAAAAACATTCAGAAATATAAAATATAGCGACATAGCAGTCCTTCTAAGGAGTACAAAAAACAAGGCAAATGTGTTTGAACAAGAAATAATAAATTTAGGAATGCCGGTGTTTTCAGATACTTCACAAGAATACTTGGATTCAATAGAAATACAAACAATAATATCACTTTTAAAAATAATAGATAACCCAATGCAAGACATTCCATTGGTAACAGTAATGAGGTCAAATATAGGAAAATTCACAGATGATGATTTGGTTAAAATTAGATTAAGTGATAAATACGACAACTTTTATACCTGTCTATTAAAGGCAAAATTAAGTGTAGACGAAGAGTTG
Source organism: Clostridia bacterium (assembly GCA_017613275.1). Lineage (GTDB taxonomy): Bacteria > Bacillota > Clostridia > TANB77 > CAG-508 > CAG-269. Next base: position 19,973 of record JAGAED010000015.1, on the reverse strand, counting down.
AAAAATAAAATAGATAAATTTCTAAACAGCCTAAAACAATGGAGAAAAGAGCAAGAATATCTAGCATTAGACGAACTAATTTGGAAAATCTATTCAGATACAGGTTTTTACAATTATTGTGGGTTAATGCCAAATGGCGTATTAAGACAAGCAAATTTAAAATCTTTATTTGAAAAAGCAAAACAATTCGAAACAGCAAGTTTTAAAGGATTATATAATTTCATAAACTTTATAGATAAATTGCAAGTTGGAAGCGGAGATTTGGGTTCTGCAAAGCTAATAGGAGAAAATGATGATGTTGTAAGAATTATGAGTATTCATAAAAGTAAAGGCTTGGAATTTCCAGTTGTATTCCTATCAAACGTCGGAAAGCAATTCAATATGCAATCAATCAAAACTGATAAAATATTGATACATAATTCATTAGGATTAGGGATGAAATATATAAATCATGAGATGCAAATAGAATATGACACAAATGCCAAAACTGCAGTAAAAAGCCTGCTAGAAGTTGAAAACATTTCAGAAGAAATGAGAGTATTATATGTTGCTCTTACTCGTGCAAAGGAAAAACTTATAATTACTGGCGTTTGCAAAGATTATGAAAAAGCCTTAGGCAAATTGATAAATGAGACCAATATTTATAAAAAAGAAGAAGACAAAATTAATCCAATTTTATTAAAAAAATGTAAATCTTATTTAGATTGGATTCTACTAAATTATAGCTATGAAAACGATGAGTTCAGTAAACTATCAGAAATAAAAATAATACCTAAAACAGATATCACAGCTAATACAGAAGAAACGGAAAAAGAAGAAAAAGATGTAATTTCTGAACTAGATAATTTGGAAGAACAACAAGAGGTATTAGAAAAAATAAAAGAAAATATAGAATATAAATATGAAAACATCGTTTCAACAATTACAGCAACTAAAACATCAGTTAGCGAAATTAAAAGAAAATATCAAGAAGACGAAAAAAATGAAGAAATTGCACCAGATAAGTTATTTAATTTAGATACAGAAGAAATCAAGGAAACAAATTTGCCAAAGCCAAAGTTTTTAAATAAGGATGAAGTAAAGAAACTTACTCCTGCACAAAAAGGAACATTAATGCATTTATGCTTGCAAATGCTTGATCCAAGTATTATATACACACTAGAAACTTTGCAAAACTTGATAAATAATTTACAAAAAAGCGGAATAATAAGCAAAAAAGAAGCGGAATCAATAAATAAAAATAAAATACTTCAATTTACAAAATCTTCAATATGGCAGGAACTTAAAACTGCTAAAAAGATTTATAAAGAAAAGCCATTTTACATTGAAATACCAGCAAGTGAAATCGAAAAAGAAAATGAAAAAGACAGGGTATTAGTGCAAGGAATAATAGACTTATTTTACATAAATTCTCAAAATGAATTAGTGCTAGTAGATTATAAAACAGATTTTGTTGCTGAAGGAGAAGAGAAAAAACTAATTGAAAAATACAAAAAACAATTAGAACTATATAAAATGGCTTTGGAAAAATCATTGAAAATGCCCGTTTCAAGGATGATGATTTATTCGGTTTATTTAGAAAAAGAGCTGTTAATTTAGAATAATTCATTTATTATAAAATTGACAAAAATTAACATAAATGTTATAATAAAAAATATAAAAAATTTTAAGGAGGGTTCTTTATATGGCAATCGAAATCACAACAACACGACAAATAGACCCAGAAATCATCAAACGGAATGTAAACGTTATTGATGAAAATGGCGAATACTTTCCCACTGACCGCTATGGTGTTATAGACAAAAACACCAGAAAAGTCGTTATACCTGTTGAATATAACTATATTCAGATTTGCGATGGATATGGCTTTATTGCTAGAAAGGATGCATATTACTATGCATTCAATTCTAAAGGTGTAATGTTTGTGGCTGATGTACTCGGGATAGAGTCAATAGGTCGACATGGTGTCCTGGTTTTCGAAGACGCCATGAGAACTAAATCAGTGCTGGTGCACTGGTTAATCACGTAAACTCCTTAACTGCGTAGGAACCATTTCTGCGCAGTTTTTCTTTTATTGAAAGTATTGAAAATTCTGACAAAATCTGCTATAATATAGATAGTTGAATTCAAGAAAGGAAAATAATAATTATGGATAAAGTAAAAAAATATATTTTATATATAGCATTAATTGCGCTATTTGCGTTATTTTCTAATTTGCTAATCGCTGTTGGATTAAATGCAAATTACAAAGATATTGAAAGAAAACAAGACAACTTATCACAAGTTGAAATATATCAAGCAGAAGCAACAAAAGTAAATGGTAGAATAAGAGGAATAATAAACAATAAAGACAACAAAATAGAGGAAAACTACCTAAAAATAGAGTTCTTTACAGCAAGAGATGTAAATATGGGAAGCAAATACATTGAAATTGACCATGAGAAAGAAGAAATACCAATTGAAGCATTTTTTAAACTAAATAATGTCGCTTCTTACAAAATTTCTCTTGTAAATGAAAAAGACCCACAAGGTGAAATAGAACTAATACCAAAAGAATTAAATAAAAAAGAGATATGGATTGCAACATTTTTTGCAGTAGTATTATTTTTATAAGAAATAAAAAATCCAGGTAACTATGTTACCTGGATTTTTTCATGTCTTCTAAATCTGCGAAACTGGCGTTAGAGCCACGAATAAGTGGTGCTTACTCTCCACGATAATTTCAACAATTTTGATGAATCTTCCGCAGTGATAGAACACATGCGGATGTTTAGCCATCAAAGCATCCAGCTGATGGTGGCTGGCGATGGTGAAACTATCGACATACATGGCTTCTAAATAGTCTTCGACTGCATCCAACTCACAAAGGTAGCTAAAAGCCTTGGAAACAAGAAATTCGTGTTTCCGTTTTTCTTCTCTGTTTGCTGGAACATTGGATGTTCTTATGAACTCCAACCTGTTTCTAAGATTAAACAATTTTTGCTCTGCAGAAAATTCTCTAGACATGTTTTTCCCTCCTAAATTTCTTAAAAATGTTTAAATATATAAACCATATATATGAAAAAACTTATACCAGTTTAACATATATATGAGGAAATGGGAATTAGGGTGTGAAATACAAAAGCCGTAATTCACTCTATAATATAAACTGGGGTATAGTTCACCCACAGATTGTAGTATATTATAACATATTATAAACAGGAAAATCAATAATTTAGTTGATAAAAATGCAAAAAAGTTATATAATACTTATATTAAAAGAAAGGAAAATTTTATATGAATGATAAAATCGTTATAAAAGGAGCAAAAGAACATAATCTAAAAAATATAGATATAGAAATTCCAAGAGATAAGCTTGTTGTAGTAACAGGACTTTCTGGTTCTGGAAAGTCAAGCTTAGCATTTGATACTTTATATGCTGAAGGCCAAAGAAGATATGTAGAAAGTTTATCTTCTTATGCAAGGCAGTTTTTAGGGTTGATGGAAAAACCAAATGTAGAATCAATTGAGGGGTTAAGCCCTGCAATTTCCATTGACCAAAAAACAACTTCAAAAAATCCAAGGTCAACAGTCGGAACAGTTACAGAAATATATGATTACATTCGTCTATTATATGCAAGAATTGGCGTTCCATATTGTCCAAACTGTGGTACAAAAATTGAAAAGCAAACAATAGACCAAATAATAGATAACATTATGGAATTAGAAGAAGGAACAAAAATCCAAGTATTAGCGCCAGTTGTAAGAGGAAGAAAAGGAGAATTTGTAAAACAATTAGAAGGCTACCAAAAAGATGGATTTGTAAGAGCAAGAGTCGATGGAGAAATCTATGAATTAGGCGAAGATGAAATAAAGCTAGACAAAAACAAAAAACATGATATAGAACTTGTTGTAGATAGGTTAGTAATAAAACCAGACATTACAAGCAGATTAACAGAATCTGTTGAAACTGCTCTAAAACATGCAGAAAACATGGTTCTAATAGACATTCAAGGCCAAAAACCAGTGCTATATAGCTGTAATTATGCTTGCCCAACTTGCGGTTTCAGTTTCCCTGAGCTTTCACCAAGAATGTTCTCATTTAACAATCCATTTGGAGCATGCCCAACATGTATGGGAATTGGATATTTAATGAAAATGGACGAAGACCTAATTGTTCCAGATAAAAACAAAACTCTATATGACGGAATAAAAGCATTTGGCGCAAGCACAATGAAGAAGGGCGACACAATGGCTAAAATGTATTTCGAAAGTGTTGGAAACCATTATGGAATAGATATAAAAGATAAAAAAATAAAAGACTTACCAAGATGGTTTATGGAAAAAATATTGTATGGAACAGGAGATGAAGAAATTGATTTTGAATTTACATCTTATACAGGTACAAGAAAATTCAAAGCACCATTCGAAGGAGTTATTCCAACATTAGATAGACGTCATAGTGAAACAAAATCTCAAGGAATGAGAGACTTTTATGAAATGTATATGAGCAATTCACATTGCCCAACTTGTAATGGTGCAAGACTAAAAAACGAAATACTATCAATAAAAGTCGGAACAAAAAACATCAATGAATTGACCGAAATGTCAATTAACAAAATAAAAGAATATCTAAACAAACTAAAACTAACAAAACAAAAAGCAATGATAGCAGAAATGATATTAAAAGAAATAGATGTAAGGCTTCAATTCTTAATAGATGTAGGACTTGAATACCTTACACTTTCAAGAGGAGCCGGAACATTATCAGGAGGAGAAGCTCAAAGAATTCGTTTGGCCACTCAAATTGGTTCTGGTTTAACAGGAGTGCTTTATATATTAGACGAGCCAAGCATTGGACTACACCAAAGAGATAATGATAAATTACTTGCAACATTAAAAAAACTCAGAGATTTAGGAAACACACTATTAGTAGTAGAACATGACGAAGACACAATGCATGCAGCAGATCAAATAATTGATATTGGCCCAGGAGCTGGAGTTCATGGTGGTTATGTAATGGCACAAGGAACTGCAAAAGAAATAATGAAGGTTGAAAAATCAATTACAGGTCAATATTTAAGTGGAAAGAAAAAAATCGAGGTACCTAAAAAAAGAAGAAAACCAGTAAAATCAAAAGCAATAGAAATAAAAGGAGCAACAGAAAATAACTTAAAAAACATAAATGTAAAATTCCCGCTTGGAGTATTTACTTGCGTTACAGGAGTTTCAGGCTCAGGAAAATCAACATTAGTAAGTGAAGTTTTATATAAAACAGTTGCAAAAGAGATAAACGGTTCAAACGAAAAGCCAGGAAAATGTAAAGAAGTTAAAGGATTAGAAAATATAGATAAAATAATTAATATCGACCAATCACCAATAGGTAGAACACCTCGTTCAAATCCAGCAACATATACTGGTGTATTCGACATGATAAGAGATTTATTTGCAGAAACAGAGGAAGCAAAACTAAGAGGATACCAAAAAGGTAGATTTAGTTTTAACGTAGCTGGTGGTAGATGCGAAAGCTGTAATGGAGACGGAGTTCATAAAATAGAAATGCACTTCTTGCCAGATATATTTGTACCATGCGAAGTATGTAAAGGAAAAAGGTATAATAGGGAAACCTTAGAGGTAAAATATAAAGGCAAAAATATAGCAGACGTATTAGATATGACAGTTGAAGAAGCACTAACATTTTTCGACAAAATACCAAGAATAAAAACAAAAATCCAAACACTATATGATGTTGGATTAGGCTATATAAAATTAGGACAACCATCAACAACATTGTCAGGTGGAGAGGCACAAAGAGTAAAACTTGCAACAGAACTATCAAAAAAGGCAACAGGAAAAACACTATACATCTTAGACGAACCAACAACAGGATTGCACATAGCAGATGTTCACAGATTAGTAGATATATTACAAAGACTTGTAGATACAGGAAACACAATAATAGTAATCGAACACAACTTAGACTTAATAAAAACAGCAGATTATATAGTAGACTTAGGACCTGAAGGTGGAGAAGCAGGAGGAACAATAGTAGCAGAAGGAACACCAGAAGAAATATGCAAAATACCAGAAAGTCACACAGGAGAATTCTTAAAAAAATATCTAAAATAAATTTTAAAACCTTGTTTTTTGGGGCACTCCACAAAAACAAGGTTTTCGGTTTCAAAATGCACAAAAAACAATTGACAAAATAATAACATATTGATAATATATAATTGAAAAAAATCGACACTATTTTTGGAGGAAAACATGATATTATATCCAAACATGCTCTTACCAAGTGTTTCAGAAATAACAGAGCAAGTATTAAAGGAAAATAAAATAAAAGCATTGATTTTAGATGTAGATAATACACTAATAAATATAGAACAAAAACTATCAGAAGATGTAAAAAAATGGGTTAAAAAAATGAAAGAATGTGGAATCAAGCTTTACATTTTATCTAACACAAACGATAAAGAAAAAGTTGGAAAAGTATCAACTGCATTAGACATTCCATATGTAAATTTAGCAAAAAAACCATGTAAAGGCGGATTTATAAAAGTACAAAATCTGTTACAAGAAAAGCCAGAAAATATTGCAGCTGTTGGAGATCAAATCTTTACAGATGTAATAGGCGGAAATAGATGTAATATGTTTACAATTCTAGTAGAACCAATTCAAAAGAAAGAATACTGGTACACTGCATGGAAAAGACCAATTGAAAACTTTATAAAAAATAGATTTAAAAAGAAACAACAAAAAGTTGCATCTCAGCAATAAAAACTCAAAGTTAAAAATTATATTAACAAAGGAGAAACATATATGTATTTAAATGACATACACATAGCCTTTTACGTAGGCTTTATTATATTAGGATTAATAGTAGGACAATTCGTTGGTTGGATGAATAAACGTCTACCAGAATACAAAAAAGTCTTTTCAAAAGATATATTTAAAGAAATGAAAACAAACTACAAACCAAACTATATTTTAATGCTTATAACAGCAGCAATATATGTATGCTTATTATATTTCTTTGGTATAAAAGATACAATAATAGCTAATCTAGATTTAATCAAATTCATGATATTAACACCAATGTTACTATCAGCATTTGCAATTGACTTTAAACTACAAATAATCCCTAATAGACTTAACTTAACAATATTCGAAGTAGGTTTAATATTCACATTTTTATATGGAATTTCAAATGTAGCAATAGCTCTAAATATGTTCTTAGGAATGTTGGCAGGGGCTGGAATATTCTTAATAATAACACTTCTTGGTGGAGTTTTTTATGGAAAAGAAGCAATGGGCTTTGGCGACGTTAAGCTAATGGGAGCATTAGGGTTATTCTTTGGATTGTCAAATATAATAATAATAACACTTGTATCATTCCTAATTGGTGCGGTTCTAAGCATTATATTACTTGCAACAAAAATTAGAAAAACAGACGAATACATTCCATTTGGACCATTTATAGTATTGGCATCATTTATCAGTATGTTTGTGCCATTTGAAGCAATTAAAACTTTATTGATTCAAATATTTACTTTGGGAATGTATAAAGGTTAGTCTTTATTGTGCATAGAAAGGAATAGTAGTTATGAATTCAAAAATGCAATGGTTAAGAAATAAAATGTCAAGCCTTGATTTGCAAGGAATAATAATCTCAAATCCTGTAAACATTAAATATCTTACAGGGCTAGACGCAGAAGGCGTTCTATTGGTAACAAGAAAAGAAAACATTTATATTACAGATGGAAGATATATCGAATATGTACACAACAATTTAACAATATTTGATGAAATTGTTGTATTTGATGTTAGAGATCTTTCAAAAGACGATTATGAGAATTTCTTTATGTTTTGCGAAAATGTGGGATTTGAAGAACATTATGTTACTTATGCACAATATAAAGAATATTTAAGAAAATATAAAATAAATAATTTTGTAGAAACAGAATACATAATAGAAAAACAAAGAATGATAAAAGACGAAGAAGAATTGTCAAACCTTAGAAAAGCTTGCGAAATAACAGATAATTGTTTTTCATACATTTTATCATATATAAAACCAGGAATGACAGAAAAACAAATTGCAAATGAAATAGAAGAATACTATAAACAAAGAACAGATGGGTTATCATTTGATACAATAGTAGCATCAGGTGAAAATACATCTAAACCACATGCAGTACCAACAGATAGAAAAATTCAGCCAGAAGATATAATAACAATAGACATGGGATGCAAATATAATGGCTATTGTTCAGATATGACAAGAACTTTCTTTGTAGGTAAAGTTCCTGAACAAATAAAACCGATATATGACTTAGTTTTAAAGAATCAAAATCAAACATTAAATGAATACAAAGATGGAGCAATAATAAGAAATATAACTAAAATGGTAGTTAATGATTTTAAATTAAATAACCATGACTTAATTCATAGTTTGGGACATGGTGTTGGGCTAGAAATTCATGAACCACCATTCATAAATCAAAATACAGATGCAACATTGAAAGAAAACATGGTGGTTACAAATGAACCAGGAATTTATATAGCAGGAAAATTTGGAGTCAGAATAGAAGATACTGTCCAAATCACAAAATTTGGCTGTATTAGTCTAACAAACTCTGAGAAAAATTATATTATAATTTAAACACTTGATTTTTCTGAGAATTTGTTGTAAAATAGATAAGAAGTTTTGAAATTTGAAAGGAGAAATAAAAATGGCAGCAGTATATTCAGCAGGAGATTTTAGAAATGGAACAACATTCGAAATGGATGGAAACGTATTCAGAGTAGTAGAATTCCAACACGTTAAACCAGGAAAGGGAGCAGCTTTTGTTAGAACAAAATTAAAAAATGTTATAACAGGTTCAGTTTTAGAAAAAACATTTAACCCATCAGATAAATATCCAGGAGCAGAAATAGAGAAAAAAGCTATGCAATATTTATACAATGATGGTGGTCTATATTACTTCATGGATAATGAAACATATGACCAAATGCCTTTAAATGAAAACCAATTAGGAGACTGCTTAAAATACTTAAAAGAAAATATAGAAGTTACAATACTTTCATATAAAGGAAACGTATTTGCAGTTGAACCTCCTACATTTGTTGAATTAGAGGTAACATATACAGAACCTGGATTTAGTGGAAACACAACAACAACATCTGGTAAACCTGCAACATTAGAAACAGGTTTGGAATTACAAGTTCCATTATTTGTAAACATTGGTGATGTATTAAGAATAGATACAAGAACATGCGAATACATGGAAAGAGTATAAGATATAAAGAAAAGTCCCAAATCTGGGATTTTTTTTATTGGCACTTGTATTCTTATGTAAATTAGTATATAATAGCATAAATCAAGTTCATTAAACCTATTATATAAATATATGGAGGTGTACATCATGGCTGAAAATAGAGATATCGATTTGATAAGCAGAAAAAATTCAAAAACTGAGTATTTAGACAGTACCAGTGCTTATCTAAAAGAGATAGGCAAAATTCCACTTCTTACTCCCAAAGAAGAATTAAAACTAGCAAAAACGATAAAAGAAGGCACTATAAAAGAAGCAAAAGAAGCTCGGAAAAAGTTTTTAAACTCAAATCTTAAGTTAGTGGTTCCTATTGCTAAGTCTTATGCAATGTTGTACAATGAACCATTGTTAGACATTATACAGAATGGTAATTTGGGACTTATGCGGGCATTAGAACACTATGACTACACTTTAGGATTCAAGTTTTCAACTTATGCAACAAGATGGATCAAACAGGCAATTACTCGTTCACATGCTGAAAATTCTAGAACCATAAGACTGCCGGTAGGTTTGCAGTTGAAGTATCTAGAAATTAAAAAGGCTAAAGCAATGTTTATTGCTAAAAACCAGAGAGAACCTACTGACAAGGAAGTCTCAGAACTTACAGGATTTTCTGTGAAAGATATTAAAAAGATTCAATTACACTTTTTAGATATTGCTTCATTAGAAACTCCAATTTCTGAAGACGAAGAAATTGTGCTGGGAGATACTATTCCAGACAGATCTGTTAAGGGCAGTGCGGATTATATTTTGGAGGAAATAATAGATGATGCAGTTATAGATGCTCTTGATGAAATTCTTAACGAAAGGGAATGTGAGGTAATTAAACGGCGGCTAGGGTTGATATATGGTGATTCTGAAACATTGGAAGAGGTATCAATAAGCCTAGGTGTCACGAAAGAGAGAATACGCCAAATTGAGAAAAAAGCGTTGAAAAAAATTAGAGAATATATCAACGCTGATTTCGATAATAGTAACATTTTTAGAACATGATTTAAATGAGGTTGCTTTTAATAGCAACCTCATTTTATTTATTGTAAATTATTGACTTTACATAAATGATTTGATAAAATATGAGTACAACTATTAGCTGGTTTATCCAACTTGTTTTAGTTGAATAAAAACTGACAGGAGGTTTTTTTATGAACAACAGGTCAAAGCTAAAATTTGACACCGATTTCTACGAAATCGTAATCGATGCACAAAAGGAGGCTAGACGGTTAGGCGTTGATTCTATCTCGGACATTCTCATTATGAAAACACTCATATTTAATTCTGAAAGCTATATGAGCGATTTTCTTTCGCAGGGAACCTTTGCGTGGAGCTTAATCCGGGAAACTATTGATAAGATAGTTAAAGAGTGGGTTAGCGAAGCAACAAAGGCTCCTGGACCTGAGATAAAAACAATAGAGGCCGAGGTGAAAGATGGCGTTATTAAAATTAATTTCGCTTATGATGAAACGATTGGGACTATTTTCAAATATTCTCAGGCATATTTACATGAAATAAGTGAGATATCCTTTGTGATTTCAATGCTCAACTATAAGTCTAGCAGCTATATAGTGGACTTCTTCAAGAGTATCGGAGTAGACACAATAAGTGTGGCAAGGTACTATGAAGGATTAGTATATGAGAGGATTTGGTGTGAATATGTAAAAAGACATGCGAAGAAAGAACAGGAGGAACCTGATGAACAGGATGAGATGGAGGATTCCGATGAATTAGATCCTTTTGAAGAGTTCGAAAGATTTGAAAGCTTCGAAGAGATGACAGATGAAGCAGATGACGAATCAAACGAGTATAAGGATGAAGCTGAAGCCAAGACCGAGTCTAATGAAACAGAGGAGACTGAGAAAACAAAAAAAGAGACAATTCAGCTCCCCAAGAAACTTCAGACATTTGTTAAAATTCTCAAGGCTGACAAGTCTGAAAAATCACCTATTCTCGGAAGAGAAAAGGAAACAGAGGCTCTTACAAAAGTGCTCCTGAAAGCCAAAAAATCTAATGCTATCCTTGTAGGCAAGGCCGGTGTCGGAAAAACTGCAATAGTCGAGCATCTTGCTTGGCTTATAGAAAATGACAAATGCGTTGATGCTCTGAAGGGCAAAACTGTACTGTCACTGGCAGTAAACGACATCGTAGCAGGTACAATGTACCGTGGCATGGCAGAAGAAAGATTTAAGCTTATTGCTGAGTATCTTTCTAATGTCAAAAATGTGATTCTCTTCATTGATGAGATTCACAATGTTATTGGAGCCGGAAGCACTGGCACTGATGACAAACTCGATATGGCTAATGCTCTAAAGCCTATTCTTGCAAGAGAGGGCATTTCAGTTATCGGTGCAACAACCGAAGAAGAATATGAGAGAATATTCGCCAGAGACGAAGCATTCAAAAGACGGTTCGAAAAGATAGTGGTCAGAGAACCAAAACCTGAAGATGTTTATCACATGATAAAGGAACAGGTTAATAGGCTTATGAAATACCACAATGTTAAGATACCAAAAAATGTTGTGGAATTCATTGTTAATGTTTCGAGCTGTTTCGTGTTTGAAACAAATAACCCTGACAGAACTATCGATATAATTGATAGGTCTATGGCAGCGGCGGCTCTTAAGGGCAAAAAGACAGTTACGAAGGAAATTGTGATGAGCAATTTTGATGCAAACTTTGAACTGTACAAAAAGATGAGCCCTGAACATAAGCTTTCAACAGCATACCATGAGGTGGGACACTATCTTGTGGCAAAAGCTCGGAAAAGTTTTGCAAAAAAAGCATTAGCAATTTCTATAATTCCTGCTGAAAACTATCTCGGAGTTACTGTGTGGGAAGATGAACCTGCTCTCATAGAATGGAGCTATGACGATCATCTTCATAACATAGCTATCTCTCTTGCAGGTAGAGTTGCTGAAAAAATGTATTCCGGAAAGGATACATCAGGAGCCAGTGATGACCTTAGGAAAGCATCTGAAGAAGCCAGAAAAATGGTGCTTGAATATGGTTTGTCCAACAAATTTTCACGGCGAAATAGCTCAAAGGACTTATCTGAGGATAGGACTCAAATGCTGAATACAGAAATAGATAGAATAATCAGCGAAGGCTATCAGCTTGCTGAAAAAATTCTAAAAGAACAAAGCAAACAGCTTAAAACAATAGCAGAATCTCTTACAGAGAAAGGAATGTTAATGGGTCAAGAACTCGAGAAAATCTGCAAAAAGACGGAGTGTCGTATAAGTAAAAAAACCTGAGTCGCAAGCATATTTATAATGCTTACAATTAAACAAAAAAGCCAGTTGAACTGGCTTTTTTGCTACTTTGTATTGACATGAATTTATAAAGATAGTAAAATAACAATAACAATATTTTACCAAATGTTGTTAAATATTTTTAACAAAAGGGAGGGTACTTTTACATGGGTACAAAACTTCGGAGTTATGTTGATGTGATGGCACTTCACAACGATGTAACGGGTTCATGCAATTTCTTGGTTGTTAAGATGCCAACAAATGAAACGTTTCGTATTGCGGTCGACTGCGGAATGTTTCAGGAGAAGGAAAATGACTGCTTCAACAGAAATTTTCCTTTTGATCCGGAAAAGCTTGATTGTGTACTGGTAACGCATAATCACGTAGACCATACTGGGAGATTACCTTTACTTGTAAGGAAAGGTTACAAAGGGCAGATTTTCTGCACCCCAGCTACCAAAATGCTTATGCCTTTAGCATTAGCAGACAGCTGTAAGGTTTTGAAGGACACAGCACGGCGCAATAACACACGTCAACTGTATTCCGAAGTGGACGTACAGGACACCGTGGCGTTATTAGAGGGTGTTGAGTTCGAGAAAACCATAAGGCTAAACAGATACATCAAAGCTACGTTTTTTAAGAACGGTCATCTGTTGGGAGCAGCAATGATACTTCTTCAGATTCAGTATGAAAATGAAGAACCGATCAACCTCCTCTTTACGGGGGACTACAACAACCGGAACATGTTCTTTGATGTTCCGGATCTTCCAGACTGGGTCAAGGAATTGCCTGTTACTATAGTACAGGAAAGTACTTATGGCAACATGGACAGTGCTGACATAATCCCTCGCTTCAGGGATAATATCGCACAAAAAACTATGAGCGGAGGTACAATAATAATCCCGGTATTCTCACTGGGAAGAAGCCAGGAAATCCTTAAAATCCTAAGAGAAATGCAGGATAGTGGAAAACTCGATAGAAATATTCCCATTTATTTTGATGGTAAGCTTGCCATTAAATACACGCATATCTATCTTAAGGATGGATTTGGTCTTAGAGATGATTGCTTAGACTTTCTTCCTTACGATGTTGTCTTCGTTGATGATGATATCAGGGATAAAGTTTTAAATTCATCTGAAACAAAAATTATTGTAACAACATCAGGGGCAGGCACATATGGACCTGCACCCCTCTATTTACAGAAGTTTGTTAGTAACCCCAATACCTTAATTCATTTCACTGGATTCCTTTTCGAAGGAAGCTTGGGACGCATGCTCAAAGAGAAACCTGCGGGAGATTTTGTGAAAATCGCAGGAATGCTTTTTAAAAAGTATGCTGAAGTTAAGTACACATCAGAATTTTCAGCACATGCTAAGGCAGACGAGATGATTGATTTCTTAAATGAATTCAAAGACATTAAAGCTGTTTTGGTAAACCACGGCGAGTCAAATGTTAAAGACATATTCGCGGAAAGAATAGTTAATGAAACAGATGCAAAAGGCGTTGCAGTTCTGGACAGAAACTATTTCTTCAGAATATCCCCTTGGGGAATTGCAAAGTCTTTATCCACAAAATTTTTCTAAGAAACTGGAGGTATAAAAGTACTAAGAGGGCTTGAATCAAGCCCTCTTTTCCTTTTTAATTTTGAGATACTTTTTGGGACACTCCACAAAAACAAGGATGTTACCTGAAGTGTTAAAACATTTTTTGAGAAACTTTCAAAAAAATGTTTGACATTTTTTTGTTTGTATGATATTATGGGTAAAAATATAGATATAGGAGTGATAAAAATGCCTAGAAAAAGAGAAGAACTAAATAAAAGAGAGAAAGCAATATTAAAATTCATTGAAAAACAAATACTTACAGAAGGTTACCCACCATCAGTAAGAGAAATAGGAAAAGCCGTTGGATTAAACTCAACAGCAACAGTACATGGATATTTAGCAAGATTAGATGAAAAAGGATATATTAAAAAGAAAGATAAAAAAGGAAGAACATTAAGACTATTAAAAGGAAGTGCTGGAGAATCAAAAGTTATGTCTAGCAAAGACTTCTATACACAAAGAGAACTAGTAGATGTTCCAATTATAGGAAAAATCACAGCTGGTGAACCAATCTTAGCTGTAGAAAACATTACAGATACATTCCCAATTCCAATTGACTTTGTTGGAAATTCAGAAAGTTTCATGCTTACAGTTAGAGGAGAAAGTATGATAGAAGCTGGAATTCTAGATGGAGACTATATATTAGTAAAAAAACAAAGCAATGCAAATAATGGAGAAATAGTAGTAGCTTTAATTGGAGAAGAAGCAACAGTTAAAACATTCTATAAAGAAAAAGACCATATCAGATTACAACCAGAAAATCATACAATGGACCCAATCATAGTACCAAACTGCGAAATATTGGGAAAAGTTGCAGGTGTATTTAGAAAAATGTAGTTAATAAATATGATTATTTTGATTGTTTATGAGATTTTTCCTTAGGCTCAATATTTTATTTTCAAGCAACATTCGTGTGGACCGACAAAATAGAAAACCTTATTAAAATATCTTTGACATTTTGATTTAGGGTTTCTTATGCAGTTGGGAGTTGCAGAAAATAAAATATTGAGCCTTGTAATATGTTAAAAGAATAATATAATAATGAGTAGAAAGGAGAAAAAATGCTAAAAGTATTAAAAAATCTAAAAAAATCCTGGGTAGCAGTACTAATAATCGTAATATTACTATGCATACAAGCATGGATGGACCTATCACTACCAGACTATACATCAAAAATCGTAAACAATGGTATAACACAAGCAGTACAAAACAATGATAGTGGTGGAACAGATTATATATTACACACTGGAATAGAAATGTTAGGAATAGTGCTAATAAGCATAACATCAGCAATATTAATTACATTTCTATCATCAAAAGTAGCTGCAAAACTAGGAAAAACATTAAGAGAAAAAGTATTTAAAAAAGTACTTAGTTTCTCACGTTCAGAATTAACAGAATATAGCACAGCATCATTGATAACAAGAAGCACAAACGATGTACAACAAATCCAAGGGTTAATTGCAATGATGTTTAGAGTGCTTGTATATGCTCCTATAATGGGAGTT
Organism: Clostridia bacterium; assembly: GCA_017613275.1. Classification (GTDB taxonomy): domain Bacteria; phylum Bacillota; class Clostridia; order TANB77; family CAG-508; genus CAG-269. The sequence continues at coordinate 4,299 of JAGAED010000015.1, read as the reverse complement.
GGGGCATTTATAAAAGTATTAACACAAAGCAACAATTCAATGGCATGGATAATAGGAGTAGCAATACTTGCGATATTGTTCATAATAGGAACATTGTTTATAATCGCAATGCCAAAATTCAAAAAATTCCAAACACTAATTGACAGAATAAATCTAGTATCAAGAGAAATACTAACAGGTTTACCAGTTATCAGAGCATTCAACAAAGAGAAAAAAGAAGAATCTAGATTTGAAAAAGCAAATATGGACATAAGAAAAACAGACACATTCATCAGTAGAATAATGTCAATGATGATGCCACTATTAACATTCTTAATGAATTCAACAATGATTCTAATAGTTTGGTATGGCGGTCAAAATGTAGACCAAGGAATCCTACAAGTTGGAGATATGATGGCATTCATACAATATACAATGCAAATACTAATAAGTTTCTTATTTATATCAATACTATCAATAATGCTTCCAAGAGCTGCAGTTTCTGCAAACAGAATAATGCAAGTCTTAGAAACAGAACCAAGCATAAAAGATAAAGAACAAACAAAAGCATTTGATCAAAGCAAAAAAGGATTAGTAGAATTCAAAAATGTATCATTTAGATATCCAGATGCAGATACAGAAATATTAGAAGACATAAACTTCACAGCAGAACCAGGTAAAACAACTGCAATAATAGGAAGTACAGGAAGTGGAAAATCTACAATAGTAAATCTTATACCAAGATTCTACGATGCAACAGAAGGTCAAATCTTAGTTGATGGTGTAGATATTAGAGATGTATCTCAAAAAGAATTAAGAAATATAATAGGCTTAGTACCACAAAAAGGAATGCTATTTTCAGGTACAATAGAATCAAACATTAAATATTCAAATGATTCAATGAGTGATGAAAAAATGATTGAGGCTGCAAAAATTGCTCAAGCAGAAGAATTTATAGAAGCAAAAGAAGAAAAATATGAATCTTCAATTGCTCAATCTGGAAACAACGTATCTGGTGGACAAAGACAAAGATTAGCAATAGCAAGAGCAATAGCCAAAGACCCAGAAATCTATATATTTGATGATAGTTTTTCAGCATTAGATTTAAAAACGGACAGAAAATTGCGTGAAGAACTAACAAAAACAACAAAAAACAAAACTGTAATAATCGTTGCACAAAGAATAAGTACAATACTAAATGCAGATCAAATAATAGTAATGGATGAAGGCAAAATTGTAGGAATAGGAACACATGAACAATTGATGAAAGATAACGAAACATATAAGCAAATTGCATTATCTCAGCTTTCAGAAAAAGAATTGGGAGGTGATGTATAATGCCAGGACCAATGAAAGGAAAACCAGTAGTTAAAGCAAAAAACTTTAAAAAGACAGCAAAAAAACTCGTAAGAAATTACTTATGGGAATACAAATTGAGACTATTGATAGTATTCATATTTGCTATTGGAAGTACAATATTTACAATAGTAGGACCTAAAATACTTGGGAATGCAACAACAGAAATATTCTCTGGCTTTATGCTTAAAGTATCAGGAATAGGTGGAATAGACTTTTGGAAAATCGCTAGTATCTTACTTACATTACTTAGTTTATATATTGTAAGCGTTGTATTCTCGATAATACAAGGTTTCACAATGACAAGCGTTGTGCAAAGACTTACATATAATCTAAGAAACGAATTAGCACAAAAAATAAATAAACTACCAATGAACTATTTCGATAAAAAGAACAACGGCGAGGTTCTATCTGTAATCACGAATGATATAGATACATTAAGCATGAACCTAAATCAAAGCGTAACACAAATAATAACATCAATTTGTACAATAATAGGTATAATAGTTATGATGTTTACAATTAGCTGGGAAATGACATTAATATCATTAATAATAGTACCAGTTGCAGGATTTATTGTAGGCTTTGTAGCCAAAAGGTCACAAAAATACTTTAAAATGCAACAAGACTATTTAGCAAAAGTAAATGGTCAAGTCGAAGAAGTATATGGCGGGCTAAATATAGTAAAAGCATTTAATAATGAAGAAAAAACTATAGAAAAGTTTGAAAAAGAAAACAATAAACTGTACAAATCAGCTTGGAAAGCACAGTTCCTATCAGGGTTAATACATCCAATCTTGAACTTTGTTTCAAATATAGGATATGTAGGAGTTGCAGTTGTGGGTGGTTACTTTGCAATACAAGGTAAAATAACAGTAGGAAACATTCAAAGTTTTATACAATATAATAAGCAATTCATGCAACCAATAGAACAAGTTGCTCAGATATCAAGTATGTTGCAATCAATGATAGCTGCTGCAGAAAGAATATTTGAATTTTTAGAAGAACCAGAAGAACCTAAAACATTAAACGGAATAACAGACACTTCAAATATAAAAGGAAATGTCGAATTTAACCATGTTAAATTTGGTTACAGTGAGGACAAAATTGTAATAAACGATTTCAGTGCAAATATAAAAGAAGGACAAAAAATTGCAATAGTTGGACCAACAGGCGCAGGAAAAACAACAATGGTAAAACTTTTAATGAGATTTTATGATGTTCTAGATGGCGAAATTAAAGTTGATGGAAACAACATAAAAGACTTTGACAGAGGAGCATTAAGAAAAATGTTCGGAATGGTTCTACAAGATACATGGTTATTCGGTGGAACAGTCCAAGATAATATTAGATATGGAAAAGAAGATGCGACAGAAGATGAAATAATTAGAGCAGCAAAAGCAGCTCATGTTCATCATTTCATAAAAACACTTCCAAAAGGATATAAGTCTATATTAAATGAAGAATCTAGCAACATATCTGCAGGACAAAAACAATTGCTAACAATAGCAAGAGTAATACTAGCAGATCCTAAAGTTTTAATACTAGACGAAGCAACAAGTTCAATAGATACAAGAACAGAACAACAAATACAAGATGCAATGGATAACTTAATGAAAGGAAGAACAAGTTTTATAATAGCACACAGATTATCTACTATAAAAAATGCAGACTTAATACTAGTAATGAATCATGGAGATATTGTAGAACAAGGAACGCATGAAGAACTATTAGCCAAAGAAGGTTTTTATGCAGACTTATACAATAGCCAGTTCGAAGACTGCAATGATGAAATCGATATGTAAACTTAGCTCCCTTGTTTAAGGGAGTTTCGTTTTTTAATGACTGAAGTAAAAAGTAAAAAATATAAAAATAATCTTGAAAATTATTCTTTCTAATGATAAAATGTAGAAAAAAGAAAGGGGATAAAAATTATGAACGTAGCATTAATTATAGTATGTATTATAGCGGTAGCTCTTCTAATTTTGTCAATTGCAAGTAAAGCAATGAATATATTAATAGGTTTAATTTCAACAATAGCAGGAGTTGTTGGATATTTCTGGATGGGATCACCAGAATCATGGATGACACAATTAAATATGGCGATAGAATTCAAAGTAGAACCAAGTCAATTAAGAATATATTGTTTATCAGCAGTAATAATTGGAGTTGTATTATTGGTTATTGGATTAATGAGAGGAAAGAAAAAAGAAAAAACAGTAGTTATCAAACAAGAAAATACTGATAAAGACAAAAAAGTTAAAGCTAAAGCAGTAGAAGAAAAAGCAAAGGTTGAAGAGGTAAAAGCAGAAGTTAAAGAAGAACCAAAAGCTGAAGAAGTAAAAGCGGAAGTTAAAGAAGAACCAAAAGCTGAAGAAGTAAAAGCGGAAGTTAAAGAAGAACCTAAAAACGAAGAAGCTAAAACTGAAGTAAAAGAAGAGCAAAAAAAAGAAAAAGTAAAAAAAGAACCTAAAAAAGACGAAACAAAACAAAAAAATACAAAAAAAGAACCAAAAACTGAGACAAAAAAAGAAGCAAAAACAGAGTAAAATATAGTAATAAATATAAAATGAAAATAACTGAAAAAAATTTCATAAAATTTTATAAAAAAACTATTGACAAACGACCCGAATCGTATTAAAATATGATTTAGGTCGTTTAAAGTTTTTAAACTTAAAATCACCTAAAATACTATGTTTTTTGAATGCAAAAAAACGCGAAAAAAATTAATTTTTAATTTTTTTGAAAAAAATTAAAAAAAGTGTTGACAAGAAGAAAAAAATATAGTACAATGCAAATTGTTCACACCGCGTGAACAAACAAAAAGTACATTGAAAAGTAAACAGTAAATATCCTTTAGAGAAAATAAACCGAAGCGGTATATTCTTTGTAACCTAAAGAATAGTACCGAACAAGTAAATTTTTAAAAATTTTTTTGTAAAAAAATAAGAAGCAAAAAGAGCT
>JAGAED010000014.1 GCA_017613275.1 Clostridia bacterium | reverse complement strand
AGTAAGATTCCATGAAGACGACATGGTGATAGGTTGGAGGTGGAAGTGCAGTAATGCATGGAGCTGACCAATACTAATAAATCGAGGGCTTAACCACAATTTTAATAAAAAGTAATCGAATTTAAATAAATCTAAAACTAAATATTTCATCTATGTATTTTTGAGTGTGCTAAAAAAATATAAATTTTTTCAAAAAAATACTTGCAAAAAATTTATACATATAGTATAATTCAAAAGTGTTAAGTAGAAACTACTTAATAGCACATTAAAAAGTTATCAATTTTCTGGTGATGATTACATTTAGGGTAATACCTGTTCCCATTCCGAACACAGAAGTCAAGCTTAAATGTGCCGAAAATACTTGCGGGTTACCCTGCTGGGAAGATAGGTTGTTGCCAGATTTTTATATATTCCTCATTAGCTCAGTTGGTAGAGCGCTCGGCTGTTAACCGATAGGTCGTTGGTTCGAGTCCAACATGAGGAGCCATAAATAGTAGAAATTTTCAGATTTCTACTATTTTTTTGTTTGTTCGCTTTTATTTTTATGTATTTTAATATATAATGTAACAAATAAAGTAAAATTTTGTTACGTATATGGAGAGACGACAGAAGCACATGAAGGCAAAGGAGAGGAACATGGAATTTATTAGAGAAGAGGGAAGAATTTATTCAAAAGATGCAAATGGAAAAGTGATAGCTGAAATTGAATTTGAAGAAATAAAAAAAGGATTATTTGATATTTATCATACATTTGTAGATGAAAGCTTAAGAGGTAAAGGGGTTGCATCTAAACTTGTTCAAGAAGCTGTAAAGGAAATTCAGGCCAGAAATGGAAAGATACAAGCTACATGCTCTTATGCTAAAAAATGGCTTGAACATAATAAATTATAAAAATCTTGAAGGATGATATGGATTAATTGCTCAAAATGGAGACAGCCTTTTACGGATACTGCAATGATGGACCAGTAACTATTATTATGCAAAAGTAGATATTAGATAACCAAAACAGCCACCAAAACGGTGGCTGCTTTGAGGATTGTACTCGGTTATATTGAGAACTGGTTAAGTTCTAATGTGCGATCCCAGTAAAGGCTTTCATCACCCATAGGTTCAGGAATAATACCGTCGGTCGATTTGAGTATAGGACCGCTTTCTGGTTTAGAAACGTCCGCATCATAGCCTGTTGGTATTTTTACCTCTTCTGGTTCTTCCGCTTGTTCCGAGTGAGGCGTTGTCACCTCAGGGAGGACGTAATCCTCCTCTTCTCTTCCAGACATTGTCAAGGCTGTGGCTGACACGCATGTCGTTACCACAAGAAATGCCGCAATAGCATTCCTAACAATGTCTTTTAGCCGGTGGTGCATCGTTAATCAATCCTTTCCACTGGGGGTTACCCAGCTTTGTTATAAATTTAGCATTTCTGCTATAACTTATATTATACCATAAAAGGCAGTATTAGTCAATTTCCTCTATTTTTAGATCAAATTTGTCCTCAAAAACCTTCTTTTTTGCAATATATTCTTTTGTTTTAAAACCTTTAACATCTATTACTTCATAGGTATTATCATCGTTAAAAACGACAAAATCAGCTTTGTATTTTAATCCAGGAGCTAAAATAAATGTGGGTTGAAGGCAAAATCCTTTAATCTCTTTTGCTTGTAACTTCAGTTTTAACTCACAATAATAGTCAGCCTCTTTTTTACTATCAAAAGTATGACCATCAACTGATGTTTTATTTGCTCTATATTTGCTTTTTCTTATATTTTTTGTGTTTTGATAATTATTATAATCTTCTATACTCCAATGTTCCATAATTCAATCCTTTGTTATTATATTTAGGTTTGATAGAAAATAAAAAACCTATGTTTTCTTTATAATAACATTAAAAAATATATAAGTCAAATATTTTTTTAAAGGTATTGTACAATTAACAATAATATGTTATATTTATAAAAGTTGACAAATATGCCACTATAGCTCAGTTGGTAGAGCAACGGATTCGTAACCCGTAGGTCGGCAGTTCGATTCTGCCTGGTGGCACCATAATGCGTTTTCGTCGAACTACTTGTAATTATTCATACAAGCGAGTTTGAAGAATAGTATTAGAAAGTAATCCAAAAGATTGCTATGAAAGGGATGAAAATCCCAGTTAAATTGCTATGAAAGATGACCAGTAGTTTACTACTGGTCATCAGTCGTTATGTGTATGATTATTAATAACCTCGCAAAGCCCCCGAGTTTTGATAGTATATCAAAACTCATAGGGGGTTAGGAATTTTGACAATATAAATAGTTTATCAATAGGTAATGTTCTATCGCCATTTTCATACAAACCATAGTGTTGTCTAGTTATTTTTAAAGCTATTGCAACTTGTTTTTGTATTAAATCATGATCTTCTCTTAATTCCTTCAATCTTTTTAAATACATAGATAAACACCTCATAAAAATTTATCATGAGTTTAAATAAATGCATTGACAGGCATTTGAATGAATGCTAAAATTATTTTGTAATAAAAAACAAAGGAGAAGATGTGATATGTTAAAAACAAAGGAAAATACTGGAATAACTTTGATTGCTTTGATTATAACCATTGTAGTTTTATTGATTTTAGCTCGGAGTAACTATTGCTAGCTTAACAGGAAGTGATTCTGCACCTGCTAAGGCAAATGAGGCAGGTCAAAAAAATGATATTGGTGCTGCTAAAGATGATATTAGTTTGACAGTTGTTAATGCAAAAATACAGGGGATGGAAACAGCTTATGTAGGAAATAGTGTTTCAGCAGAAAATGCTTCAACAACAGTAGGAACAGAAGTAATAAAAGCAGTTGCACAAAAATATCAAACAAATAATCAAATTGGAAAAGCAAACATAGAAATAGAAGATTTTGGAACAATAGAGAATGTAACAGGAGATGCAACAGTAACGGTTTCTACAACTGATTTTGAAATCGAAGGAACTATTACTTTAAATGATGGTATTTTAACTTGGAATGAAATTGTTCCAAATACACCCCGAATAAAATTAAATAGAAAAGATATTGCACTTGCACCTGGAGGAACAGCAACTTTATCTGTAAAATTTAAACAATTAGAAGAAACAAATATAGAATGGACAACAAGTAATGCAAATGTTGCAACAGTTTTAAATGGAGTTGTAACAATAAAAACAACTGCAAATGATGATGATACTGCAATAATAACTGCTAAAGCAACTTATGGAGATAAAAATTATACTGCTACTTGCAATGTTTTAGTTGCACAAGTATCAATTCCAGCAACACAAGCTTTAATAAATACTCCAACAATGATAGGTGCAGATGTTCTAAACTATACAGCAAATGATGTTGAAGAATGGCAAGTATTTTATGCTACTGAAAATGAAGTATTTATAATTTCAAAAAATATTTTAGAATTATGCACAAAAATAGATGGGAAAAATAGCAATTATTTAGGTTCAGAAAGTTTTAATACTCCCTTTACTGAAGGACAAGATTTAACTTATGGAAATACATGGAATAGTAAGTGGTTAACAGCATGTACTAGTGCAAATACAAATGTTAATGCAAAAACAGCTGCTTATTTATGTGATAGTAAACAATGGGAAATATATAAAACTGGCCCAGCAAATTATGCAGTTGGAGGTCCTACAATAGAATTATTAGCAAAATCAATTGATATAAAAGAAAATAGAACTATATTTGATAGTATAAGCTCAAACAAAGAGGGATATAATAAATCATCTGTTTCTTTTGATGAGCCATATAAAGCCAAATATGATACAACCAATTATGGTCAATATTGGCTTGCTTCTCCTTCTGAAGGTGATGCAAAAAGTTTTTTACGTACTATTACTAGTGGTGGTATCATGGATGCCAGTGAATATAATGCCAAAGGTACAATTTTTGGAATTCGCCCATTAGTATCTATTCCTATGAATAAAGTTAAAATTGTAGGAAATAAAGTAAAAATAGATTAATAGTAATTAGCAAGACATAAATCTGGTCAAAATTATTCCTTTTGACCAGATTTTGAAATTATAGAAAATTAAAAAATTTATCTTTCTAAATCCCACTCTTTTTCTCTATCTTCTTTCTGTATTTGTTTTTCAGCATCTTGTGAAACTCTAGTTTCTTTTTCAAAATCACGAACTAGAGCATAATCTTCTGCAATATCAATTTTTTTGCATATTACATCAAATAAAAGATTCGGTATTACTTGACAAAAACTGAAATTTTATGTTAAAGTAAAAACAATAAATCGAATTATATAAGAGTGCATAAAACAAAGTATGTAATTTTTTCGCATACCTGTTTCGAAATCGCACCAAAAAAGTTGCTATTTTAATAGCAACTTTTTTACGTTTATTAATTTCTTCTACTTGCAAATAGTCTTAACAATCTTAAGAAGATGTTAATGAAATCTAAGTACAATTGCAAAGCTCCATATATATATAATTTTTCTTGGTCTAGGCTTTCATCTTGTGAAATTTCTTTCAATTTATTCATGTCATAAATTGTAAATGCTCCAAATATGATTAGAATTCCCCAAGTAAGTGCAAGATCAAGTGTAGAGTTTTGTAAAGCAAGGTTTATTATACTTGCGATGATTCCTACTATTAATAAAACAGTCAAAATTGTACGCCAATCTGTTAAACTACGTTGTGTTTTATAGCCTATATATGCTAAAATACCAAATATTGCGGCTGTTGCGACAAATGTAATTACAATTGAGTTTAATTCATATAATGCAAATATTGTTGACAATGTTATTCCATTTAGGAAAGCATATATAAAGTAAATGATTCCTGCAACAGTTGGTGAAAGTTTTCTAAATAGTAAAGAAAAAACTAAAACTGCTATTAACTCAATAATGGCAATTACTGCAAAACTTCTTGAGAAGATTAATTGATAGCATAGTCCACTATAAAATGTATATGCAGCAACAATTGCAGTTCCAACTAAGCCTAAAAACATCCAGAAAAATGTCCTTGTGAAAAAATTATTTTCTGTTTGAGTGTCCATGGTTAACCTCCTTTTTATATTATCCTTATTATTATACTATTTATTAAAATAAAATGCAAATATTTTTCGGACGCGTCCCTAAAAATTTTCCTAAAAGATTTAATGTTAGCCTTGACAAACTTTTTGAAAAGTTATATAATGTTAACCGTAGTTAACAAAAGGAGGAAACTATGATTTCTAAAGCATTAGAGGAGTATTTAAAAACTATTTATTTGCTTAAAACTCAAAATGGAAATATTCGTGTAACAGATATTGCGAACAAGATGAATTGCAGCAAACCCAGCGTGAATAAGGCGATAAATAATTTAAAAGAAAATAATTTAATAAATTATGAAACTTATGGAACAATAGAGTTGACTGAAGAAGGTGAAAACTTAGCAAAAAAGATTTTAGAAACGTATGATATTGTTTATTTGTTTTTTAAAGATGTATTAGGCTTGGAGGAAGAAAAAGCTGAACAAGAAGCGGAAGAAGTCAAGCTTGTAATTACAGATGAAACAACTAATAAGCTTGCTAGATATACTCATAAGGTTTTAGGATTATATAATTTGGATTGTGCTTATGATGTTAACCAAGAAAGATGTAGGAGATGTAAGAGAAGAACTGCTAAATAGATGTATTATAGAATAATAGCGGGCATAGAGCAGGTCTGGGAACTTTACTGGTATAAAAAAATAGAAGTTAATAACTAACTTCTATTTTAGGGTTGCTAGCGTGCGCTATTGCGCAGGTCTTCGTAATACTTTCGTTTTTTAAGCTCTTTTTGCTTTTGAAAATAATAAATAACAAAAAAAGTGGTAAGGATTACAACGACTGTTATCGTTGCAATTAAAAAACAAAAAAACCAAGGTGCCACAATAATTCCCTTCTTTCTACATGATGTGTTAATACAAATTGTATAGAGAACATTATATAATAAAAAGAAAAAAATGTCAATTAGATATTAAATTATAAGAAAGGATTTTTAAAATGAGTAATACACTAATAGAACTAAAAGATTTGCATGTAAATGCAGGAGAAAAAGAAATTTTAAAAGGAATTAATTTAAAAATAAATAAAGGAGAAATTCATGTAATAATGGGACCAAATGGTTCTGGAAAAACAACAACAGCAAATGCTATATTAAATAATCCAGAATATACAAAAACTGCTGGACAAGTTATTTATGAAGGTGAAAATATAAACGACTTAAAAACTGACGAAATAGCAAGAAAAGGCGTGTTTATGTCATTCCAGTTACCAGAAGAAATTCCTGGTATTTCTGTTACAAACTTTTTAAAATATGCTAAAAATAAAATAACAGGACAACCTGTAAAAATTTTTCAATTTAAAGATGAATTGAAAAAATATATGGAAGAATTAAATATGAATCCTAAAAATATGGATAGAAGCTTAAATGTAGGCTTTTCAGGTGGAGAAAAAAAGAAAAATGAAATTCTACAAATGCTTGTGTTAAACCCAAAACTTGCAATCTTGGACGAAACAGATTCAGGGCTTGATGTTGATGCAATTAAAACAGTTTCAAAAGGAATAGAGATGTTTAAAAATGAGAATAATGCAGTTTTAATCATTACTCATAATAACAAGATTTTACATAGTCTAAAGGTTGATTATGTACATGTTTTAGTTGATGGAAAAATCGTTGCAACAGGTACTCAAGAATTAGCTACAGAAATCGAAAACAACGGATATAGCAAATATAAAAAATAAGAGTGAAAGGAAAAAATCATGGCAAAAACACAAGTTGAAGATATAGATAGAAATGTCTATGATATAAAAGACAAAGATAATTATGATTTTAAAATAGAAAAAGGTATAACTAAGGAAATAGTCGAAGAAATTTCTAAACAAAAAAATGATCCAGAATGGATGAGGGAGTTTAGATTAAAGGCATTAGAGGTATATAATAGTTTAGAAATGCCAACTTGGGGACCAGATTTATCTGAATTAAATATGGAAGAAATTGCAACTTACGTTAGACCTAAAACAAAGTTAAATACCTCATGGGATGATGTTCCAGATGATATAAAAAATACATTTGACAGATTAGGTATACCTGAGGCAGAGAGGAAGTCATTAGCGGGAGTTGGAGCTCAATACGATTCAGAAGTTGTTTACCATAGCATGAAGGAAGATTTGATAAAACAAGGTGTAATTTATACAGATATGGAAACAGCAATCAGAGAATATCCAGATTTAGTAAAACAATATTTTATGAAATGCGTTCCAGTAAATGACCACAAGTTTGTTGCATTACATGGAGCTGTATGGTCTGGAGGGTCATTTGTATATGTGCCTAAAAACGTAAAGCTTGATTTTCCACTTCAATCATATTTTAGACTAAATTCTCCAGAATCTGGACAATTTGAACATACTTTAATTATAGTTGAAGAAGGGGCAAGCCTTCATTTTATAGAAGGATGTTCAGCACCTAAATACAACAAAATAAATCTACATGCTGGCTGTGTGGAATTGATTGTTAAAGATAATGCATACTTAAGATATTCAACAATAGAAAACTGGTCAAAAAACATGATGAACTTAAATACTAAAAAAGCAATGATAGGAAAAAATGCACAAGTAGACTGGGTTACAGGTTCATTTGGTTCGAAAATATCAATGTTGTATCCATTAAGTCAATTAAATGGAGAAGGAGCTAAAACAGAATACACAGGAATTTCTTTTGCAGGAGAAGGACAAAACTTGGATACAGGATTTAAGGCAATTCACAATGCGCCAAATACTTCAAGTGTTGTAAATGCTAAATCAATCTCAAAAAACGGCGGAAAATGCACATATAGATCTTTAATAAAAATTTCGCCAAAGGCAAAAGGTTCAAAATCCTCAGTTTCTTGCGAATCTCTAATGTTGGATGATATATCAGTTTCAGACACAATACCTGTAAATGATATTCAAACAGATGATGTTGAGTTTTCACACGAAGCTAAAATAGGAAAAATAAGTGATAAAACAATTTTCTATTTGATGAGTAGAGGTTTATCAGAAGAAGACGCAAAAGCTATGATAGTAAGAGGTTTTGCTTATCCAATTTCTAAAGAATTACCAGTTGAATATGCGGTAGAAATGAATAACTTGATTAACTTAGAATTAGAAGGTTGTATTGGATAATAAGAAAGGAAAAAATATGTTAAGAATAAATGAAACTCCTGTTAGAACTTCGAAAAGTTTTAACATAAATGATATAAACATAAATGAAACAGAAATTGAAAATGAATCAAATGTATTTGAAAATGTTGAAATAATAGGAGATTCTTCAAAAATCCAAATCAGTAATAATAAGACACCAATAAACCTAAAATATGGTTTAGGAGAAGAATTAACAAATCAAGTAAAAAACAATTCAAATCAAGAATTCCAAATAGTTGTAGATAGTAAAACAAATAAAGAAACAATTTTCAATTTCGATTTTAATAAAACAAATTCTTCATTAATTGAAAATATTGATATACTTGCAAATGAAGGAACATCAGCAACATTTGTATTTAAATATGAGTCACTAAAAGATGTAGAAGCATATCATAATGGAATTATAAAATTAAATGCTAAAGAAAATTCAAATATAAATATTATAATAATTAATTTGTTAAGTGATAATTCAAAAAATCTTCTAGCTATTGAAAATACTATTGAGAAAAATGCTAATGTAACATACACAATAGTTGATTTTGGAGGAGAAAAAACAGTTACTAATTATTATTCAAATGTGGCTGGAGATTTTGCAAAAAGCAATTTGAATACTATTTATTTAGGCAAAGACAAGCAAGTGTTAGATTTGAACTATATTGCAGAGTTATATGGAGAAAAATCTAATGTAAATATAGAAGTGCAAGGTGCTTTAAAAGATAAAGCAAGAAAGAATTTTAAAGGAACAATCGATTTTAAAAAAGGTTGTAAAAAAGCGGTTGGAGAAGAAAATGAAAATTGTATGCTTTTATCTGATACTGCAAAATCTATCGCGCTTCCAATGCTTTTGTGTTCTGAAGAAGATGTAGAAGGGGCACATAGTTCTTCTGCTGGTAAAATTGGAGAAAAAGAGTTGTTCTATATAATGAGTAGAGGTTTTGAATTAAAGGAAGCGCAAAAATTGCTTGTTAGAGCTAATTTTAATAAAATATTAGAAAATATTTCAAATGAGGATTTGAAAAATCTTATTTTAAAAAATATTGATTTAAAATTAGATTAATTTATAGCAAAATAAATATATTTTGCATAAATACAATTAGAAAGGAATTTGTGATGAATAATTTTAAAAAAGATTTTCCAATTTTGGAAAACAAGGAAATAACATATTTGGATAGTGGAGCTACAACTCAAAAGCCAATCCAAGTAATAGAAGCGGTTGAAGAGTTTTATAAAAAGTATAATGCGAATCCACATAGAGGAGCATATTCTCTAAGCATGGAAGCAACTGAAATGTATGAAAATACAAGAACTAAGATTGCTAAATTTATAAATGCAAAGCATAGAGAAGAAATTATTTTTTCAAAAAATGCAACAGAAAGCTTAAATTTAATAGCATACTCTTATGGATTGGATAAACTACAAAAAGATGATGAAATTGTTATTTCCATAATGGAACATCATTCTAATTTAGTTCCTTGGCAAAAGGTTGCTAAAACAACAGGCGCTAAGCTAAACTATATGTATATCAATGATGAATATGAGTTATCTGATGAAGAAATAGAAAGTAAGATTACAGATAAAACAAAAATTGTTGGAATTACTCATGTTTCAAATGTTTTGGGAACAATAAATAATGTTGAGAAGATTATAAAATATGCTCACAAAAAAGGAGCAGTTGTTGTTGTAGATGCTTCACAATCAATTCCTCACATGAAAATTGATGTACAAGCTTTGGATGCAGACTTTCTAGTTTTTTCAGGACACAAAATGCTTGCACCACTTGGACTTGGGGGGGTATATGGAAAAAGAGAGATTTTAAATGATATGACACCTTTCCTTATGGGGGGAGATATGATAGAATATGTACATGAACAAACTACAACTTTTGCGCCTCTTCCCAATAAGTTTGAAGCAGGTACTCAAAATGTTGAAGGTGTTATAGGTCTAGGAGCAGCTATTGATTATATTGAAAATATTGGATATGATAAAATACAGGAAATAGAAGCGGAAGTTGTCGGTTATGCTAAACAAGAGCTTGCAAAACTTGATTTCCTAAAACTATATATTACTCCAAATAGTAAAAATCATTCATCAGTGATTTCATTCAATATAGAAGGAGTTCATCCACATGATGTTGCTAGTATCCTAGATAATGAAGGGGTATGTGTCCGCTCAGGAAATCATTGTGCACAACCACTTTTAAGATATATAGGAATGGATTCAACTTGTAGAGCAAGTTTTTATTTCTATAATACAAAAGAAGATGTGGACAAGCTAGTTTGTGCTTTGAAAAAAGCGTATAGTATGTTTGAAAAGTATATAGTTAAATAGAATTAAGAGAGGATAAAAATGGAAGATTTAACAGACATATATAATGAATTGATTATGGAACACAGCATGAATTCATACAACAAGAGAAAACTAAGTTGTGCGGATTTCTGCGAGATTGGTCATAATCCAAATTGTGGAGATGAAATTACTTTAGAAATAAAAATGAATGGAAATGTGATAGAAGATATGGCGTTTTCTGGTCATGGTTGCGCAATTTCACAGGCTTCTACATCAATAATGATAGATACTTTAAAAGGTAAAACAATAGATGAAGCAAAAGAAATAATCAAAACTTTTATTGAAATGATTAAAAGAGAAACAACTGATGAAGAGGAATTGAAAAAGTTGGAAGATGCTATTGCTTTTAAAAATGTTTCAAATATGCCGGCTAGAGTTAAGTGTGCTCTTCTTGCGTGGCATACAGTAGAGGGGATACTTAAATAATAATTCTTATTTAAGGGGAAGTATGAGGATATGATATGGAAAATAAAAAGATAATGCTCGGAATGAGTGGCGGAGTTGATAGTTCATTTTCAGCTTTGCTTTTAAAAGAAAAGGGATATGATGTAGTAGGCGTTACTTTGGAATTGTTTGCTGGAAGTAGCTGCTGCAATATAAATACATATTTAGATGCTAAAAAGGTTTGTAAACAAATAGGAATACCTCATTTTATCTTTGACTATAAAGAAGAGTTTAAAAAACATATAATTCAAGATTTTATAGATTGCTATTCAAACTGTTTAACACCAAATCCATGTATTGAATGTAATAAATATATGAAATTTGGTTTTATGTGGGAAAGAGCACAAGAAATGGGATGTAATTATATTGCAACAGGCCATTATGCTAAAACTGAATATAGTGAAAAGTATGGAAGATGGGTTCTAAAAAAATCAGAAGCTGGTAACAAAGACCAGAGCTATGTTTTGTGGAATATACCCAAAGACTTAATTGAACATGTTGTTTTTCCACTTGCTGATTTTGAAAGTAAAGATCAAATAAGAAAGATTGCAGCAGAACATGAACTACAAGTTGCAAATAAGCCAGACAGCCAAGATATTTGTTTTGTGCCAGATGGTAACTATAAAAAATTCTTGGAAAACAATTCAAATTTAAAACCTAAAAAAGGCAAAATTGTTAATTCAAAAGGAGAAGTTTTGGGAGAACACACAGGACTTTATAATTATACAATCGGTCAAAGAAAAGGACTTGGAATATCTTATAAAGTTCCATTATTTGTACTTGGTTTTAATAGTTTAAAAAATGAATTGATTGTTGGAGAAGAAGAAGAATTATATAAAAAGGAAATTGTTGTAAGAGATATTAATCTTTTGCTAGTTGACGAGATTAATGATTGGATGGAAGTTGATGTTAAAACTAGATATTCAACTAAGTCTGCAAAGGCAAAAATAATTCAAGAAAATGACAAGATTAGAGTTATTTTTGAAGAACCACAAAGAGCTATTACACCAGGACAATCCGCAGTTTTTTATGTTGGAGATATTGTTTTGGGCGGCGGAAAAATTTAACACTAAAAAGATATAGGAGAAAATAAAATGAGTAATCAATTTAATAGAACAGAACTACTAATTGGAAAAGATGGAATAAAAAAGTTAAATGATGCAAAAGTTGCAGTGTTTGGTTTAGGTGGAGTTGGCTCTTATGTTGTTGAAGGGCTTGCTCGTGCTGGAATTGGACATTTTGTTTTAATTGATGATGATAAAATTTGCCAAACAAATATTAATAGACAGATTCTTGCAACTACAAAAACTGTTGGAAAACCTAAGGTTGATGTTGCTAAGGAAAGAATTTTAGATATTAATCCAAATGCTCAAGTAGAAATATATCAAGAGTTTTTTATGCCTGATAGCAGAGAACTTTTGGATGAAAGCATAGATTATGTAGTAGATGCGATTGATACTGTTTCAGCAAAGATTGAACTTGTAGTAAGAGCAAATAGATTAAATATTCCAATAATTTCATGCATGGGTACAGGTAATAAATTAGATCCAACAAGATTTGAAGTTACTGATATTTATAAAACTAGCGTATGTCCACTTGCAAAAGTTATGAGAAAAGAATTAAGAGCTAGAGAAATAAAAAAATTAAAAGTAGTTTATTCAAAAGAAGAACCAATACAACCGGATCAATATAGCAATGCAAGTTGTAAAACAAATTGTGTTTGTCCAGCGGGTACAAAAAGAACATGCGCAATCAGAAATCAAGTCCCAGGAAGCATTTCTTTTGTTCCATCTGTTGCTGGTTTGATTATTGCAGGAGAAGTAATTAAAGATATAATAAATTTAAAAAAATAATAAGAGAACACTTGAAAAGTGTTCTCTTTTAGTATACAATTACCCAAGTGATTATTTTAAATATAAAGGAAGAAAAATAATGGGATTTTTAACTATTTTATTTACAAAAATCATTATATTTATGCTAAAAATTGCAAAGAAAAATGGGGGAAACCTTCCAGGAAAATTAGCATACAAGATGAATAAAAATATAATAAAATATTTCAAATTAAATTGTCCAGTAATCGCTGTAGTAGGAACTAATGGCAAAACTATGACCAATAACTCAGTAAATAGAATATTAACACAATCAGGGGCTAATGTAATTAGTAATTTGCAAGGAAATAATATGGAAACAGGAATACTTTCGTTACTAATTAGAAATTCAAGTTTAACTGGAAAAATAAAAGCTGATTATTTAACATTAGAAGTTGATGAGAGCTACTTGCCAGTTGTATTCAAGGATTTAAGATTAGACACATTGGTAGTACTTGACTTTTTCAGAGACCAATTAGATAGAGTTGGGGAAGTAGAAAGTTTAATCCTAAAAATAAATGAATTCTTGAAAACATATAAGGGCAATTTGGTATTAAACAATGATGATCCGAATGTTGCAAGACTTGGCAAAGCAAATCCAGAAAATGAAAATATTTTTTATTTTAGTGTAGATAAATATAAATTTGCAAGTGAAGAAATGAAAGAAGCAGGAGAAGGAAAATTTTGCCCTTTCTGTAGCACAAAGCTAGAATATGCCTATTATCAATATGCTCATATTGGAAAGTTTAAATGTCCAAAATGCAACTTTGGAAACAATGAAATATATAAACTTATTAAAAATGTCGATTTAGAAAATAGAACTTTTGAGATAGATGATGAATTATTTAAAATTCAATTTAATAGTATTTATAGTATATACAACTTTGCAGCTGCAATAACAGCTACAAGCCTTTATAATATTAAAACAGAAGATGTGAAACAAGCTTTAGAAAATTTTGTGCTAAATAATGGAAGACAGGAAAAACTTGTTATAAAAGAGTGTGAAACAGTAATAAATTTAGCAAAAAATCCAACAGGAGCAAATGTTAGCTTAAGGCTTGTAAACGAGGACAACGATCCTAAAGATGTACTATTTGTTTTAAATGATAATGTTGCTGATGGTAAAGATGTTTCTTGGATTTATGACATCAATTTTTCAAATCTGAATAATGTAAACAGAATAATAACAAGTGGAACAAGAGCTTATGATATGGCTATTTGCGTTAAAAATAGTGGCTTTCCAGTTTCTCAAATCGAAGCATATTTGGATTTAGGAGAGGCGGTTAAAGCACTATATTCTACAAAATGCAAGAAATATGCGATTTCAAATTACACTGCGATACAAGATACACGTCAGGCTATAAAAAGTTTTTAATAATTAACAAGGCCGAACGGGTTTTACATATTGCATTAGAATGGAGTAAAAATGAAAGAATTAAAAATACTATATTTATATCCTGATATCTTGGATTTATATGGAGATATAGGCAATATAAAAGTTTTAAAATATAGATTAGAACAACGTGGGTTTAAAGCAATAATAGATAACTATTCAATAAACGATGAAAAACCAGATTTTAAAAACTATGACATTGTATTTGCTGGCGGTGGAGCAGATAACGAGCAAAAGATACTTGCTGAGGACTTGATAAAATACAAAGAAGATATAAAACAAGCAAAAGATGCAGGAGTATTCTTTTTACTGATTTGTGGAGCGTATCAACTATTTGGAAAGTATTACAAAGGCGTAGAAGGAAACATCATTCCTGGATTAGAAGTTTTTGATTATTATACAGAAGCAAATCCAAGTCGTAGTAATAGATGTATTGGAAACATTGTTATAGAGGCTGAATTAAATGGGAACAAAACCAAGGTAATTGGATTTGAAAATCATGGTGGTCAAACATTTGGAATTGAAGAACCATTTGGAAAAGTGTTATTTGGCAATGGTAATAAATTTGGAGACACAGTAGAAGGATTTATGCAAAAAAATGTTATTGCAACATATTTACATGGACCACTTCTTTCTAAAAATCCAGCATTAGCAGATTATATAATAAAATATTGCCTGGAACGCAGGTATAATGAAGTTATAGAACTTGAACCACTAAATGATGAGCTTGAAAATAAATGCAGGTTACAACTGCTACAACGATTTTTAGAAAAATAGTTTTAAAGGAGAAAGAAAAATGCAAAACGAAAAATTAGAAGAGTTTAATAATTATATAAGATTTAGAAAAGTTGCGGTAATTGGCTTGGGAGTCAGCAACTTACCAATGATAGACTATTTGCATGAACAAAAAGCGAGAGTTACAGTATTTGACCAAAGAACAATAGATCAAATACCAAAAGATATAATGGATAAAATAATAGAATACTCATTTGAATTTTCATTAGGAGAAACATATTTATCTAAATTACAAGGATTTGACCTAATATTACGTTCTCCAAGCTGTTTGCCAACAATACCAGAATTGGTTGCAGAAGCTGATAGAGGAGCGCTAGTTACAACAGAAATAGAATTATTAATAAAAATGTGTCCAGCAAAAATAATTGGTGTAACTGGAAGTGATGGAAAAACTACAACAACAAGCTTAATATATGCAATTCTAAAAAATTCAGGTTATAATGCATGGCTTGGTGGAAACATTGGAACACCACTATTCACAAAACTTCCAGAAATGATGCCAGATGATGTTGTTGTACTTGAACTTTCAAGTTTCCAATTGATGGAAATGAATGTTAGTCCTTCAATATCAGTTATAACAAACATAACACCAAATCATTTGAACATACATAAAGATTATGAAGAATATATTGAGGCAAAGAAAAACATCTTTAAATATCAGGATGAAAACGGAATTTTAATATTGAACTATGATAATGAAATTACAAGAGATTGTGGCAAAGAAGCATTAGGGAAAGTCATTTATTTCAGTAGCCAAGAAAAACTTGAAAATGGCTATATTGTTGATAATGGCATTATAAAAGAGTGCGAAGATGGCGTTAGAAAGTATATAATGGAATGTAAAGAGGCTAAACTTCGTGGAGTTCATAATTATCAAAATATTTGTACAGCGCTTGCTGCAACTAAAACTTTAGTTGATACTGAAAAGGCTATTGAAATCATAAAGGATTTCAATGCTGTTGAACATAGATTAGAATTTGTAAGAGAAACTAATGGAATAAAGTGGTATAATGATTCTGCAAGCTCATCTCCAACTAGAACTATTTCTGGTATAAATGCTTTTGAAGGTGAAGATGTAATTTTAATTGCTGGTGGATATGATAAAAACTTAGATTATACTCCACTAGCAAAACCTGTTGTAGATAATGTTAAATCTCTAATTTTGATGGGGCAAACTGCTAATAAGATTTTGGATGCTGTAACTATTGAGATGGAAAGACAAAATAAAATTGTGAAAATTTATATGTGCGATTCTTTACAAGAGGTAATTGACACTGCTCGTAGGATTGCAAATTCAGGTGATGTTGTGCTGTTTTCACCTGGTAGTGCAAGTTTTGATATGTTTAAAAATGCTTATGATAGAGGTAATCAGTTTAAGAATCTTGTACATAATTTATAGTCTTATACCAAAAGCAAAATATATTAATTTCGATTTTTTCTCGGCTTTGCATTCGAAAAAATTGAAATTAATATATTTTGCTTGCAATTTAATAAACTTCTTTGCATATAATTTAAATAATGCGAGGAGGTTTTTTTATGTACAAAGATTCTTATAATGATTACATAAGAAGTGTGCTAGGTGCTAGTGATTCTAAAGGTGAGGAGCTAAGGTACCCGGATGAGGATAAGTCTTATTATTGCGATTATTCGCATCCTAAGAATAATATGCAACAGTTTGATTATTTCAATAGTGATTATCAAAATAGATATGGAATGCCGAATTATTATGATTATGCCGATTATCCTAATGGATATAATTATATTGAAACAAGGGCAAGTTCTGAGATTGAAGAGTGTTATCCTGATATTTATGGCATTGTTTATCCTATGGTGCAAAAGGCTTGTAGAAGTATAACTGAACCTGTTACAAAGAATGATGTTGAGAAAATGGTTGAAGAACTATATGGGAGCCTAGAAGGAAATGATGATAGAGTAGAACAAAAACAAGTAAATAGTGCAGAACAGTTTAGAACAAATGAAACCAATAGAGTCCCAATGGCAAACAGAACTAATAGAAGCACAGGCTTGTTTAAACCAAATGTTGAGCCTAAAAGGGAAGTGCCAATACCGGCAAAAGTAGAAAAACAAGAAGTAAGGAATAATTCAAATATTTTAGAAAAGTCAATAGAAAATCCAAAAGAAACAAGATATTGCAACAATGGAGTATGTGACATAATTAGAATATTATTAATAAGAGAATTATTAGGAGGACCAAATAAACCGGGACCTAGACCACCATTCAGACCAGGCCAAATACCGCCATTTGGACCATATCCACCATTTGGCCCAGGCCCTCGTCCGCCTTTTTATAGGTAGTTGACAAAACTCGAAAAATGCAATAAAATAGTACCGTAAAGGAGACGATAGAATGATAGTAGAACAACTAATCTTTACGGTACTATCTTTTGCAATATTCCTATACATGTTTTACAAAATGATAAAAAACAATGATACAACATACATAATATTCTTAGTTTTAGGCGCAGTTGGAGTTGCTCTAAGTCTAATAGAGGTTATTGCAGGATTCCAATTTGGATTGATTATAAAAATATTTATGTACATATTTGCAATAATCATACCTGTAATCATAATAGTATTAGAAAAAAGTCATTTTGGCACAATGGAATATCTAAATATAATGAGAGCAAAGATATACTTTAAATTAGGAAATAATAAAAAAGCAAAGCAAGTCTTAATAACGCTTTTCGAAAAATATCCAAATTCATATCAAGCACATAAATTATTGGCTGAAATATACGAAAGTGAAGGTGGTCAAAGAAAGGCGATAGATGAGTATGTACAAGCAATTGACCTAAACAAAAAAGATTTTGATTCATATTTTAAAGTTGCAACATTATTAAAGGATTTAGATAAAAAACAAGAAGCAACACAAATGCTTGCAAATCTTTTGAGCAAAAAGCCGGATTATAAAGAGGCTACAATCTTATATGGTGATTTGCTAATCGATCAACAAATGTATAAAGAAGCTGCAAAAGCTTACAACGAAGCATTAAGATATAACAGTTTGGACTTTGATTTAAACTATAATATAGCAATAGTGTACACAATGATAAATGACTTCCAAAATGCTCAAATGTATTATGACAAAGCAGCACAAATTAATTCTTTAAACTATAATTGTAAATACTTCTTGGCTGAAATTGCTTTAATTTGTAAAGAAATAGATGAAGCAGAGCAAAAATTCATGCAAACAATAGATGATGAAGAACTAGCACCAGATAGTTATTATGAATTATCTAAAATTGCATTAATAAGAGGAGACAAAGAAAAGGCAATACAATATGCAAATACAGCAATAGATTTGAATCCTAAAAAAATTGCAGAAAAAATCAAAAAGGAAGCTATATTTATTCCAATATATTCAAAACTTTCTATTCCTTTCAACTTAGAGGAAAATGAAAGAAAACGTTCAAAATTATCTTATAAAGAAATGGTTGCGAAAGAACAATTAGAGAAAATGTTTGAACTTACAAGACAGTTAAGTTATAATGACATTAACTTATTAAAAAATGAAAAAGAGGATTTTTCAAATATTGAAAATAATATTGAAAGGCAATAATCTCTACTGTTCAATATATATTCTTCCCGGGTATCCCCATTTGACCACTCCCAGAATATATATTGAACTTATCAAATTTCTAGCATAAAAAATAATTATTTCAATATAATTAAATAAAAATATATTGAAATGAGGTAATGAAATGAAAAATTCTTTTTCTGTTATAGGTGGGGACGCAAGGAATGTGGAGCTGGCTAAAATGCTTGCAAATAATGGGCATGAAGT
The DNA here is from genome assembly GCA_017613275.1 of Clostridia bacterium. Lineage (GTDB taxonomy): Bacteria > Bacillota > Clostridia > TANB77 > CAG-508 > CAG-269. Next base: position 36,528 of record JAGAED010000014.1, on the reverse strand, counting down.
TTATGTTTATGGATTAGAAAAATCAAAATTGGGAGAACTGGGCATTCAAAATATTGAAATATGTAATACTTTAGAAGAAGCAATATCAAATGGAAATATCGTAATAGGACCGATTCCATTCTCAAGAGATGGCGAGATATTGAACTTACCTTTATCAAGCAAAATTATAGAACTGGAAGACTTTGCGAGTTGGTTAGACAATAAAGCATTATTTGCGGGAAGTATACCAGAAGATTTCTATGAGATTACAAAAGACATTAAAGTAGTTATTACAGACTTAATGAAAATTGAGGAACTTGCGGTTTTAAACATAATTGCAACAGCAGAAGGAGCAATAAGCAAGATAATCGAAAACACAGATTACAATTTACAAGGTAGCAATGTTTTAATAATTGGTTTTGGCAGAATAGGAAAAATTCTTTCAAACAAGCTACGCTTATTGGGAGCAAATGTAACATGTTCAGCAAGAAAAACTTCAGATTTGGCTTGGATAGAGGCATATGGATATGAACCAGTAAATACCTATGAATTAGGAAAATTAGAAAACTATGATATAATAATAAACACAGTGCCTCAAATTATTGTAACAAAAGAAAAATTAGAAAAAGTTAATAATAATTGTTTATTATTAGAACTTGCTTCAAAACCAGGTGGATTTGATTTAGACGCGGTTGAACAACTGGACTTAAACTACGTTCCAGCTTTAGGTTTACCTGGAAAAATCGCTGCAAAATCTACAGCGAGCTATTTAAAAAGATTCATTTTGAATTATTAATTATTAGTTATAAAGCAATATATAAAAAATGAGTGAGGACGCGTAGGCGTAGCGAAGCGAAGCGGTGAAGCAACCTTTCCTAAATAAAATAAGGAAGGTTGCGACAACAAGGACGAACGGTTTTTATATATTGCAAAAAAGAAAAAATAAAACCAATGAAGAAAGGAAGATTTTAAAATGGGAGCATTACAAGCAATAATATTAGGAGTAGTACAAGGATTAACAGAATTCTTACCAGTATCAAGTTCAGCACATTTAAACCTATTTCCATGGGTATTTAACTGGCAAGATATGGGGGAAGGATTTGACGTAGCATTACATATTGGGACATTGCTAGCTGTTGTACTATTTTTCTACAAAGATTGGGTAAAACTAATAAAAGGTGGATATGAACAAGTAAAATACAAGAAAAAAACAACAGAAGGAAGATTATTTTGGTTTATAATCTTTTCAACAATTCCAACAGGAATTCTTTGTATTGTATTTGACAAACTATCAGAAAAATTCACAGAAATTTTAGCAGGAGTGTTTGGAACAACATTTATTTCTGCTGAAATGTTATTAATCTCAATTGCATTAATAGTAATGGGAATCTTGCTATATGTTGTAGACAAAAAAGCAAAATCAACAGTGGATATGAAAAAAATAACTTTCAAACAATCTTTATGGATAGCAATGTCACAAGCTATTGCAGCAGCATTTCCAGGAGTTTCAAGATCTGGAATTACAATGACTGTTGGAAGAAAAATGGGGCTAACAAGAGAAGCAGCAGCAAAGTTTTCATTCCTTTTATCAACACCAGTAATAGCAGCAGCTGCACTGTTTAAAATAAAAGACTTTGTATTTAGTGTACCATTCTTCTTAGGAATTTTAGCAAGCTTTATAGCTGGAATGATTGTAATAAAATTCTTGTTGAAATACCTACAAAAAGGAAGCTTTAAAGTATTTGCTATATACAGGGTTGCATTAGGAATAATTGTATTACTACTATTTTTTATAAGAATGTAAAATAAAAACTGCCATTAATAAGTGGCAGTTTTTGCGTATAAAAAGAAAGAAGGTGCAGAGAAATCTCTGCACCTTTTAAGAAGGGTATTTGCACTTTAATCCTTTTGATTTTGCTCATGTAGCACTATTCCGGCATAAATTTTTAACTCTTTAGAAGTTGCAAATTCAATTGCCTGACGAATTCTTTTAAGAGCTTCAAACCTTATTAAGACATTTATTGAAAGTTCTGGACTTCCATAAGTTATATAATTGTTTGCCATAGATTTAAGCTCTTGGACCCCCTTACCCTGAAGGTCTTCCCAGGTCACAGTAAATGTATCGATTTTTTTACCGACCCAAAAGTCTTTTTCAATATACCTGGACCTATACGGATAAAGCTCTTGGTTTTCCTCGGGGCTTCCAAGAGATTGACCCGCGAGAAACATTTTTCTCCAAGATGGCTCACCATTGAAAATACCAATCAGTTCTGCAATATCAACATCGCATTCAATGTTTTCATCATTGTAGCTGATTTTGATTTTTGTCCCTTTCCAGCAATTTGGATAGATTGTTACATCTATCCGATCATCTACTCCTGAGATGAATATCATAAGCCGTTTTGTTGTGAGTACCATGTGCATTCCTCCGTTCTTATTAAAATGACTGTTTCAGGTTGTTTACGAACACTATTATTATAGCACACTCATTATGTTATTACAAGTTGAAATTGAAAAAAGGGAGAAAACTAATGAAAAAATATGTATATATGCTAGCAATTAAACCATGAAGAATTTTGCCTATAATATATGGTTTTGCAGATAAATCAGTTTTAGATATTATGCTTAAAACTTGTAGCAGTATTGATATTCCACCAAAGCCAAGGAAAAATGCTGTTAAAATAATATTTATTGAAATACCTTTTATATGTATACCAGATATTATATTTATACCATTTGTTATTTCTAAAAGTCCCGTAAATATTCCTTGTATAAAGCTTGTATCGATATTTAAAGTTGTGAAAATAGGAGATAGGGCAAATGTAATTATATTTGTAATACCACTTGCGTTTAAAATTGAGATTATACTAGAAAATAAAACTATAAATCCACCTATCATAAGTATTGTAGAGGTACTATTTGTAATACTTTCAGCCATTACTTCTCCGAGGTTATAAAAGTTGACCATTTTAGCGTTTTGCATATTAGAACTATTTTCTGATTTTGCTGTATTATAATTATCATTTTTCTTGTGTTTCCAAAATCTAAAAATAAATCCAACTGTGAAACTTGCTAAAAGGTGTGTTATAAATAAAAGTAGGCCTATTGTAGAATTACCATACATGCCAATTCCAACGGTTCCTATAATAAAAAGTGGACCGGAATTATTGGTAAAACTAAGTAGCCTTTCACATTCTTCTTTTGAGCATATATTGTTTTGCCTGAAGTTTGCAGCAATTTTTGCACCAACAGGATATCCGGAAATAATTCCCATTACTAATGCGAATGCTCCTTTACCGCTTATATTAAATAATGGTTTCATGAAGGAATTAAATAGGTTGCCTATGCAATTTACTATGTTTGTGTGCATTAGGAGTTCTGTTGCTACAAAGAATGGGAATAGTGATGGGATTACGCTTGTGGCAAATAGTTGTAACCCGTTTTTTACTGCTGGCAGGTTGGCTTTTGAAAATATTAAAAGTCCAAGTGTGAATGCTAAAAATAGCAGTGGTATTATATTTCTTTTGAATTTTATTACCAATATATGCATTTTGATTCTCTCCTTTTTATTTTATACGTGAAATTAAGATATATTATATTAAGGGAGTTAAAAATAAATTCCATTTTTTCTTGCAATATAATTGATTAAATGATAAAATTCAAAAAGAAAAAACGGAAGGAGAAATGAATATGGCAATTTTAGTACCAGGAGGTGCTGGCTATATTGGAAGCCACACTGTTATAGAATTATTAAATAAAGGTAAAGAGGTTGTAATTATAGATGATTTCTCAAATAGTAAACCTGAAGTTTTAGATAAGATAAAGAAAATTACAGGAAAAGATTTCAAGTTTTATGAAATGGATTATAAAAATAGAGAACAACTAGAAAAGGTTTTTGAAGAAAATGATATAGAAGCTGTAATGAATTTTGCAGGATTTAAGGCTGTTGGAGAGTCTGTTCAAAAACCAATAGATTATTATATGAATAATATTACTGGATGTTTGGTAGTATTAGATGTTATGAAAAAATTTAATGTTAAGAAATTTATTTTTAGTTCTTCAGCAACTGTATATGGAGAACCAGAAAGAATTCCATTAACAGAAGATTGTAAAACAGGCGGAACAACAAACCCTTATGGAACAACAAAATTATTTATTGAACAAATTTTAAAAGATTTATATGCTTCAGACAACACTTGGGATATCTGTATTTTAAGATATTTTAATCCTGTTGGAGCACACGAAAGTGGTCTTATTGGTGAAGAACCACAAGGAATACCAAACAACCTAATGCCATATATTGTTAGAGTTGCAAATGGTACTTTAAAAGAATTATCAGTATTTGGAAATGATTACCCAACACATGACGGAACGGGAGTAAGAGATTATATTCATGTTGTAGATTTAGCTAAAGGCCATATTTCTGCATTGGAAAAACTTGAGAAAGAGGGAAAGGGATTATATATTTATAATCTTGGAACTGGAACAGGGTATAGTGTTCTTGATATGGTTAAGGCTTTTGAAAATTCAACAGGTAAAGCTGTTCCATATAAAATTGCACCAAGAAGAGCTGGGGATATTGCTACTTGCTATGCTGACCCTAAAAAGGCTAAGGATGAACTTGGATGGAGTGCAAATAAAACGCTTGAAGATATGTGCAAAGATTCATGGAGATATATTAATGGAGGAAAAAATTGAAATTAAACATAATTAGAGGGATCTTAATACTAATGCTAGCTGGAACTTTTTATATTATTTTCGGGTTTTCTAGTCAGAATGCCGAAGAATCTAGTGGAATTAGTAAGAAAGTTTCTGAATCGATAGTGGAAATTACAAATAAGGATAAACCAATACAAGAGAAGAATAAGATAGTGAAATTTTTAGAACCAAGAATAAGAAAGTTAGCCCACTTCTCAATTTATACAGTTGTGGGTTTTCTACTTATGAGTCTGTGTTTTACATATAAAATTAGTATAAACAAGAAGATAATTATTTCTCTTATTCTTGGATTCATATATGCATGTTCTGATGAATTACATCAAACTTTTGTGGCTGGTAGAAGCGGCGAAGCAAGAGATGTCCTAATCGACACATCTGGCGTTTTTATCGGAATTTTAATATCAATATGTTGTTATAAGTGTTATAAAAGAATCAAAGCAAAGTACTGAAAAACATGGCTTTTGTGGTAATTTTTACAAATTACCACAAAAGGGTTGCATTATTTTTTTAGTATTGTTATAATGAAGAAGTGCCAGGTTGGTACAAATAAATTTAAAGGGGAAAAACATTGAAAACTCTTAAGAAATATAGAAATATAGTGTTAAGAATATTTGATGTGGTTATAATTATTCTTGCATATTTTGCTGCAAAAATAATGGTAATTGGCCCAAATCAAATAGAATGTAAAACAGTGTTGAATACAATAGCATTAGCTATAGTAATTTATTCTTCAATGCTACATATTTTTAGAACTTACAAAAATATCACTCGTTATGAAAACGGTAAAGATTATTTAATTTATATATTTGCGTGCGCACTATCATACGGTATTGTCACCGGATGCTGGTTTATTTTTCCAGGCAGTTTTGCGCCATTAAGAACAACTACTGTTGCCGCCTTAATTATTGTAACGGCTATAGTAGGTTACAGGGTCGCTTTGCGTTTAATCTTAAATGAATTCCTAAATAGAGATCACAAAAAAGAAGAAAATAATGATAAGAAAAATGTATTAATAATTGGTGCAGGAGATGCAACAAGAATTTTACTTGGAACATTAAAATGCTCTATGAATGATTTGTATAATGTTGTCGGATTAATAGATGACAATACATATAAAGTTAATTATGCAATATCAGGTAAAAAGATTCTAGGCACAAGATACGATATTCCAAGAATGTGCAAAGAACACAATGTAGATATGATATTGTTTGCGATATCAAATATTGAAAGTAAAGACAGAAAACAAATTTTAAACATCTGCCAAGAAACAGGCTGTAAAGTTAGAATATTGCCAGGTGCAAAAGATTTAATAAAATCTAAAAACATCATGGAAAACTTTAGAGACATAGAAATAGAAGACTTGCTTGGTAGAGATAGTGTCAAACTAGATAACAAAAAAATCGGAGAGCTAATCAAAGATAAAGTAGTTTTAGTAACAGGCGGTGGGGGATCAATTGGATCAGAACTTTGCCGTCAAATCATAAAATTTAATCCAAAAACATTAGTAATAGTAGACAATTACGAAAATAATTTATACGATATAGAACAAGAATTAAAATTCAATTATCCAAAAGCAAATATAGCTGCAATAGTTGCGAACGTAAGAGAAAAAGAAAGATTAAATGAAATCTTTGAAAGATATCAACCATACTTAGTATTCCATGCAGCAGCGCATAAACATGTTCCATTAATGGAAACAAGTCCATTAGAAGCAATCAAAAATAACGTATTTGGAACATATAATGTAATGACTTGTGCGGATGAATATAAAGTAAAAAGATGCATATTGATATCAACTGACAAAGCTGTAAACCCTACAAATATAATGGGTGCAACAAAAAGACTTTGTGAAATGATAATACAAGCGAAAAACAAATCAAGCGAAACAGAATATGCAGCAGTAAGATTTGGAAATGTTTTAGGAAGCAATGGTTCTGTAATACCACTATTTAAAAAACAAATAGCAAAAGGTGGACCAGTAACTGTTACACATAAAGACATAACAAGATTTTTTATGACAATACCAGAAGCTGTATCGCTTGTGTTACAAGCAATGAGCTATGCAGAAGGCGGAGAAATATTTGTATTAGACATGGGAGAACCTGTAAGAATTTATGACATGGCAGAAAAACTAATTAGATTAATGGGATATGAACCAAACGTTGATATGCCAATTAAAGTAACAGGATTAAGACCTGGAGAAAAACTATACGAAGAAATTCTTATGAATGAAGAGGGCTTAGCAGAAACAAAACATGAAAAAATTCATATAGCACCACCATCAGATATAAATATGGAAATGGTAGAAGCTAAGCTTATGCTTTTAAAGGAATTACTAGATGAAAATGATAATGAGGATAAAGAGAAAATTAAGTCTGTTATGAAGGATATTGTGCCTACTTATAAGGATTGTAGCGAGGTTAATAAAAAAAGATTGGAAGAAATTCATAACAATTAGTTTACTATTAGTATCTTATATAATACATTTATTTTCAAAACCTTGGGGTCGCAATTTCCATATTTAAAAATGCTAGTATGTAAATTGCTCCAGTCGCCCTGCGCTTCGCTCCGGTTGGTCGCTTACGCGGGTATTGAAAATAAATATATTATATAGATTATAAAAGTGAAAGAAGGAACAAGAGTGGAAGAGAAATTTAAAGCGTTTAAAAATAAAGTATGGCTTTCTTCTCCAACTATGCACGGAGAGGAGTTACAATTTGTTAAAGAAGCAATAGAAACTAACTGGGTTTCTACAGTTGGAAAAAACATAAATGAACTAGAAAAAATGGTAGCAAATTATGTAGGAGTAAAAGAGGCAGTTGCATTGGCTTCTGGAACATCAGCTATTCATATGGCTGTAAAATTAGCAGCTTTAAAAGCATATAATACAGCAACAGGTGTTGGAGATGGAAAAGGTGGTGCACTTTATGGAAAAAAAGTATTTTGCTCAGATATGACATTTGATGCAACAGTAAATCCGGTTGTATATGAAGGCGGAACTCCAATATTTATAGATACAAATAAAGAAGACTGGAACATGGATCCCAAAGCATTGGAAAAAGCAATTGAAATGTATTCAGAAGTAAAAATACTTGTTATTGCACATTTATATGGTGTGCCAGCAAATATGGAAGAAATTCTAAAAATATGCAAAAAACATAACATTTTGATAGTGGAAGACGCAGCAGAAGCCTTAGGAGCATATTGTAACATAGATGGCAAAAAGAAAATGGCAGGAGCACTTGGAGATTACAATGTAATATCATTTAATGGAAACAAAATTGTAACAGGCTCAACTGGTGGAATGTTCTTAACAGATAGCGAAGAAGACGCAAACAAAGTAAGAAAATGGTCAACACAAGCAAGAGAAAACGCACCATGGTACCAACACGAAGAACTAGGCTATAATTACAGAATGAGCAATATAATAGCAGGAATTGCAAGAGGAAATATGCTACATATTGATGAACATATTGCACAAAAAAAGGCAATATATGAAAGATATAAAGAAGCATTTAAAGATTTACCAGTAATAATGAATCCATTTGATAGCAAAAAAGTTGAGCCAAACTATTGGTTATCTGCAATGTTGATAGATAAAAAAGCAATGGGAGAACAAGTAAGAGGAGAAAAACAAGCACTATACAAAACAGAACAAGAAAAAACAACTCCTACAGAAATACTAGAAAAAATCTCAAGCATAAATGCAGAAGGAAGACCAATATGGAAACCAATGCACATGCAACCATTATACAGAGAAAACGCATTTATAACAGTTAATGGAAATGGTAGAGCAAATTCAAATGCATATATAGCGGGAGAAGGCACAGATATTGGCAAAGATATCTTCGAAAGAGGATTATGCTTACCAAGCGATAATAAAATGACAGTAGAAGAGCAAGACAGAATAATAGAGGTAATTAAAAGTTGTTTTGAATAAAAAATTTAGAAAGGGGAATTTCCAATGTATGCGAAATATGTAAAAAGAATATTTGACTTTACATTGAGTTTGTTTGCATTGATTGTGCTAAGTCCGATAATGATTATTTTGTACATATTAGTTAGAATAAAATTAGGAAATCCAGTAATATTCAAACAAATGCGCCCGGGAAAAGACGAAAAAATATTTAAACTATACAAATTTAGAACAATGACAGATGAAAAAGATGAACAAGGAAATCTATTACCAGATGAAGTAAGACTAACAAAATTCGGTAAATTCTTAAGAAGCACAAGTTTAGACGAATTACCAGAATTAATAAACATTATAAAAGGCGATATGGCAATAGTCGGACCAAGGCCGCTGTTAGTTAAATACATAGAGTTCTATACAGATAAAGAAAAACATAGACATGATGTAAGACCAGGACTAACAGGACTTGCACAAGTCAATGGAAGAAATTTGTTGAACTGGAATGAAAGATTTAAAAAGGATTTGGAATATGTAAATAATGTTACCTTATTAGGTGATATAAAAATAGTATTTTTAACAATTAAAAAAGTGTTTAAACATGAAGATATTGTATTGCAAGCAGTAGCAGATTTAGATGTTGAAAGAAAGAAAGTAGAAGAATATAAATAATATGGATAATATATATTTTGTTGATTTTATAAATAATAATAATTTTTACATAATGAGAGACGATTTGATTCCATTTTCATTTGGTGGAAACAAGGCAAGAAAAGCATATAATTTTTTTAATGACATAATAGAAAATAATTACAATTACGTGATAACTTATGGAAGTGCAAGTTCAAATCATTGTAGAATAATTGCCAACTTAGCAAAAAAGTATGGGTTTCCTTGTACAATTATTTCAACAGAAAAAGAAAAAGAGACTGCTAATAAAAAACTGTGTGAGTTATTTGGGGTTGAATTTATCTATTGTAATGTAGATGAAGTTAAAGACACGATAAAAAAACAAGTTGAATTAAAGAAAAGTCTGAGTTATAAACCTTATTTTATACAAGGTGGAGGACATGGGAATTTAGGGACTAAAGCATATATTGATGCATATAATGAAATTTTAGATTATGAAAAGCAAAATGATATAAAATTTGATTATATATTTCATGCAACAGGAACTGGAACAACACAAGCAGGACTAGTTTTAGGAAAAATAATAAATAAAGCAACTGGTAAGATTGTTGGAATTAGTGTTGCTAGAAAATTACCTAGAGGAAAAGATGTAGTTGTTGAAAGTATAAATGATTATATTAAAGATAATAAATTAGATGTTGTATTAAATGAAGATGATGTTATTTTTAATGATGAATATATTTTAGATGGATATAGTAAATACAACAAAGAAATTTTAGAAAAAATAAAATATATGATGAATAACTATGGTATTCCATTAGATACAACATATACTGGAAAAGCTTTTTGGGGAATGACAGAATATTTAAATAAAGAAAAAATTCAAAATAAAAATATACTATTTATACATACAGGTGGAACACCATTATTTTTTGATATTTTAAAGGAGTTAGATTAATGAATATTTTAATACTTAGCGCTGGAACAAGAAACAAAATAGTACAATATTTCAAAAAGGAATTAAATGGAATAGGAAAAGTAATTGCAACAGATTGCTCTAACCTAGCACCAGCAATTTATGAAGCTGATAAATACTATATAACTAAAAGAATAACAGAAGATGGTTATTTAGAAGATATATTAGATATTTGTAAAAATGAAAAAATAGATACTTTATTCACATTAATAGATCCTGAAATAAGCTTGATATCAAAGAATATTGAAAGATTTAAAGAAATTGGAGTTAATCCAATAGTTTCAGATTATGATAAAGTAGAAATGTGTTTTGATAAATACCAAATGTATAAATTTCTTAAAGAAAATTATTTTAAAACTGCAAAAAGTTATATAGATAAAGAAGAATTCTACAAAGATTTAGAAAATAATAAAATAACATTTCCCGTATTTGTAAAACCGGTAAAAGGAAGTGCTAGTCTAAATATAAATAAAGTAAATTCTAAAGAAGAATTAGATGTTATTTGGAAACAAGCAGATGACTTAATGATTCAAGAATTTATGAATGGACAAGAATATGGTTCAGATGTTTACATAGATATGATTTCAAAAGAACCAGTTTTGATTTTTGTAAAGAAAAAGATAAAAATGAGAGCTGGAGAAACAGATAAATCATCATCTTTTAAAGATGTAAGATTATTTGAATTAATAAAGAATTTTGTTAAAAAAGCAGGATTTAAAGGTATTATAGATATAGATATCTTTGAAGTAAATGGAGAATATTATATTTCAGAAGTAAATCCTAGATTTGGTGGTGGATATCCGCATGCTTACGAAAGTGGAGTGAATGTTCCTAAAATGATAATAAACAATATTAATGGAGTTGAAAATAAAGAACATATAGGAAATTATGATGAAGGAATATATATGATGAAATATAATGAGATAAAAATTATAAAGAACAAATAGGAGAATAAATGAAAAAAATATGTTTTATTACAACTATACCGGGAACTTTAAGCTCATTTGTTGTTGATACGGCAAAATATTTGTATAAAAAAGGAAATTTTGATATTACATTTATTAGTAATCCAGATAGCAATTTTCAAGAATCATTGCCAGAATATATTCATTTTATTCCTGTAAAAATGAAACGAGGAATTGGGTTTGATGGATTAAGGGTTATATTAAAATTATATAAAATATTTAAAAGTGAAAAGTTTGATATTATTCAATATTCTACCCCAAATGCTTCGCTTTATGCGAGTATAGCAGCTAAATTATCCAAAATAAAAGTTAGATTATATTGTCAATGGGGAATAAGATATGTTGGCTTTCAGGGCATTAAAAGAAAAACATTTAAGTTTATAGAAAAGGTTATATGTAATAATTCTACATGGATAGAACCAGACAGTTTTGGAAACTTAGAGTTTTCTCATAATGAAAAATTGTATGATAAAAATAAAAGTTCTGTTATTTGGAATGGGAGTGCTTCTGGAGTTGATTTGGAAAAATTTAATATTAACAATAAAGAAAAATGGAACGATGAAATACGAAAAGAATACAATTTAAATAATAAAATTGTATTAGGATTTATAGGAAGACTTGAAAAAGATAAAGGTATTAACGAATTGTTTGAAGCTGTTAAGACAATTAAAAATGATTCTATAAAACTGGTGGTTGTAGGAGCTATTGATAAACCCAAAACAATAAATCAAGAATTATTTGAATGGGCGCAAAAAAGTGAAAATGTAATTTTTACTGGTAGAGTATGTAATGTGGAAAAGTATTATTCAGCATTTGATATTTTTATTCTACCTAGTTACAGGGAAGGTTTCGGAAGTGTTGTCGTTGAAGCAGAAGCAATGGGAGTACCTGTTATAGTGACAGATATTCCGGGTCCTACAGATGCTATGCTAAAAAACAAAACTGGTCTTGTTGTAAGAAAGGCAGACGTTGAATCACTTCAATATGCGATTAATCAATTGCTTGAAAATAAGAAAATGAGGCAAGAAATGGGAAAACAGTCAATTATTTTTGCTAGAGAAAAATTTGATTCAAATAAATTGTTTGAGTATATATTAAAGGATAGAAACAGATTAATTGAAAATTTAAAAAAATAAGGAGAGAATATGGATAATATTGAAGTTTCGATAATAATGGGAATATATAATTGTGCTAAATATTTAGATGAATCAATAAACTCAATTCTTAATCAAACTTATAAAAAATGGGAATTAATAATGTGTGATGATGGTTCTATTGATGAGACATATAGAATTGCTAAAAGTTACGAAGAAAAATATAAAAATAAGATAATAGTTTTAAAAAACGAAAAAAACATGGGATTAAATTATACATTAAATAAATGCTTAGAACTTGCAAGGGGAAAGTATATTGCTAGACAAGATGGTGATGATATTTCAGAAAGTGATAGAATAGAAAAGGAAGTGAATTTTTTAAATAATAATTTTCAATATGCTTTAGTAAGTACAAATATGAGTTATTTTGATGATAATGGAATATGGGGGCATAGTAATTCAAAGGAGATACCTAGTAAAAACGATTTTATAAAAGGATCACCATTTTGCCATGCACCATGTATGATAAGAAAAAAAGTGTTGAGTGAGGTAGGAAGATATACTGTAGATAGTAAGCTTTTAAGAGTTGAAGATTACCATTTATGGTTTAAAATATATGCTAAAGGATATGTGGGATATAATATTCAGGAACCATTATATAAAATGAGAGACGATAATGATGCTTATATAAGAAGAAATTGGAAAAATAGAATTAATGAAGCTAGAGTACGTTTTATAGGATATAAAATGTTAAAATTACCTATTTATTCGTATATTTATTGTTTAAGACCAATAGTGTTATTTTTTCTACCATCTAAGCTTTACTTAGTGTTACATAAAAAAAATAAAAAGGAAGAATCAAAAGATGAAAAAATTTAATAAAAATAATTTAATGTATATATGTTTTTTATGTTTGATTATATTAATATTGCTTTTTTTAAAGCCTGATAATAATTTTATTATAATTTCTTCTATTGTTATTGTTTTATTATTAATTATTAGTGTTACAGTATGGATAGTGAAATATAAAAAAATAAATACGCCTGTATTTTATTTTCTATTTATTTGCTATATCTCATGGTTTGGACAGTTTGTTTTAGTTCTATTTAATAGTAAAAATAATGGAAATCTTTTTATTTTTTCAATTCAAGATATTGAGGGAATTAAAACAGCAGTTTTGTATTCTATTATTGGATATGGGGCATTATTTTTAGGGGCTTTAGTAAATATAAGAAGTCAGGATGAATTATTAAATTTAGAATATTATAAAGATTTTAAAGATAAAGATTATAAAAAAGCAGTTGTTATTGTTGCAGTTATAATGATAATTATTGGAATGCCTCAATTCCTTATAAAGTCTATTAGTAATTTAAGAGTATCTTTTTCGGATTCATATTTATCTCTATATGAAATTAAAGAATCTGACTCTTTGTCAAATATTACTAGCAATTTAAGAATGTTTTTTATTCCAGGTATAATTATGCTTATGATAGCGATGAAAGATAATAAAAAAATATTTAAAACTTGTCTTTTAATTGTTTTATATGATTTTATTGTTTCTTTTGCATGTGGAGGTAGAGGAAGTGCATTAGTACTTCTATTAACTGCTTTTTGGATTAATTTTTCTCAAATTAGAAAAATTAAAGTAAAAAATCTAATTATTCTATGTATGATAGGTTTAATTGTATTAAAATTATTTAATGTGGTAGCAATATATAGAGTTAAGAGTAACAAAGATGTTAATACATTCTTTGAGTCTATGGAAGAAAGTAGTGAAAATGGAGTTATTTCTTCAACAATAAAGGAAATTGGAGGAAATATTTTTTCATTATATCATACTATGAAAATTATTCCGGAATATCAAGATTTTTCATATGGATATTCATATTTTGCATCGTTTATAGCTGTTGTACCTAGTATAGTATTTGGAGGATATTCATTTACAAAAGATGCTGCTTTAGCTAATTGGCTAATGACTCAACTTGACTTGGATTATGGACCTGGATATACTATTTTAGCAGAATCATACTATAATTTTGGTTTTTTGGGATTTATAGCCATGTTTTTAATAGGAATTATATATGCTAAAAATATGAAAAATAATAAACATGATGAAAATGATGATGAAATAATAATAAAAAATATTAAGGTTGGTATATTCATGTATATAGGATTACTTACTTTTAGGGGTAGTATTCTATTAGTTTTTAGATATTATTTTTATACTATTTTTATACCATTTTTATTAATTAAGATATTAAAAAATACTATAAAAAAGAATAAAGGACGTGATTTGGTTTGAGGAAAATACTATTTTTTATTCCTACATTAGGTGGTGGTGGAGCTGAAAAAGTTTTAATTAATTTAGTTAATAATTTAGACTTTAAGAAATATGATGTCACAGTTCAAACTTTATTTGATTATGGAATTAATAAACAATATCTGAGTGAAAAAATAAAATATAGGTATTTTTTAAAAAAAGTGTTTAGAGCGAATATATATATTTTAAAACTGTTTTCCCCTAAATTCCTTTTTAAAAAAGTTATAAAAGAAGAATATGATATAATTGTGTCCTATTTAGAGGGACCGACTACAAGAATTGTTTCAGGATGTAACAATAAAAATACTAGATTATTTAACTGGGTACACACAGAATTAAAAGATATTAGGGAATTTAAAAAAACGTATAGAAGTCTAAAGGAAATGAAAAAATGTTATTCTAAATTTGAAAAGACCATATTTGTATCAAATGAAGCAGAAGAAGCTTTTAAAAAAATTGTTAATGTTAATTCACAAGTTATTAGAAATATAATAGATGTAAATGATATATGCAATAAAGCTAATGAGAGTGTAAATGAAACAATAATGCAAGATAAAAAAATAAAGATTATTACACTTGGAAGGCTGATAAAAGTAAAAGGATATGATAGATTATTACGAATTCATAAAAAATTAATCGAAGAGGGGATAAATCATTCTTTATATATATTAGGAGAAGGAAATGAAAGGATTAAACTAGAACAATATATTAAGAAAAACAATTTAGAAAATTCTGTAATATTATTAGGTTTTCAATCAAATCCATATAAATATTTAAAAGAAGCAGATATATATGTATGTTCTTCATATAAGGAAGGATATAATACTGCTGTTATCGAGGCTATTATACTTGGAAAACCTGTAGTTACTACAGATTGTTCAGGAATGAAAAGTATATTAGAGGATGGCAAATATGGTATTATTACCAATAATGATGAACATGAATTATATAAATTCTTAAAGAAAATGATTCTGGATGTTGAATATAGAGAAAAGTTTAAAAAACTATCAGAAGAGAGGAAAAAACATTTTAATATTAACAACCAAATTATGGAACTATATAATTTATTTGAATAAAAATAAACCAACAGTGTTTTTTTGGGGGATTAAAAAATGAAGGAAATAACTGATGTTAATACATTGCATAAAATAGAATTAGAAATGTTAGAGTATATAAATAATATATGCGAACGAAATAAAATTGACTATTTTGCTATAAGTGGTACGTTGCTAGGGGCGATTAGGCATAATGGATTTATACCGTGGGATGATGATATAGATATAGCATGTACAAGAGAGAATTATTTTAAACTTGTAAAAGCTATTCAAGATGACGATAATGAAAGGTATAAAATATTAAATTTAAATTCAGAAAATTACTATTGGCCATATGCAAAATTGTGTGATATAAAAACTAAAGCAATTGAAAAAAATACTGTAACATCAGATGAGTATGGTGTATTTATGGATATTTTCTATTATGATAGATTACCTGATGATAAGAAAATAATACATAAGGCATATACAAAAGGAAAAAGATTTTATAAATTTTTTATTGTTAATAAAATTGAATCAAAAATTGAATCAAATAATTTATTAAAAAAATTATTAAAAAAATTTTGTAGATTTTTTATAAAGAAATTAGACGGTAAAAAAATAATAGAGCATTATCAGAATATTCATTATAGATATACAGATAACGATGGAAAATATGCAATTTCGATTTGGCCGTGCTATTCAGAAGAGAGAGAAATACAATTATGGAATAATTTAAATGAAATAGTTAAACATGATTTTGAAAACATAAAAATTAATATTCCTAAAAATTACGATGAAGTTTTAAAAATTCAATTTGGTGATTATATGAAGTTACCACCCAAAGAACTTCAGGAACGATCTCATAATATAAAATTTTATTACAAGGAGTGAAATTAAAAATGAATATAGGTGTTGTTTTTGCCGGTGGAGTAGGTACTAGAATGCGTACTAAAGATAGACCTAAACAATTTTTAGAAATATGTAATAAACCAATAATTATATATACACTGGAACATTTTGAAAATAATCCAGATATAGATGAAGTTGTTATATCATGTGTAAAAGATTGGATTCCATACTTAGAAGAATTATTATATAATTTTAGAATAGATAAAGTAAAAAAGATTGTACCTGGAGGAGAAACAGGGCAACAATCTATTTATAATGGATTATGTGCAGCAAAAGAAATAGCAAATGGAGAAAATGCTGTAGTGTTAATTCATGATGGAGTTAGACCACTAATTAATTCAGATTTATTATCTAAAAACATAGAATGTGTTAAGAAATATGGCTCATCAATTACTGCAGGAATAGTAAAAGAGACAATTGTTGTAATAGATGATGAAGGGAAAATTGAACAAGTACCAACAAGAGCAAAATCTCGTGTTGCTAAAGCTCCACAATGCTTTTGGTTGAATGATATATTAGATGTGCATAGTAAAGCAATATCTGAAAACAGATTTGATTTTATAGATTCATGTACTATGATGCAATATTATGGAAAAGAATTATATATGATTGACGGTCCATATGAGAATATAAAAGTAACAACACCTGATGATTTTTATACAATGAGAGCTATTTTGCAAGTAAGGGAAGATCAACAATTATATGGATTAGATGGATAGAGGTATAATATATGTGGATTGATAATGAAGTTTACAAAAATGATTTAGAAAGTATTATTAATGATACAAATATAGATTGGAAATTATTTAAAGATAAAACAATTTTAATAACTGGAGCTACAGGTTTGATTGGGAGTAATTTGATAAATGCTTTGTTATATGTTAATGACAAATTTGATATTAATTGTAGAATATTAGCTTTTGTTAGAAACATAGATAAAGCTAGTAAAAAGTTTGAAGTACAAAGAACAAATAATTTAGTATTTATTGAAGGGGATATAAGAGATAAAATAGTTTGCAATGAAGATATAGATTATGTTATTCATGCAGCAAGCCAAACAGCTAGTAAGAAATTTGTAGAAGATTCAGTTAATACTATTGATGTGGCTTTAAGAGGTACAAAAAACGTTTTAGAATTAGCTAAAGAAAAGAATGTAGCTAGTATGGTATTTCTATCTACTATGGAAGTATATGGAAGACCACAAACAGATGAAAAAATATCAGAAACACATTCAACAAATTTGGATACTACTGAAATTAGAAATTGCTATCCAATAAGTAAAAGAATGTGTGAAAATTTATGTGTTTGTTATAATGTAAATACCAAAATAGCAAGATTAACACAAACTTTTGGACCTGGTGTTGAATATAACGATGAAAGAGTATTTGCGCAATTTGCAAGAAGTGCAATTGAAAATAAGGATATAATTCTACACACAAAAGGAGAAACTAAAAGATGCTATTTATATACAGCTGATGCTGTAAGAGCTATTTTTACAATTTTATTAAAAGGTGAAAATGGGCAAGCATATAATGTAGCTAATGAGGACACTTATTGTTCAATTTATGAAATGGCTCAATTAGTTGCGAAAGAATGTGCAAATGATAAAATAAAAGTGATTTGTGAAGTAGAAGAGAATATACAACAGTTTGGATATGCTCCAAAATTGTGTATGAATTTGGACACCAATAAATTAAAGGGGTTAGGATGTAAAGAAAACTATAACTTGGTTTTAATGTTTCAAAATATGATAAAAGTATTAATTAATAAATAAAATGGGAGAAGAGAATGAAAAAAATAATTTTTGCTGGTTTGGTTTATGATTTGAATTTAGGGGATCAAGCAATTTATGAAGCTACAAAATATGAATTAAGCAAAATCTTCGATAATAATAAAGAAGAATTTGATTATAAAATAATAGATTTATATGGTAGAGAGAGTGCTACTATTGAAAAAGAATGTTTTGTGAAAAATTTAATCAATAGAGTAAAGGGTAAAATCAAAGGCACTATAAATGTAAATTGTGAAAGAGTTAGAAGAAAATGTAAATCACTAATTGATGAAAATATTGATGCAATAATATTTGTTGGTGGTGGACTAATTAAATATAAACAACAAAAAGAAATCTGCAATGCTATACAGGTTGTTATAGAATATGCTCAAAAATTTAATATCCCAGTTATGCTTTCAGGAGTGGGGGTCGAGGGCTATGAAGACAATGAACTTGATTGCCAAAAATTAAAAAAATCTATAAATAGTAGTTGTGTAAAATATATAACAACGAGAGATGATATTGATTTATTAAACAATAAGTATATCAGTAATAATAAAATTATAACAGCTAAAGTATGTGATTCAGCTTGTATTATTAATAAATTATATCCTTCTAGTAAAAAAGAGAAGACAAATGTTATTGGCTTAGGAATGATTAGACACAACTTATTTGTGGACTATGGAATTGATTTTACTGATGAACAAGCCATAGCATTATATAAAGATTTATATAATAGAATTACAGAATCAGGGTATAAATGTGAATTTTTTACAAACGGAAATATAGCTGACCAGTTATTTGCTGAAAGAGTGGTTACAGAATTAAATCTTTATAAAGAAGATGTTTTAAATGAACGACCTAAAAATATGGAAGAATTAATAAAAATAATTACTAAATTTGAAGCAGTTATAGTTGCAAGACTTCATGCAAGTATTATTTCATATTCGTATGATATACCTAGTATAGGACTTGTTTGGAATAAAAAACAGAAATTTTTTGGAAATAATATTGGATATGCAAATAGATTTATTGAGTATCCAAACTTAAATGCAGATAATGTAATAAAGGAATTAAAATTAGCAATTCAAACAGGATATAAAGCAATAGACAATGATGAATATAAAAATAGCAATTATAACTATTTAAAAAGGTTTATAGAAGAATATGTTTTTGGAAGGAATAATTAATGGAAGAATCAAGAACAAAAAACACAATAAGAAATGTGAGAACAGGTGTTATAGTACAATTAATAAATAGAATAATGGCTTTTGTTGTAAGAACTGTATTTATACATATGCTTAATACAGAGTATCTTGGAGTGAATGGACTCTTTACTAATGTTCTTACGATACTTTCTTTTGCAGAATTAGGTATAGGAACTGCAATTATTTTCAATATGTATAAACCTGTTGCTGAAAATGATAAAGAAAAAATAAAGAGTCTAATGCAATTATATAAAAAAACATATAATACAATTGGTGTAGTTGTTTTTCTTTTAGGATTATGTGTAATTCCTTTTATGAATTTAATCGTTAAGGATGCTCCGAACATTAAAGAAGACTTAGTATTAATTTATATTTTGTTTTTATCGAATACGGCTTTTTCATACTTTTTTACATATAAAAAATCCATTATTTCAGCATATCAAAAACAGAGTATTATTAATAATATAGATAGTGTATTTTATTTTTTCAGTAGTATTATACAAATTTTATTTCTTTTCTTGACAAGAGATTATATTGTATATTTGGTTATAGTAATTATATCAACATTATCAGAGAATATAATATTAGCAATAAAAGCAAATAAAATGTTCCCGTATTTAAAGGAAAAAAACATTGCCAAATTGAGTAAAGAAGAGAGTAAAAAAATATTTAGCAATGTAAAATCGTTGGTTGTATATAAATTTGGTGGCGTTATAATGAATGGAACTGATAATATTTTGATATCTACATTAATAAATGTTGAAACTGTTGGTTTATGTTCTAATTATGTATTAATAATTACTGCCGTAAAATCAGTAATAGTTTCCGCACTTAATGGAGTAACTGCAAGTGTTGGAAATTTAAATGCTGTTGGTGAACCTAAACAAAAAGAAAAGGTATTCTACCAAATAACATTTGCGAATTATTTAGTATATTCTTTTTGTGCAATTGCTTTTATAGTTTTACTAAATCCATTTATTAAAATTTGGCTAGGGGATTCATATATATTGGAGATGGCTGTTTCTATAGCTTTAGCTGTAAGTTTCTTTATTGAAGGATTAAGAAATCCAGGATATACATATAGAACAACTTTGGGGTTATTCCAAAAGGGAAGAATAACTCCATATATAGGAGCAGTAACTAATATAGTATTTTCAATATTATTATGCAAATGGTTTGGAGTAGCTGGAATATTTATTGCAACAAGTATAGCTCAGCTAGTTTCATATTCATGGATTGATCCTTATTTAATACATAAATCTGAATTTAAAACTCCAGTTAGTAAATATTTTAAAAAATATATTGCATATTTAATTATATTTGCTATAAATACAACTATTTCCTTATTATTAGCAACTTTAGTTCCAAATCAAGGAGTTGTTGGGTTGATAATAAAGGCAATTATCGTTTGTATAGTACCAAATGTTATAAATATATTAGTGTTTAGGAAGGTTGAAGAATATAAAGAGTTGAAAAATAAACTTATAATACCTATATTGAATAAAGTTAAAAGTTTCTAATGGAGAGATTTATGGAAAAAAGTTTAATTAATACTTATAAAACAAATAAAAATATAGATAGAAATATAGATAGAAATATTGGAATAGATATACTAAGATTTATTGCTGCGTTTGGTGTAATATGCATTCATCAACCTTTTGAAGGGGAGTTTGGACAATATTTTAAAGCACTTTCAAGATTTTCTGTTCCTATATTTTTTATGATTACTGGATATTTTTACAATCAAACAGTAAAAAATGGGAAAGAAAATAAACAAATTGTTAAAATTATAAAACTTTGTATAATATCCAATTTATTATATTTTTTATATGATATAATTATAATTATTTATAAAAATGGGAATATTGCAAGTTATTTTCAGAATACATTTAACTTTAAAAGTATATCTAAACTAATTTTATTTAATGAGTCACCATTTGGGTATCATTTATGGTATTTAAATGCATTACTATATGTTTTAATAATTGCAAAAATTGTTAATAAACATGATAAATATAAATGGATGTACTTAATTACGCCAGTTTTATTATTACTTAATTTGATAATAGGAAAATATTCTTTAATTACTATAAAAAGAGATATATCATTTATATATGTTCGCAATTTTTTATTGTTAGGAATTCCATACTTTTTTATAGGAAGTTATATAAATAATAAATTTTCTAATGGAAAAATATTTATAAAAAAGAAATATTTAGTTGTCTTTGTTCTTATTTTTTGTATGAGTACAATTATTGAAAGAACGATATTAGTAAATAATAGTGTTAATGGTGCAATAGATTATTATCTTAGTACAATATTTTTATCTATTTCTATTTTTATAATATGTTTAAGATATAATATGAATTCAAATAATAGACTATTGTTAGTTATTAGTGAGTTTGGAAAAAAATATTCTATTGGTATATATATATTTCATCCAATTATAAGAACTATATTATCAAAATTTAATATCTATGGTATATATAGGAGTTTTGCACCAATATGGATATTACTTATCACATTAATTATTTGTATAATTTATAAATTATTAAAAAAGTATATATTAAATTTTGTACAAAGCAGATGGAGTTTAGAAAATAATAATTAATAGGTAAAATCAAGGTAATAAATGAATATTATAAAGAACATAAAAAAACAGTTGGTTAGTATCACTAACCAACTGTTTTTTATTTCAATTAATTAATTAATAAAAATCTTCAAACTTTCTTCATCTATATGTTCCTTCAAAATCTCCAACTTCCTCTCAACAATCTCTTTTTCCTTAATTATCTCCAAACTCCTCTCAAAATTCAAATCAAAAACAAGACATAAATTTTGAACAATTTGAGTAGCATCATTTCTTTTAGTGCCATCTCTTTTAAATAATCAGTGTTCTTTAAAAGTTTGCAACACATCATCATCAATAGTTGTACTATTATCATTTACTTCATTTCTTTGTTTATCTAAAATATCTAATTTATCAGCATCACGAATTGGTTTTGCAAAAAATAATTCTCTATCATTTAATCCATCTTCAATAGCAAATTTATTATGGCTTTTAACAGCTTTTAATATTATAGTTTTGCTTTCTTCATCTTGTATATATTTAGAAATATAATCATTTTCTTTTAAAATAGTATATCCCATATCGCCATGGTCAAATGAGTTCAAATCATTGTAAGTATTATATTCAGTTGCTTGTTTAAATCTTGCAATATCATGTAAAAGCCCGCAAAGGTAGGCTATATATGTATCTTGTTCATTTAAATTTTCACTTTTTGCAATTTCTAATGCGTAGTCTGCAACTCAAAATGTATGATAGTATTTTCTAGAAATCATTTCATTTTCCATATCCAATTGTTTTGTATAGTTATTGAATTCCTCAATAGCATTTTTATATTTTTCTTCCATCTAAAACACCTCTTGAATGTAGTTTATATAAGAAATAATTGAAAGATTAAAACTTGAAGGAGTTGACGTTATAATTTATGAGCCAACTCTAAAAGCTGAAGAATTTAATGTTTTTAAAGTTATAAATGACTTTAAAACTTTTGCAAAGAAAAGTGATGTAATTTTAGCAAATAGATTTGAGCCAATACTTAAAGATGTAAAAGATAAGGTTTATACAAGAGATTTGTATAGTAGGGATTAGAAGTAAAAGCCTAGTTGACTACAAAATGTAGTCAACTGGGCTTTGTGAAATTTTTGTAAATTTTTACAAAAACTCTTGCAAACAATTATTCACTATGATACAATACAATTGTTCAAAAAATGCTAGAAGGTATCTAACAGATTAATAATGAGGAGTTGTTGAAATGGATGATAAAATTGCAATAGATAAAAATGAAGAAGATGAGATTAAAAGCCAAACTATTTACAATAAAAATAATGCGTTAAGTCGACTTGAAAAAAGTTTTGATAAACATATAGATTTACTAGAGTATAAAAAATCTGATTTATTAGCATATTGGATTAATGATTTTTCTAATTATCATGATAATGAAAGATTTTTTGATTCTTCAAAACTAAAAAAATATAAGCGCGGAGATATAATTAAGGCTAATTTGGGATTTAATATTGGACGGAGAATTAGGGGGATTACATTATTGTGTTGTAATAAATAAAGATGATAAACCTTCTTTTGGAACTTTAAATGTAATTCCATTAACTTCGATAAAAACGGATAAGAAATATTATGATAATACAATCAATTTAGGCAATGAAATCTATAATAATTTATATAATAAGTTTAAAAAAAGATTTAATGAAGTTTTCAGTAAATTAACAGAATTGAGTAATATAAATGTTGAAAAATATGAGGATATAAAGGAAGAATTAGAACAATTACCTACTTTATCTCAAGAACTTGAATTTTTAAAGAAGTTTGAAAAAGAAATTTCAAAAATGAAAAAAGGAAGTATTGCACTATTAAATCAATTTACAACTATTAGTAAGCAGCGAATTTTCAATCCCAAAAATTCAAAAGATTTACTTAGTGGAGTGCGCTTATCTAATGAAAGCTTGGATTTATTAGATGAAAAATTAAAAAAACTATTTATAAAATAGTTATAATTTATTGACAATGGACATATAATATAGTATAATCTAATTAAATTAAGCTATGTGATTATCACATCGGCATTTAGAAGATTAAGAGTAGTTCCTCGCGAACTACTCGCTTTTTTAATTAATAAAAAAACATTTGCATATAATATAAATATATATTATAATATATAAGGATTGCGGCAGAAGTCTTCGGACGGTGCCTAGGGGGAGTAGATGAATAATTAGTCTATTTCTCTTTTATTTTATGTTATTAAATATCAAAAAAATGTCAACTGAATTTTTTACATTTTTTCTAAAAAACTATTGCTAGAAATTTTTTAAAATGGTATAATAAAATCAGTTTAAACAAGGGAGGAAAATTTAAAATGAAAAAAGCTTTATTTGTAACAATTTTATTTGTTATGGTAGCTGTATTCGCTACAACAATGGTTAATGCAGCAACAAGTGCTGAATTACCAAACTTAATTTATGAAAAAGGATCAAAATACGGAGTAACAGAAGGACATAAAGTTAAAATGGAAAGATTTTTGGAAAAACATCCTGCAACAGATGAACAAGCTGATGCAGTAATGGCAAAAGTTGATGAAGTAGTAAAAGTTATGGAAAATGCAAAAGTAACAAGCATTGCTAAATTATCTTCTACAGATTTAAAGAAAGTACAAGACTTAGCAACAGAAGCAGCAGCCATTCTTAATATAAAAATTTCATGGGATGGTACAAAAGTAACAATCTATTATAATGGAAAAGTAGAAGATGTCTTAGATTTCAGCGACAAATTATCTTATACAGGAAATGAAACAAATACAGTTTTTGTTGTTTCTTCAATTGCAGTAGTAGCCCTAGCTGCAGGATTTATTGCTAGAAAGAAATTAGCTAATGCCTAAGTTTTTGAGAAAAACAATAAAAGCAACTATTATAAGCGTAATAGTTGCTTTATTTGTTACAATTGCAATCTTTGCTTGTATAAATATATTTGCAGGGGCACAAATAGAGCAAGCAATTACATTAGCTAACAGAGTTGCAATTGATATAAAACAAGAAGCAGTAGCTGAGTTTCAGGAAACCACAATAAATGAAAATAAAAAATTAGCGAGTTATCCAGACTATGGAGCAAAATATGCTACTATAGAAATTCCTCAAATTGAGGTTAATCTTCCTGTTTATTTTGGAGACACATTAGAAATCTTGAAAAATGGTGTTGGTCATTCTAGTGGCAGTTATTTTCCTGGAGAAGGTGGCTCTATAATTTATATGGGACACAATAGTGCTGATGTTTTTAGAAGATTTTCTGACCTTAAAATTGATAACGAGATTATAATAAAAACAACTTATGGAGAGTTTAAATACAAAATTTATGACATGCAATTAATCAATGAAAAGGAAATAGATAAGCTTCCTGTTCAAAGAGATAAAGAAATATTGATGGTATATACATGTTATCCATTTAATAATATAGGTTATGCAAAACAAAGATATGTGGTTTATGCTGAACCTATAGCACAATAATTTTGTATTGAGATAGGAGAATAAAAGGTGAAAAAGGTAAAATCAATTTTTAGATACATATTTGCTATTGTTTTAACCATATCTATAGGCATCTATTTTGTGATAAATATTGTTTCTTCAACAATACTAGACAAAAGCTATGTATTGAAAAAACTTGACGAAACAGGGTATTACGATAAGGTTTATGGTTATGCAAATAGTAATTTCGAAAAATATATTATTCAATCAGGTTTAGACAAAAGCGTGTTAGAAGGCATTATTACGAGAGATGATGTAGTAAATGACACGAAAAAAATTATAACTAATATTTTTAGCAACATTGAGGAAACAATTAATACTGATAATTTAAAAACAAAATTACATGCAAATATTGATGCTGCTACACAAGGAATGATTATTACAGAAGAACAGAAGGCGTCTTTAAATGGTTTTGTTGATGAGATTTCAAAAGAATATTTAAATACAATTGCACATTTTGATTATGAAAAAGAAATTTTTAATGCATGTCATAAACTTGACTTTGTATTAGATGTTACAAAAAAACTAGTTCTAATATTTGCAGCTGTCTCTGTTTTTGGCTTACTTGTTTCAGCTGGTAAAAGATTTTATAAGTTCGTGGTTTCTATTGGATTCTCACTTTTTACTTGTGGACTTGTATTTTTGGTTATAAATATTTTTGTGAATTCAAAAGTAAATATTCAAACAATTACAATTTTAAATGATGCATTTTCTTTTGTAATAAGGGAAATACTTAGTGCGATTTTGGGCGGAATTTTTGGAAAAGGCATGCTAATGTTCTTTGGAGGCTTGGCCCTAATATTCTTATCAAATTTGGTGCATAATTATTTTAAATATAAAGGAATAAAAGAAGATAAATCTAAATATGATTGTAAAATAATAGAGAAGATAAAAAAATTCAAGATAAAAAGAAAAAAAGACAAACGACCAAAGCTTTTAACAGAAAAAAATATAGACCATAGTAAGGAAAAAAAGTCTGAAAAGCATGAAAAAATCAAAGAGAAAAAGACCGAAGAAAAAAAGTAAAAAATTCGACAAAAAAACTTGAAAATTTTAAAATTTATATATATACTATAAAAGTGCGAAAGAAAAATAAAAATTAGGAGGAAAAATGGAAGAGTTAGATTTAAAAGAAATTTTTAGCTTGTTTTGGAACAAAAAAGTTCAAATTATTTTAATCACATTTGTGTTTATGGTTATAGGAGTTGTCTATACGTTAGGATTCGTAAAACCAGTCTACACATCTTCTACAACACTAGTTTTAGCAAAAATTGAAAATCAAAAAAATCAAAATGGTGATGACACAATTACAACATCAGATGTAACATTAAACTCAAAATTAGTATCTACATACAGTGAATTAGTAAAAAGTAAAAAGGTTTTAAGAAAAGTTATTTCTAATTTAGGAATAAAAATTGATGAAGACAAATTAAGACAAAATGTAACAGTTAGTTCTGTAAAAGATACAGAGTTAATTGAAATAAAAGTAGTAAACAGCGATCCAGCTGTTGCTGCAAGAATTGCTAATGAAACAGCAAAAGTATTTATTGAAAACGTTACAGAAATGTACAATTTAAGTAACGTACATATAGTTGATGAGGCAGAGGTACCAGATGGACCATCTAATATTCATCGTGTAAGAGATGTAATTATATTTACATTTGGTGGAATTGTTGTATCTGTAATTTATGTTCTTTTACTAAACATGCTAGACACAACTGTTAAATCTGCGGAAGATGTTGAAAAACTATTAGACGTACCTGTTTTAGCAACTATTCCATTATACGATCCAGAAGATAAAGGAGGTAAGAGAAAATAATGAAAAAAGAATTATTAACATATCAAGATCCTAAATCTCCTGTATCTGAAATTTTTAGAACATTAAGAACAAATATACAATTTATGAATACAGATAAAAAATTAAAAACTTTATTAATAACTTCAACATTCCCTGGAGAGGGTAAAAGCTGGATTACAGCCAATTTAGCTGTTACATTTGCACAAGCTGGAAAAAGAGTAATCATAGTTGATGCAGACATGAGAAAAGGTAGACAATATAGCATATTTGGCGTTCTACCAAAACCAGGTTTATCTAACTATCTATCTAATATTGGTGTAGATGACATGGAAAATGCCGAAGAGATTAGCATTGCAAACTATATTCAAGAAACTGATGTAGAAAATCTACATATATTAACAGCTGGAAATGTTCCACCAAACCCTTCAGAATTGTTGGTTTCTCGCAGAATGAAAAATTTATTGCAAGAATTAAAGACAATGTGCGATTTGATAATTATAGATGGAACACCATGCGACTTAGTAACAGATGCTATAATTCTATCTAGAATAGTTGATTCTACAATGATTGTAACTGCTCAAAAAGAAACAAAAAAAGAAAGTCTTACAAGAATTGTAAAAAATATTCAAAATGTAGGTGGAAAAATCGCTGGTGTTGTAGTAAATAAAATGGACATATCTTCTAAGAAATATAATAGTTCGTATTACTATGGGTCAATTACTGGAGCAAATATGACAGTAAAACCAACTAGAAAAGAACAAAAGAAGATGGATGAGTATTTTAATTCTATTATTAAAGATCAAGAGAGAGAAAGAGAAGAAGAATTCGGATATAATGACTTAAATCATGATTTTGAAGATACAATGAGAATTGAAACACTAAAAAAGGAATATCCTATTGACGATGTAGAAGATGTTGTTGAAGAAAGTGTTGCAGAAAATGACATTGATTTAAGCAACAACTATGAAGAAAATACCCAAGAAAATTACATAGATGAAAGCAACACTTTTGAAGAAAAAGTAGAAAACAATATAGTAGAAAATAATCATACTGGATATCAAGAAGTAGAAGCTCAGGTTCAAGGAGAAGGAAGAATATCAGAAGTAAAAATAGACCAAAATTTGGATGAAAAAACAAAAGAAATACTAAGACAAGTAAATGAATATATAGAAACAGAAAAACGTAAACAAGGAGAGAACTACTAAAAATGATAGATTTTCATACACATATTTTACCAAATATTGATGATGGTGCAAGAGATATAGAAGAAACATTTAATCTTATTGAAGAAGCAAAAAAAGCGGGGTTTGACAAGATTGTCCTTACCCCGCATTACATGGAAAACTATTATGAAACGGATGTGGCCGAGAGAGAAGTTTGGCTAGATGCTATTTCTAAAAACTTATTTATAAAAAATTATGATGGCGAATTATATTTAGGAAATGAAATATACATGTCTGAAAATTTAATAAGCTTATTAGAAAATGCAAAAGCTTCAACTATAAATAATACAAGCTACGTTCTTTTTGAATTACCATTAAATGCTGAACCATTAAATTTATATGATGTAATTTATGAAATGCAACAATACAAAATAGTGCCAATTCTAGCACATCCTGAAAGATATTCTTTTATAAGAAAAGAACCAGAATTGCTATATGACTTAGCACAAAAAGGTGTATTGATGCAAGCAAATTATGGAAGTATAATTGGTCAATATGGAAATGCTACAAAAATATTTGTAAAGAAAATGTTTGAAAACAATTATGTTCATTTTTTGGGTTCAGATGTACATAGACAAAATACAATTTATGAAAGAATACCAGAGTGCTTAATGGAAATTAGAAGAATAATAGGTGTAGAAAAATTAAATGAAATTACTACAATTAATCCTGGATTGGCATTAGCAAATAAAAGAATTAATGTAGAAACACCAAAAAAATTCGAGTTATCGTTAAAAGATAAATTACTTGTAAATATCTTAAGCAAGGAAAAATAATTTAGTGGAGCATTATTGTGTTCCATATAATGGTATTGGCGGAACTAACTCGTCTTTAAAGAAAGGAAGGATTGTAAAATGCGTAAATATTTCGGAACAGATGGAATAAGAAGAATAGCAAACACAGATTTAACACCAGAATTAGTATATAAGGTTGCAAAAGCAGGAGCATATGTATTATCAAAACATAAAAAAGATGGAGCTCCAACAATTTTAATAGGAAGGGATACTAGACTTTCTGGAACTCTAATAGAAAGCGCAATGGTGGCTGGTTTCTTAAGCTATGGTGCAAATGTAAAATTATTAGGAGTTATACCAACACCTGGAGTAGCTTATTTAACAAGAAAATTAAATGCTGATGCAAGTGTTGTTATTTCTGCATCACATAACACATTCGAATTCAATGGAATTAAATATTTTAGCAACAAGGGAATGAAAATTCCAGATGAGCTAGAAGAAGAAATTGAAGAAATAATGGAATCTGGTAAATTAGATGAATTAACAGCTATAAATGAACACATTGGAGTATCAGAATATAGAGAAGATTTAATAGATGAATATGTATATTTCTTTAGAAAAAACTTTGATGATGATATGGAAAAACTAGTTACAGATGACTTTGTAATTGGTTTAGATACTGCAAATGGTGCAACATACAAAGTTGCTGAAAAAGTATTTTCAACATTAGGAATAAAATACAAAATAATAAGCAACAATCCAGATGGTATAAATATAAATGAAAATTGTGGATCAACACATTTAGATAACCTAAAGAAATTTGTTGTAGAAAATAAATTAAGCATGGGTGTTGCATTTGATGGTGATGGAGATAGATGTCTTGCTGTTGATGAAAAAGGTAATGAAATCGATGGCGACAAGATAATGGCTATAATATCAAAATCTTTAATGAAAGCTGGAAAACTTAATAAAAACACAATAGTTGCAACTGTAATGAGCAACTTGGGAATGAACAAATTTGCAGAAGCTAATAACTTAAACTTAATACAAACAAAAGTAGGAGATAGATACGTATTAGAAGAAATGCTAAAAAATGGCTATAACCTAGGTGGAGAACAATCAGGTCACGTAATATTACTTGATTACAATCCAACAGGAGATGGAATACTAACATCTTTAATGTTAATGAAGTCAATCTTAGAAGAAGGCAAAAAAGCATCTGAAATGGCTGATATTGTTACACTATACCCACAAGTATTAGTAAATGCGAAAGTAAGCAATGACAAAAAATATGATTACAAAGAAAACAAAGAAATAAAAACTGCAATAGAAAACTTAGAAAAAGAATTTGCTGGAAACGGTAGAGTTCTAATAAGACCTTCTGGAACTGAACCATTAGTAAGAGTAATGATAGAAGGAGCAGATCAACAATACATAAAACAAAAAGCACAAGAAATTGCAGATTTAATAGAAAAACTATTAGCATAAAACATAAAACTTGGTTTTTAGGGATACTCCCCAAAAACCAGGTTTTTTATTTGCAATTTTTGTAACAAAAATGTAATGAAAATGAAATATAAAAATTATTGAACAAAACAAAAAACAGTGATAAAATATTTTTAGTAAAAAACGGAAGAAAAAAGGAGGAATAATCATGTTTGTTTTTGATATTACAAACCCAATAACATTAATACTAATGGTTGCAGCAACAGTGTTATTAATATTCTTAGCTCAAGAAATAAAGAAAAGTGCGGTAGCTGCAGTAGTTTTAGCTGCATATTTAGGAGTTTTAATAGTACATGTAGCTCAACTAACAACACTTTCAGAAGAATTCAGATATCTAACAGAAACATTATCAAGATGCGTTGCAATTGACTTTGTATTCTTATTAATATCATTCTTTGCATATCTATGGACAGATGACATAGAAGCAAAAGCACAAAACAAAAAAAGCATAAACAATAGTCTAGATTGGTTCTGGAAAAAAATATAGTTTAATAAAATTCGCTAAATGCGAATTTTTTTTTATTTCCCGAATAAACATATATATAAGGTACTTAAGAATTAAGGAGATATATATGTTTAAAATTGCGGTTTTTAATGTAAAAGATATAATAAAATATTTTGTTTTAATAATTTTAACAATTGCAACATTACTTGGTCTTACGAAGTATTTTAATAATCTAAAAAAACTAGATAATGAAGTGTTTGCAAAAGAGGAAAGTATTGAAGAGGATCCCAATAATGAAGGTTTATTTAATTATGATTTTACAGGATGTATAGACACAACATCTGCAATTGTTGGCAGTGTAAATAATGAAGAAACACCAGACACCCCAAAAGAAGGGAAAAAACTATATGAAGAAATTTTAAAAAGTCAAATAGGTGCAATTGAAAACTTTGCACCAGAGCAAGAAGATAGTGCAACTGATGAAAATTCAACAGAAACATCAACACCACAAGATAAAGAACAGAATGAAATAAAAGAAGAAAATAATGATAATCCCCTTCAGCTCGCGCAAACTGGGCTTGCAACTGAAGTGGTAACACAAAATCCAATTAGCCTAAATTATAGTGCAGAATATGGAGCTGTTAAAATCAAAAATGGGACATCTTTTGAATTGAATAATGAAATTATGAACCCTGATATAAAAATAGAAAATAAGAACATTCTCATATTCCACACACATACTTGTGAGAGTTATACATCAAGTGAAAAGTTTTCATATACACCAACAGGAAATTATAGAACAACCGATTTAAACTTCACAGTTGCAAGAGTAGGGGATGAGTTGGAAAATCACTTAAAACAATATGGACATAATGTCATACACAATAAAACATATCATGACTATCCTTCATATAATGGTTCATATACAAATTCATTGGCAACTGTTGAAGAAATTTTGAAACAAAATCCAACTGATATTATTTTTGATGTACATAGAGATGCAATAGGGAGCAGGCCAGACTATGCTCCATGTGTTAAAATTGGAGATGATGTGGCTGCTCAAATAATGTTTGTTATTGGTACGAATGAAGGTGGTTTATGGCATCCAAATTGGCAACAGAATTTGAAATTTGCTATAAAGGTTCAACAAAAAGCAGAAGAAATGTATCCAGGTTTGTTTAAACCAATAATGCTTACAAAATATAGATATAATCAACATGCCGGGAAATATGCTTCTATAATAGAAGTCGGTGCCACAGGCAATACTCTGGAACAATGCAACAATAGTATGAAGTATTTGGCAAAGGTTTTGGACGAAATTTTGAAATAATACATTCCCCACAATTTCGCTACAAAATATATAATTGTTGCTTATAATTTAATTAAAAACTTTTTATAAAATCCTTGCAATATAAAAATACTTCATATATAATCGCATTGAAAGAAACGAAGGAAAAGAGGTTGTTGATATATGAAAAATTTGAATGTAAATTTAGAAAATACAGGTATAAGTGAGAAGGAAATTCTTGAATACAGGAAGAAAGTCGAACTTATACATAAGAATTTACACAAAAGAACAGAAGATGAAACTGATTTTGTTGGATGGCTTGAACTTCCTACAAATTATGATAAAAAAGAATTTGCAAGGATAAAAAAAGCTGCTAAAAAAATCAAGAAAGAGTCTGATATTTTGGTTGTAATAGGCATTGGTGGTTCATATTTAGGAGCTAGAGCAGTAATAGAGAGTCTAACAAATACTTTCTACAATTTGCTTTCAGACAAAGAAAGAAAATTCCCACAAATCTTATATGCGGGTAACAATTTAAGTCCAAATTATATAAATGATTTAATTAATTACATTGGAGACAAAGATTTTTCAGTTAATGTTATTTCGAAATCAGGAACTACAACAGAGCCAGGTATTGCATTTAGAATATTCAGAGAGATTTTGGAAAACAAATATGGAATTGAAGAAGCAAGAAGTAGAATTTATGTTACAACTGATAAAGAAAAGGGAGCATTAAAAACTCTTGCAGATAATGAAGGGTATGAAAAATTTGTCATTCCAGATAATGTAGGTGGAAGATATTCAGTCCTTACAGCTGTTGGACTTTTGCCAATTGCAGCAGCTGGAATTGATATAGACAAGCTAATGGAAGGGGCAAGAATAGCGCAAGACAAGTACAATGATGCCAACCTAAAATATAACGATTGCTACAAATATGCAGTAGTAAGAAATATTCTATATAAAAATGATAAAAACATTGAAATATTTGCAAACTATGAGCCTAAATTACACTATTTCACAGAATGGTGGAAACAACTATATGGCGAAAGTGAAGGAAAACAAGGAAAAGGAATATTCCCTGCAGGAGTTGACCTAACAACTGACTTACATTCTATGGGACAATATATACAAGAGGGAAGAAGAAATCTTTTTGAAACAGTAATAAGTGTTAAAAATACAGATGCTCAAATAACAATTAATACTGATGAAGATAATTTAGATGGATTAAATTATCTAGTTGGAAAAGATTTAGACTATGTTAATAAAAAAGCAATGGAAGGAACAATTAAAGCACACGTTGATGGAGAAGTTCCAAATATATTATTAGAATTAGATAGTTTAAATGAAGAATGCATTGGAGAACTAATATATTTCTTCGAACTTTCATGTGCAATGTCTGGTGAAGTTCTAGGAGTAAATCCATTTAACCAACCAGGTGTTGAAAAATATAAAACAAACATGTTTAAACTTTTAGAAAAACCAGGATATTAAAAATAATATTTAAAAAATCCAATTATATATTTTTCTGCTTAAAAATATATAATTGGATTTTTTTGCGAAATTTCTTGAAAAATCTTGTTTTTTTATGTAAAAGTGTGATATAATAATAATTGTTTTGAAAAGGGAGGAAGTTTAAAATGAAAAAAGTATTAAGAAAAACAAAAATCGTTGGAACAATCGGACCAGCAAGTGAAAATCCAGAAATGCTAGAAAAATTATTCAAAGCAGGATTAAACGTAACAAGAATCAATTTCTCACATGGTGGTTATGAAGAAAATGGAGAAAAGATTGAAAACATCAAAAACGTTAGAAAAAAATTAAACAGACCAGTTGCATTATTATTAGATACAAAAGGTCCAGAAATCAGAACAGGTGTATTAGAAACAGGAAATGAAAAAGTTACAATTGAAGAAGGACAAGAATTTACATTTGTAAACGAAGATATAGTAGGAAATAATACTAAAACATCAATCAGCTACAAAGAATTATACAAAGATGTTTCAGTTGGTGGAACATTACTTGTAGATGACGGTGCTTTAGAATTTGAAATAGTTGAAATTAAAGGTAAAGATATTGTTTGTAAAGCTTTAAATACAGCTAAATTAGGAAGCAGAAAAACAATGAACGTACCAGGTGTAAAAGTTGATTTACCAGCTTTAACACAAAAAGACATTGACGATATTACAGAAGGAATCAAAAGAGGATTTGATTATGTTGCAGCTTCTTTCGTAAGAAAAGCAGCTGACGTTATAGCTTTAAGAAAACTATTAAATGAAAATGGTGGAGAAAGAGTAAAAATCATTTCTAAAATAGAAAACCAAGAAGGTATAGACAACTTTGAAGAAATCTTAGCTTTATCAGATGGAATCATGGTAGCTCGTGGAGATATGGGTGTTGAAATACCAATGGAACAAGTTCCAATCGTTCAAAAAAGATTTATTAAGAGATGTAACCAAGTTGGTAAACCAGTTATAACAGCAACACAAATGTTAGAATCAATGACATCAAATCCAAGACCAACTAGAGCAGAAGTAAGTGACGTAGCAAACGCTGTATATGATAAAACAGGAGCTATAATGCTTTCTGGAGAATGTGCTATGGGTAAATATCCTGTAGAATGCGTTGAAGCAATGTCAAAAATATCAAAAGCAATCGAAGCTGATACACATTATTGGAGCAGATTTAATAGATATGCTAAAACATTTGATTTTAGCGATTTAGAATCTCATATTGCTTATACAACTATTGCAACAGCTCAAAACATGAACGCAGCTGGAATAGTAGCATACACAAAAACAGGAGATTCAATAAGAAAATTAGCTGGATTCCCTTGCCAATGCCCAATATTTGCTATAACAGATGACGAAAAAACATTTAACCAATTAGCAGTATCTGTAAATGTTTGCCCAGTTTTAGTTGAAGGAACTTCTTCTATAGAAGACACAATTAAAAAAGGAATTGAAAAAATAAAAGCAGATGAATTAGTTGAAACAGGAGATATCGTAGTAATCTCTGGAGGAGCTAAAGTTTTATCAAGTGTTGATCAAAACAAAACATTTGCTGGAATGTTAAGAATATAATTTATAAAGAAAAATGTTACATTAGTTAACATTTTTCTTTTTTTTATTTAAAAATCTAAGACTCACGTTTTTTATTGAAGATTCATACAATATATTAAATTTGAAAAAGGAGGAAGAAAAATGTTTGGAAGATACCAAAAATGTTATTGTATGAATAACAGTCATGATGATGAAAATCAATGTGATTATATGGAAACTAGTTGTCAAAATGTAGGTTCATGCAATAATGATATTTACAATGAAAATTGTAATTGCGGATTTGATGATGAATACAATAGTGTATTTCCAGATGACCCAATGCTAGCGCAAAGTTATGTGCCATATCAATTTATGGATAAAACATTTAAACCACAAGTAGGATTAAAAATGGGAACAATTTTCCCAGAGTTGGTTAGCCCATATTGCCCAGGTCAATCTATGGAAGTTAATAAATATTTAGCATCTACAAATGCAGTAGGAGAGGGGTGTAATGGATAATGACTATGTATAGAAATTGTAATTGTGAAGCAAAAGACGATGGAAGAACTTATGTAACAGGCAATATGCCAGTCAACATGAATGCCAATATGTCAGCTAATATGTCTCCAATGGAAGAAGATATGGATAGAGGCAACTGCGACATGAGAAGAAAAATGGCTGATGAAATAAAAGGATTAGAATTTGCTATAACAGAATTAGCCCTTTATTTAGACACTCATAAAGATGATGAAAGAGCTCTTTGCTTACACAATAGATATTGTAAGGAATGTAAAGAATTAAAGGATAAATATCAAAGAATGTATGGTCCTTTATCTATAAATTATCCATGCAACAAGTGGAGATGGATTGAAGAACCATGGCCTT
>JAGAED010000013.1 GCA_017613275.1 Clostridia bacterium | reverse complement strand
AGTAAGATTCCATGAAGACGACATGGTGATAGGTTGGAGGTGGAAGTGCAGTAATGCATGGAGCTGACCAATACTAATAAATCGAGGGCTTAACCACAATTTTAATAAAAAGTAATCGAATTTAAATAAATCTAAAACTAAGTATTTCATCTATGTATTTTTGAGTGTGCTTTAATTAAATAAGTATACTGAAATTTTCTAGTGATGATTACATTTTGGGTAATACCTGTTCCCATTCCGAACACAGAAGTCAAGCCTAAATGTGCCGAAAATACTTGCGGGTTACCCTGCTGGGAAGATAGGTTGTTGCTAGATTTTTTTTATTTTAACATAATTTTTAAAAAGAATATTTATATAATAATTTTTTAGACTTGGTGATTTTTGTTCAATATATATTCTTCCCGGGTCTCCCCATTCACACAGTTCTAAGAGGCAAAGCCTCTAAGAACTGTGGAACGGTCCCCACTTGACCACTCCCAGAATATATATTGAACCTTAAATAATGGTAATTGAAAATTATTATATAAATATTCTTTCTATTGATGAATTATTTTGTTTATGTTAAAATAAAATAAAAATAGCGTAAAATAAAAAAATCTAGGAGTTGATGAAAAATGGCAAAGGTTATGTGGAAGGCTGGAACGTTTGAATATCCAATACCAGCTGTTATGGTTAGTTGTGGTGATATGGAAAAATCTAATATTATTACTGTTGCATGGACAGGAATTTTAAATACTAATCCTGCCATGGTTTATATTTCTGTAAGACCAACAAGACATTCTTATAATATAATAAAAGACTCAGGAGAATTTGTTATAAACCTTACAACAAAAGATTTAGTTAAGGAAACAGACTGGTGTGGAGTTAGAAGTGGAGATAAATATGATAAGTTTAAAGAGATGAATCTTCATAAAGAAAAAGCAAATTTTGTTAAGTGTCCATTAATTAAGGAAAGTCCGGTTTCCATTGAGTGTAAAGTAAAAGAAGTAGTTGAATTAGGCTCACATCATATGTTTATTGCGGATGTTTTATCAATTGATGCTGAAGATAAATATATAGATGAAAAGGGTGCTTTTGATATTTCTAAATGTGATTTAATTGCGTATGCAAATGGAGGGTATTATCCACTGGGGAAAAAGCTTGGTAAATTTGGATTTTCTGTTCAAAAAAAGAAATAAGATAGATAAATTAAAATAGTGAAATTTTTTATAAAAATTTCGCTATTTTTGTTGACAGAATAGGCAAAAAGTGGTAAAATGTTTGAGTATATGTATTACGGCATATATTCACATCGTTTCAAAAATAAAAAAAGTAAAGTAAAAAATACGGAGGTGTATTTAAATGGCAGCAAAAGGACCTAGAGAAAATATAACATTAGAATGTACAGAATGCAAAAACAGAAATTATATGACAACAAAAAATAAAAGAAATAATACAGATAGACTAGAAATAGTTAAATACTGTAAACATTGTAAAAAACGTACAACACACAAAGAAACAAAATAATTTAGACAAGCTATTTTAAGGAGGAAATAAAATGGCTAAAAAAGAATCAAAAGCAATAAATAAAAAAGAAAAAAATATTAAAGATAAAAAAAGCTTTTTCAAAAGCTTTAAAGGTGAACTAAAAAAAGTAAGTTGGCCAACACCAAAACAATTAGTTAACAATACTATCGCTGTTCTTGTAATAGTAATAGTTATTGCTGTAATTGTATTTGTGTTAGATTTAGCATTTGATGCTGTTAATAAATATGGAATTGACAAAATAAAAGAATCTGTTGTATCAACTGAAGAAAATAATTCAGAAGAAACACAAAATACTGAAACAACAGAAAACACTGAAGGTGAACAAAATTCAACAGAACAACCTTCAGCAGAAGAAACTACAGAAGTTAGTGAATAGTTATTAACAAAGTCAAATAATTTAAAGGGAGGCTAAAAATATGTCTCAAAAAGATTATGACATGGAACCAAGATGGTATGTAGTTCATACATATTCTGGATATGAAAACAAAGTTAAAACAGACCTAGAAAAAACAATAAAAAATAGAAATCTTGAAGATTACTTTTTTGATATTATCGTTCCAATGGAAGAACAAATAGAAATCAAAGATGGTAAAAGAAAAGCAAATCTTAAAAAGGTTTTCCCAGGTTATGTTTTAATTAAAATGATTGTAACAGAAGAAACTTGGTATATAGTTAGAAATACAAGAGGAGCAACAGGATTTGTAGGTTCAGGAACAGATCCAATACCTCTTACAGATGAAGAAATAAGAAATATGGGATTTGAAGATGTACCAGTAAATGTAGATTACGAAGTAAACGAACAAGTTCAAATAATGAATGGTGCGTTTGAAGGATTTGTAGGTACAGTTCAAGAAATCAATACAGAGAAGCATAAAGTAAAAGTTTTAGTTTCAATGTTTGGTAGAGAAACACCAGTTGAATTAGAATTTTCACAAGTGCAAAAAGTTAAGTAAATTTTTAGACAGCTCAATTTAATGAATTGAAGCTAGCCATAAGAAAGGAATGAATTTAGAAATGGCAGAAAAAGAAATTTCAAATATTATTAAATTACAAATAGAAGCTGGTAAAGCAACTCCAGCTCCACCAGTAGGACCAGCATTAGGTTCAAGTGGTGTTAACATTATGCAATTCGTTAAAGAATTCAATGATAGAACAGCAAATCAACCAGGAATGATAATTCCAGTTGTTATTACAGTTTACAAAGATAAATCATTTGAATTTATCACAAAAGTTCCACCAGTTGCAGTTTTAATTAAAAAATCAATTAAAATTGAAAAAGGTTCTGGAAAACCAAATAAAGACAAAGTTGCAAAAATAACTAAGGAACAAGTTAAAGCAATTGCAGAACAAAAAATGCCTGACTTAAATGCAGCATCATTAGAAACTGCTATGAGCATGGTAGAAGGTACTGCTAGATCAATGGGTGTAGTAGTAATTGATTAATTTTAAGATTATATTTAAAATATAATAAATAAATATGGGAGAGCATAGCTCGTTTGTACCAAGGGAGGTTAAAAAATGAAAGCAGGAAAAAGATACGTAGAATGTGCAAAACTTGTTGATAAGAACAAGGAATATGAAGTAAAAGAAGCTTTAGAATTAATTGAAAAAATGCCTAAAGCAAAATTTGATGAAACTGTTGAATTACATGTAAAATTAGGAGTAGATTCTAAACATGCTGATCAACAAGTTAGAGGTACAGTAGTACTTCCAAATGGAACAGGTAAAACTCAAAGAGTTTTAGTATTCGCTAAAGGTCCAAAAGCTGACGAAGCTACAAAAGCTGGAGCAGACTTTGTTGGAGCTGAAGAATTAGTTCCAAAAATCCAAAATGATAACTGGTTTGATTATGATGTTATCGTTGCAACTCCAGATATGATGGGTGTTGTTGGTAGATTAGGTAAAGTATTAGGACCAAAAGGTTTAATGCCAAACCCTAAATCAGGAACAGTTACAATGGATGTAACAAAAGCTATTAACGAAATTAAATCTGGTAAAGTTGAATACAGATTAGATAAAACTAATATTATTCACTTAGCATTTGGTAAAGTTTCATTTGGTGCTGATAAATTAGCAGAAAACTATGAAACAATTATAAATGCTATTATAAAAGCTAAACCAGCTGCAGCAAAAGGTCAATACATTAAGAGCGTTGCTATAACAACAACAATGGGACCTGGATTATACATTAACCAAAAATAATTCAAATATGTAGCCAAAGACAGTAGGCAAAAGTAAGTCCTACCGAGGTATATAAATAGAGTCTTTAAGCACTCTTTATATGCCTATGGCTATAAAGAGTGTTTTTGTATAGTGTACAAAATTGTTATTTAATTTTAAAGAAAATATAACATTTTCTAATTTATATTATTTCTAATATTTAAAACCGGGAGGTGAAACTAATGGCAAGTGAAAAAATCTTGAACCAAAAGAAAGAAGAAGTTACAGCATTAGCAAACAAAATAAAAGAAGCTAATCTTGTACTTTTAGTAGATTACAGAGGAATCAATGTTGAGGATGTTACTAATTTAAGAACTTCAGTTAGAAATACTAAAGCTGAATACAAAGTTATAAAAAACAATATAACAAGAAGAGCTTTAGCAGAAGCTGGAATTGAAGGATTAGAAGACAAATTAGTAGGACCAACAGCAGTTATAATGACAAGCGAGGATTACTTAGAAACAACAAAAGCAATTTATAATTTTAGTAAAGAAAATGATTTTTACAAAATTAAAGGTGGAGTTGTTGAAGGTAAAGTAATGACTGCAGAAGAAATAATCACATTAGCAAAATTACCATCAAGAGATACATTACTATCTATGCTTGCTGGTGCATTACTTGGAAATATTTCAAAACTTGCAGTTGCACTTGATCAAGTTAAATTACAAAAAGAATCAACAGCAGAAGCTTAAAACAAATAGAAAAAAGAGTTATGAACTTAAATCATAAAAAAATAATTATAAAAATTTTTAGGAGGATTTTAAAATGAATAAAGAAGAAATGATTGAAGAAATCAAAAAAATGACAGTAGTAGAATTAGCTGATTTAGTAAAAGCTATAGAAGAAGAATTTGGAGTATCTGCAGTTGCAGCTGCAGCACCAGCAGCAGCTGGAGCAGTAGCAGGAGCTGCTGAAGAAAAATCATCATTCAACGTTGTATTAGCAAACGCTGGTGATCAAAAAATTAAAGTAATCAAAGTAGTTAGAGATGCTACAGGATTAGGATTAAAAGAAGCTAAAGACTTAGTTGATGGAGCACCAAAAACAGTTAAAGAAAACGTTTCTAAAGAAGAAGCTGAAGACTTAAAAGCTAAATTCGAAGAAGTTGGAGCTACAATTGAATTACAATAATTCTAAATAAAAAAGAACCACAAGGTTCTTTTTTTATTTGTAATATAGACAAATGCAAAAAAGTATTATATAATTTTTTCATGGAGGAAGATTAAATGAACACAATAGGGATTATAGTTGCAATGCAAGAAGAAAAAGAAGCTATAAAGAAGTTGCTGAAAGATATAGAAGTAGATGAAAAATATGGACTAAAATTTG
Source organism: Clostridia bacterium (assembly GCA_017613275.1). Classification (GTDB taxonomy): domain Bacteria; phylum Bacillota; class Clostridia; order TANB77; family CAG-508; genus CAG-269. The sequence continues at coordinate 21,217 of JAGAED010000013.1, read as the reverse complement.
AAAAAGGTAAAATAGAAAATACAAATTGCATTCTTGTAGAGAGTGGAGTGGGAAAGGTAAATGCTGCAAGGACAACACAAGTGTTAATAAGCGAGTATAATGTAGATAAGATAATAAATGCAGGAGCAGCAGGTGCAATAACAAATACTTTAAATATTGGCGATATTTTAATAGCACAACATGTTGTGCAACATGACTTTGATATTACAGCATTTGGCCATAAGAAAGGCTACATAAGCAATGTAGGAGATATAATACATTGTGATAAACAATTATTAAATAAATTTAAAACGATTCTAAAAGAGAATGAAAGTGAATATAATATAAAAATTGGAATAGTAGCATCAGGAGATATATTTTGCACTGAAGAAAAAATGAAAAATAAAATAAATTCCAAATTTGATGCAGATGTTGTAGATATGGAGTGTGCATCAATAGCTCAAGTAGCATATTTGGATGAAATTCCATTCATAAGCATTAGATGTATATCAGACATCCCAAATGGGGAAAATGCATCAACATTTGATGAAAATTTGCAATTAGCTTCAGAAAGATGTGCGGAAATAGTAAAAAAATACTGTTTAGATAATAATAAATAGTATCAACAAAAGACAACTTTTCTAAAAATACTTGATTTATAGGGAATTTTATGATAAAATATTAATAATTTATTTAAAAGAGGTTAAAAAACTATGAAAAGTAATGTTGAAAAGGAATTAAAGAAAAAGAATAAAATGTTTGATTTTATGGGATTATTTAAAAACTTTGTATCTACTTCACAACCAGATATATCAGAAGAGGAAGAAATATTAAAGGATTCTTCTTTAAGTGAGCTAGAAAAAGCGGAATTATTATCTGGAATTAAAAATACAGATAATCTTGCACATAGCTTATTTGAAGAAAAAATCAAAAAAAATGCAAGAAAAACAAATATGAATATTAATGTGACTAATGTAAATCCAAGAATTAATTCTAAATCAAATATAACAAATCAAAAACAACAAGGAAGATAGTATTGATTATTAATAAAAATACAAGAAAATTTTGCTTTTCTTGTATTTTTATCTTGACAAAATAGCAAACTACGGGTATAATAGTTATTGTCGTAGAAATAAAATAAATATGGCGAAGTAGCTCAGCTGGCTAGAGCGTTCGGTTCATACCCGAAAGGTCGTGAGTTCGATCCTCTCCTTCGCTACCAAAACAAAAAAGCTAAATTTCAATTAAATGAAATTTAGCTTTTATTTTATATTATTGTAAAGTATACGCTATTATAAAAAACACTTTCATTTATAAATGAGAGTGTTTTAATCTTTTAATAATAAATTCAAAATACTTGGATAAATATCTTGAGCATTTTTATTCCAATTTGCTACAATCCTTTTTGCTCTTTCTCTAGAGCCAGCATAAGTTTTTACTTCAAAAATAGTTTCATTATTTTCAACAATTTTACATTTTATAGTATAGTCATTTTCACTCTTTGGAGTAAATTCAGCAATTACAGATGATGCTTCTTCTATATTTGAAAGCTCTTGTTTAAAAACATTGTCAGCTTTTAATTTTAAAATTCCAGGTAAAATATCATTTGTAAGAGATAATGCATTATTTCCTTCAGATGTTATCTTTATTAAAGGCTCGTTATCTTTTGTGTAAATTCCTACTAGCTTTGAGTCGATTAAATCTGTTAATATTTCTTTAAAATAAAAGTAATTAACATTGTTAATAGAAGATACTATTTTATACAAATCATCTTGCTTAATATCTCCATTTATTTGTTCCAATAAATATAATATTAAAACTTTATTTTCGGCCAAAGCGTTATTATCTGAATTAGATTTCATAAATAGCACTCCTTACCTTGTTTTTTTGCATTATATCACACAATTTAAAGAAAATTCAATATTTTTATACAAAAATATACAAAAAAATAAAACACAAAAGCCTGTGGAAACTTATGTTGACTAAATGATATAAATATGTTAATATATTATAAATGTAATTGAAAGGATTTGCTGTACTATGGATTTCATTAGAAGTAATAGAAATAATAAGAGACAAAATTATAATAAATCACAATTATTTAAAGAAACAACTGGACTTGATATAACGGATTATAGATATGGTATAAATCCAAGAGAGACATTTAGAAATTCTTCAGATAGTTTAATAAATATATTTGAAAGAGAAAAGATAACTAAAAGGAAGATAGAAGGGATTTTCAATTCGTATGGAAATCAGATTATTAATGAATATCTTAACGATATAGGATTGAAAAACAGAAGCATACTTACAAGAACATCATATGGAATGATTGAAGACCATGTTAATATTTATGGAGAAGATGATTTAAAAGAGATAATAAAAAAATATGTAAAAGAAGAAGAAATGACAGAAAAAGAAAGATATATATTTATGGGGTTGCTTCAAAAAGTGGCAGAGATATTAGATGTATACAAGGCCAAAAATTTAACAACATATGAAAAATTTATAAAAGCTGAATTAAATATAGGAATATTTTATAATATAGTAATTAATAAAAGAAAATATACAAACCATCAAAGAAAATGTTTAGTGAAACTTTCAAAATTTTGGGACAAAGAAACTATAGAGAAATATGATAATCTTGATTTGTTAAAGAAAAGATTAGAGAAAATACCATGTACGGCAGAGGCAATTGAAAATATAAATACAATACAAAAAATGGATTTAAAGAGCATAATTTTTTATTCGCAAAAAATAAAATCCCAAATAATAGATTTATATATGTTCTATGAAGCAATAAATAGAACGGATATAATAAGAAAAACATATATACCACCTAATAATCCGAACAATGTTGTAATAGATTCGATAAATGATTTAAGTAAAACAGCATTGGTGCATTTTTTCGGAATTTACAACAAAGTTTTCTCATTGGAAAATTATATATACAAATTAGAAAAAGAATATGGTAGAAAAATTGATCAGAAAGAAAAAGAAAGTGTAAGAAAATCTTTTGAAAGCATGAATAATAATTTTATACCTAATAGATCGGTAGATATGAGAGCGATAGGGCAATCTGATGATGGGGATTTGTATAATGTAAATACAAGTAATCAACTAAGTTGTATGCTTATAAAATTTGAAGATATTATAAACATGAAAGGAATCAGAGGAAATCTTGCACTAGGATTTTCAGAGGATTATCTACAAGAAGAACTAATAGCGATGATATCTAATAAAAATATACATTCTAATAAAGACATAGAACGTATTGAGTCGAATGCTGAATTTAGAGATTTTTCTTGCTGTTATGATGAATTATTAGACAAGCCTGAAAATGAAGACCATAATGAAGTTGTTATGTTTAGAAATACAGATGCAGCAACATTAAAACCTTCATATGTTTTATATATTTCATATAGAGATATTCATTCAGAAGAAGAAAAACAGAATATAGAGTATTATAAGGAAAAGATGAAAGAAGCGGGTTTAGATGTTCCATTTGTAATATTTGATTCAGATACAATCAATAAAAAAATAAATGAAAAAAAAGTTAATGAAAGATAAAATAAAAAATTCCAGAAAAATCTGGAATTTTTTTAACATTTTGTTAGAATTTGCTTGACATACGGGCAAAAGCATTATATAATATATAAGCATGAATTAAGCGATGAAACCAAATGTGGCTACATCCTTACGGAATAAAGGGTGGAGGGAACTTTGGCGGAGTATGTCATGGCAAAGACCAGGCGGTAAGTTAAGAATTTGCGTTATCCGTAACACGCAAAGGATGTTGCATATATATCATTATGCATTAAAAAGATGCACACTTATCCCAGAATTATCATGCATATTTTGGGTTTTTATATAGGTGATATTCAAAACACCAGAGTGCGTTTTAACTTGCCAACTAGTAATTTTTAAAAAGTCCTTAAGAATAAGGCAAAAAACAATATTTTAAAAGGAGGGAAAATTACAATGGCAAAAAGTACAGTAGTAAGTAGTGAAAAAATAAGAATAAGACTAAAAGCTTATGACCATGTAGTTTTAGATCAGTCTGCTGAAAAAATAGTAGATACTGCTAAGAAAACAGGAGCAAAGGTTTCAGGACCTATTCCACTACCAACACAAAAAGAAATCGTAACAATCTTACGTTCTCCACACAAATACAAAGATTCAAGAGAACAATTTGAAATGAGAACACACAAAAGAGTTATAGATATTCTTTATCCATCACAAAAAACAGTTGATAGCCTAATGAAATTAGAATTACCAGCTGGTGTAGATATTGAAATCAAATTATAATTATAAATTTAAATCAAAAACCAATGCTGGCCTGTATTGAGTCAGCCAATAGGAGGAGAGAAAGAAATGAAAAAAGGAATAATAGGAAGAAAAGTTGGAATGACACAAATCTTTGATGAAAAAGGAAATGTAATTCCAGTAACAGTTATCGAAGCTGGACCATGTGTTGTAGCTCAAGTAAAAACAGTTGAAACAGATGGATACCAAGCAGTACAATTAGGATTTGGAGATGTAAAAGATAAACACATCAATAAACCAGAAAAAGGACATTTTGCAAAAGCAAAATTAGCAAACAAAAAGCATTTAAGAGAATTCAGACTTGATTCAGTAGAAGGAATCAAAGTTGGAGATGAATTAAAAGCTGACGTATTCGCAGCTGGAGATAAAATCGATGTTCAAGGAACATCAAAAGGAAAAGGATTCCAAGGTGTTATCAAAAGACATGGACAACACAGAGGACCAATGGGACATGGTTCAATGTATCACAGAAGACCAGGTTCAATGGGACCAACATCAACACCAGGTAGAGTATTTAAAGGTAAAAAACTTCCAGGACATATGGGAAGAGCTACAATTACAATTCAAAACTTAGATGTTGTAAGAGTAGACCTTGATAAAAATGTAATATTAGTTAAAGGAAGCGTTCCAGGAGCAAAAGGAGCAATTCTAAAAGTAAAATCAGCTGTAAAGGCTAGTAAGTAGTAGGAAGGAGGAAAGAAAATGCCAAAAATAGATGTTTATGATATTAAAGGTAAAAAAGTTAGTGATGTTGAATTAGCAGATAGCGTATTTGGAATTGAACCAAACGAAAACATAGTACATAGTGTATTAGTTAACTATTTAGCTAATCAAAGACAAGGTACACAAAGTACAAAAACAAGAGCAGAAGTTAGCGGTGGTGGAAGAAAACCATGGAGACAAAAAGGAACAGGTAGAGCAAGACAAGGAAGTATCAGAGCTCCACAATGGATTAAAGGTGGTATAGCTTTAGGTCCAAAACCTCGTTCATACAAATATACAGTTAACAAGAAAGAAAAGAGACTTGCTATTAAGTCAATCTTAAGTTCTAAAGTATTAGAAAAAGAATTAACAGTAGTAGATAAATTAGAATTAGCTGAAATTAAAACAAAAACAATGGTTAAAGCATTAGCAGACCTAAAAGTTGAAGGAAAAACATTAATAATAATTCCTGAACAAAACAAAAACGTTGTAATGTCAGCAAGAAATATTGAAGGTGTAAAAACTATTTTAGTAAACAACATAAATGTATATGATTTATTAAAATACAATAAATTAGTTCTACCTCTAGAAACTGTTAAAAAATTAGAGGAGGTGTATGCTTAAATGTTAGCTGAAGAAGTAATAATAAGACCAGTTGTTACTGAAAAAAGTAATGACGAATTACAACAAGGAAAATACACTTTTGAAGTAAATAAAAAAGCAACAAAAGTTGATATAGCAAAAGCTGTAGAAAAACTTTTTGAAGTAAAAGTATTAAAAGTAAATACAATGACAGTAAAAGGAAAAACAAAAAGAGTTGGATATCATATTGGAAAAACATCAGACTGGAAAAAAGCTGTTGTTACAATAGACACTCAATTAACTGAAAAAACATACCTTGGAAAAGGTGGAAAAGCAGTTAAAATGACTAAGAAATACAAAGATTCAATTGATGAATTTATGGGAGCATAGTCAAAAGATAATTAACGAGAAATAACTCGGAAAAGAAATTTTATCTGTTATGCGGAGCAGGAAAAAATCCGTAAATAATAATTAAGGAGAGAAATAAAATGGCAATGAAACATTTTAAAGCCTATACACCATCAAGAAGAAACATGACTGTATCAGATTTTGCTGAAATAACAAAAACAACTCCTGAAAAATCTTTATTAGCAAAGAAAAAGAAAAATGCAGGAAGAAACTCATATGGTAGAATCACAGTTAGACATCAAGGTGGAGGAAATAGACAAAAATATAGAATAATTGATTTTAAAAGAAATAAAGACAACATGGAAGCAACAGTAATAGGAATCGAATACGATCCAAACAGAAGTGCAAATATAGCTTTAATCGAATATAAAGATGGAGAAAAAGCATATATATTAGCACCACAAGGAATTACAGATGGAAGCATCGTAGTATCTGGAGAAAATGTAGATATTAAACCAGGTAATGCAATGCCAATATCTAGCATACCAGTAGGTACATTAATTCACAACAAAGAATTAAATCCAGGACAAGGTGGAAAATTAGTTAAAGCTGCTGGACAAAGTGCTCAATTAATGGCTAAAGAAGGAAAATACGCACACGTAAGATTACCTTCAGGAGAAATGAGATTAATCTTAGCTAGATGTAGAGCAACAATAGGAGTTTTAGGAAATTCAGATCATGAAAACGTAAAACTTGGTAAAGCAGGTAGAACAAGACATATGGGAATTAGACCAACAGTTAGAGGTTCTGTAATGAACCCAGTAGATCACCCTCATGGTGGTGGTGAAGGTAGAGCTCCAGTAGGACACGCAGGTCCATTAACACCTTGGGGTAAACCAGCATTAGGATATAAGACAAGAAATAAAAAGAAATTATCTAACAAATTCATAGTTAAGAGAAGAAAATAAGAAGGAGGAAATATAGGATATGTCAAGATCAAGTAAGAAAAAACCTTTCGTAGCTGAAAAATTATTAAAGAAAATAGAAGCTATGAACGAATCTGGAAACAAAGAAGTTCTAAAAACATGGTCAAGAGCTTCAACAATATATCCACAAATGGTTGGTCATACAATAGCTGTACATGATGGAAGAAAACACGTTCCAATCTACATTTCAGAAGAAATGATCGGTCATAAATTAGGTGAATTTGCTCCTACAAGAACATTCAAAGGACATGCAGGAGAAAAGACAACTAAAAAATAAAAATAATAACTCATAAATAAGAGAATTGAGAAATCTCTAATAAAATAAGGAGGGAAATATAGTGGAAGAAACAGTAGTAAGAGAAGCAAGTGCTAGCTTAAAATATGCAAGAATTTCAGCTAGAAAAGTTAAAATAGTTGCTGACTTAATTAGAGGAAAAGATGTTGACGAAGCTTTAGCAATAGTAAAATTCACACCTAAAGCATCATCAGAAATTATCGAAAAACTATTAAAATCAGCTATAGCAAATGCTGAAAATAACCACGAAATGAAAACTGAGAGCCTATATGTTGCAGAAATCTATGCTAACCAAGGACCTACATTAAAAAGAATTAGACCAGCAGCAAAAGGTAGTGCAGTAAGAATAAGAAAAAGAACAAGTCATATAACAATAGTTTTAAAGGAAAGAAATTAGTAAGAAAAGGAGGCTAAATTCAAAATGGGACAAAAAGTACATCCAACAGGTGCGAGAGTTGGAATTATAAAAGATTGGAACTCTAAATGGTATGCAGATTCTAAACATTTTGCAGATTATTTAGTAGAAGATCAAAAAATTCGTAAATTTTTAAAGAAAAAATTATTTTTAGCTGGAATATCAAAAATTGAAATTGAAAGAACAGCTAAAATGGTAAAAGTTAATTTATTCACAGCAAAACCTGGAATCGTTATCGGAAAAGGTGGAGCTGGAGCAGAAAGCTTAAAACAAGAAGTTGAAAAATTAATCAACAAAGATGTTAACCTAAATATAGTAGAGGTTGAAAATCAAGATACAGATGCACAATTAGTTGCAGAAAATATCGCTGGACAATTAGAAAGAAGAATTTCATTCAGAAGAGCAATGAAACAATGTATGCAAAAATCACTTAAATCAGGTGCTTTAGGTATAAAAACTGCAGTATCTGGAAGATTAGGTGGAGCAGACATGGCTAGAACTGAATTCTACAAAGAGGGAAATATTCCGCTACAAACTTTAAGAGCTGATATTGATTATGGATTTGCAGAAGCAGATACAACATATGGAAAAATCGGTGTTAAAGTATGGATTTATAAAGGTGAAGTTCTTCCAACTAAGAAAGTGGAAGGAGGAGAGCAATAATGCCATTAATGCCAAAAAGATCAAAATTTAGAAAAATGCAAAAAGGTAGAATGAGAGGAAAAGCAACTAGAGGAAATAAAGTTACAGATGGAGAATATGGAATTCAAGCTGTAACAGCTGGTTTAATTACTGGTAACCAAATAGAAGCTGCCCGTATTGCTATGACTCGTTACATAAAAAGAGGTGGAAAAGTTTGGATTAAAATTTTCCCAGACAAACCAATTACATCAAAACCAATTGGTACTCGTATGGGTAAAGGTAAAGGAGCTCCAGAATACTGGGTTGCAGTTGTAAAACCAGGAAGAGTAATGTTTGAAATTGCTGGAGTACCAGAAGAAGTTGCTAAAGAAGCTTTAAGGCTTGCAATGAACAAACTACCTAATAAAACAAAAATAGTTGCAAGAGAAACTGAAAAGGTAGGTGAAAGTGATGAAGATTAATAAAATTAGAGAAATGTCTTCACCAGAACTAGAAAAAGAATTAGGTGAACTAAAAACAGAATTATTCAAATTAAAATTTAGTTTAGCTACAAACGGATTAGACAATCCAATGAAAATAAAAGAGGTTAAAAAAGATATAGCTAAAATAAATACAATATTGACAGAAAGAAAAATAGCAGAAGCAAAGAAATAAGAAAGGAGAGACTTTTAGATGGAAGAAAGAAATCTTCGTAAAGTTATGATAGGCACAGTAGTATCTGACAAAATGGATAAAACTGTAGTAGTAGCAGTTGAAACAAGCGTAAGTCATAAAGTATATCAAAAAACAGTAAAAAGAACATATAAATTAAAAGCTCATGACGAAGAAAATGCTTGCAAAGTTGGAGACAAAGTAAAAGTTATGGAAACAAGACCACTTTCAAAAGACAAGAGATGGAGAGTAGTGGAAATTGTTGAGAAAGCAGTAATAAAATAAGAAAGGAGTAACTAAAAATGATTCAACAACAATCAATTTTAAAAGTTGCTGATAATACTGGTGCAAAAGAAATCATGTGCATCAGATGTTTAGGCGGATCTTACAGAAAAACATCTAACATAGGAGATGTAATAGTTGCTTCAGTTAAAAGTGCAACACCAGGTGGAGTTGTTAAAAAAGGAGACGTAGTAAAAGCAGTTATAGTAAGATCAAAAAGAGGATTAAGAAGAGCTGATGGCTCATATGTAAAATTCGATGAAAACGCAGCTGTAATAATAAAAGAAGACGGAACACCAAAAGGAACACGTATCTTCGGACCAGTTGCTAGAGAATTAAGAGAAAAGGACTACATGAAAATACTTTCATTAGCTCCTGAAGTATTATAAAAGAAGGAGGAAGACCTTAAATGAGAATAAAAAAAGGTGATACAGTACAAGTTTTATCTGGAAATGATAAAGGAAAAACTGGTGAAGTATTAGAAGTAATTCCAAAAACTTCAAAAGTCATTGTTAAAGGTGCAAATGTTAGAAAAAAACACGTTAAACCAAGAAAACAAGGAGAAGAAGGCGGAATAATTTCAGTAGAATGCAGTATGCCAATATCTAAAGTAAATGTTGTTTGCCCAAAATGTGGTAAAGTAACAAAAGTTGGATATAAAGAAGAAAAAGATGGAAAAGTTCGTATTTGTAAAAAATGCGGAGCTACATTAAAATAAGAAAGGAGGATTAGTAAATAATGGAAAAATTAAGAGAACAATATGAAAAAGAAGTAATCCCAGCATTGATGAAAAAATTCAATTATAAATCAGTTATGCAAGTTCCAAAACTTGATAAAGTTGTTATAAATATAGGATTAGGAGATGTAAAAGAAAATCCTAAAGCATTAGAAAATGCTATGAATGATTTAATGCAAATTACAGGTCAAAAACCAGTAGTAACAAAAGCAAAAAAATCAATCGCAGCATTCAAATTAAGAGAAGGTGTAAACATTGGATGTAAAGTAACATTAAGAAAAGATAAAATGTATGATTTCGTATACAAATTATTTAATGTTGCACTTCCAAGAGTAAGAGATTTCAGAGGTGTTTCAGCTAATTCATTTGATGGAAGAGGAAACTACTCAATGGGTATAAAAGAACAATTAATATTCCCAGAAATAGAATACGATAAAATTGATAAATTAAGAGGTATGGATATAATCTTCGTTACAACAGCAAACACAGACGAAGAAGCTAAAGAATTATTAGCTGAATTAGGAATGCCTTTTAACAACTAATTAGTCAAAGAAAGGAGAAAACTATGGCTAAAAAATCAATGAAAGTAAAGCAAGCCAGACCACAAAAATTCTCAACAAGAGAATATAACAGATGTAAAATATGTGGTAGACCACATGCTTATATAAGAAAATATGGAATTTGCCGTGTATGCTTTAGAGAACTAGCTCATAAAGGAGAAATTCCTGGAGTAAAAAAAGCTTCATGGTAAGATTAAGAATAAAATTAAAGAAGGAGGTAAGTAATTAAATGAACATTACAGATCCAATAGCAGATATGTTAACAAGAATTAGAAATGCAAATAGTTCTAAACATAAAACAGTAGATATTCCTTCATCAAAAATGAAATTAGGAATTGCTCAAATTTTATTTGACGAAGGATATATAAAATCTTTTGAGGAAATCAAAGATGATACTCAAGGAATTATCAGAATTACTCTAAAATACGATGAAAAAGGTACAAGAGTAATAGATGGATTAAGAAGAATCAGTAAACCAGGTTTAAGAGTTTACGCAAATAAAGAAGAATTACCTAAAGTATTAAACGGTTTAGGTATAGCTATAATCTCTACATCTAAAGGCTTAGTAACAGATAAAAAAGCTAGAGAATTAGGTGTAGGTGGAGAAGTTTTAGCTTATGTTTGGTAGAAGGAGGAAAAAATCATGTCAAGAATAGGAAATAAACCTATTACAGTACCAGCAGGTGTTGAAGTTAAAATTGACGGAAACCATGTTACTGTAAAAGGACCAAAAGGAACATTAGAAAGAGAAATTCATAAAAATGTTTCTTTAGAAATGGATGGAAATGTTATCAATGTAAAAAGAATTGATGATGAACCAGCAAATCGTGGATTACATGGATTAACAAGAACTCTATTAAACAACATGATAATAGGTGTAGTTAACGAATATACAAGAGAACTACAAATTAATGGTGTTGGTTACAGAGCTCAAAAACAAGGAAATAACTTAAATCTTACATTAGGTTATTCTCATCCAGTAATTTTCGAAGCACCTCAAGGAATTACTTTTGACGTTCCAAATCCAAATACTATTATAGTAAAAGGAATTGATAAAGAATTAGTTGGTCAAACTGCAGCAGAAATAAGAACAAAAAGACCACCAGAAGTATATAGAGGTAAAGGTATTAAATATGCTGAAGAAGTTATTAGAAGAAAAGAAGGTAAAACAGGAAAATAATTCAAATGAAATTCAGCAATCTGCACATTTTTACTTCATTAATCAGACTTCGACGTACACGGAGTACGCCTTCATCCTGATTAATTTGCAAAAATGCACATCTTACTAAATTTGATTTGAATTAAAAAGAAAAATAGAAAGGAGCTTTAAAATGGTAAAGAAGACTGATAGAAAGTTCGAAAGAACAAGAAGACATATTAGAGTAAGAAGAAAAATATCTGGAACAGCTGAAAGACCAAGATTATGCGTATATAGAAGTAATACAAATTTATATGTACAAATAATTGACGACGTAGCTGGAAACACTTTAGTTCAAGCTTCAACATTAGATAAAAATGTAAAAACAAAACATGCTAATAAAGAAGCAGCTAAAGAATTAGGATTACTTATAGCTAAAAAAGCACTTGATAAAAAAATCGATACAGTTGTATTTGACCGTGGAGGATACATATATCATGGTGTAGTTAAAGAATTAGCAGAAGCTGCAAGAGAAGGCGGTTTAAAATTCTAATTAAATTTAAAAATTGTATACAAAATTCATAAAGTGAATTTTGTAGGAAAACAAATAATAATCTTAAATTAAAAATACATAAAATTTTTAATTTAACAAAATTTATTTTATAAATTTTGTATTCAAAAAAAGAGGAGGGAAAACAAAACCAATGGAAGAAAATAACGAATTAAAAGAAAAAGTTGTTGCTATAAACAGAGTTGCTAAAGTTGTTAAAGGTGGTAGAACTTTTAGATTTAGTGCTGTTGTAGTTGTTGGTGATGAAAACGGACATATTGGTGTTGGTAATGGTAAAGCTTCAGAAGTTCCAGATGCTATCAAAAAAGCTATTCAAGAAGCTAAAAAGAACTTAATCGAAGTACCAATCGTTGGAACAACAGTACCACACGAATATATAGGAAAATTTGGTAGCGCTAATGTAATGCTAAAACCAGCTGCAGTTGGTACTGGAGTTATAGCAGGTGGAAGCGTTAGACCAGTATTAGAACTTGCTGGATATAAAGATATTAGAACAAAAGTTATAGGAACAAACAATCCTAGAAACGTTGTATATGCTACAATTGAAGGTTTAAAAGCAATGCAAACAATAGAACAAGTTGCTAAAAAAAGAGGAAAAAAAGTAGAAGATATTTTATAATAGGGGTTGCATAATTTGGAATTAAAATATATTATATATATGTATTTTAATTTCAAATATAAAACCATTCAAAAGTTAAAAATTAAGGAGGTGCTAACCAAAATGAAACTTGGAGAATTAAAACCATCTGTAAAAAAAGAAGACAGAAAAAGATTAGGACGTGGTGTAGGTTCTGGATTAGGTAAAACATCAGGTAAAGGTCATAAAGGACAAAAAGCTAGATCTGGTGGTGGAGTAAGAAGAGGATTCGAAGGTGGTCAAACACCATTATATAGAAGACTTCCAAAAAGAGGATTTACAAATATCCATGCTAACACATATACAGAAGTTACATTAAAAATGCTTAACCAATCAAAAGCAACAGATGTAACAGCTGAAACTTTACTAGAAGAAGGAATAATTGGTAAAATAAACGATGGAATAGTAGTTCTAGCAACAGGAAAATTAGAGAAAAAATTAAATGTTAAAGCTGCTAGATTTACTGCTAAAGCAAAAGAACAAATAGAAGCTTTAGGCGGAAAGGTTGAGGTGATTTAGTTGTTTAAAACTATAAAAAATGCATTTTCAACACCTGAGGTAAGGAAAAAAGTACTATACACACTATTATTGATAGTTATATTTAGATTAGGCTGTTATATTTCAGTGCCAGGAGTTGACACTATTAAATTAAATGAAGCAATAAGTGGTGGAACAGACGGAATTGCAGGATTAATAGATATGATATCTGGAGGTGCGTTTTCTAGATTTTCATTATTTGCAATGTCAATAACTCCATACATAACAGCTTCAATTGTAATTCAATTATTAGGAATGATAATACCATCTTTGGAAAAATTAACAAAAGAAGGTGGAGAAGAAGGAAAGAAGAAAATAAACAGATATACAAAATTGCTTACAATAGTATTAGCAGCTGTTGAAGCAATCGGAGTTTATTTATCTTACAGATCTTCAGGAATATTCGTAAACGACAGCTTCCTAACAGCAGCAATGGTTGTTGGAGGATTAATAGCTGGAACATCAATATTGATGTGGCTTGGTGAGCAAATCACAAGCAAAGGAATTGGAAATGGTATATCTATAATCATTTTAGTAGGTATCATTTCAAGACTTCCATATGGAATTATGAATGTATTTAACATGATAATAACTCCAGATGGATTTAGCACAACAGGATTGTTAATGGCTCTAGGAGTATTAGTTGGTGCAATTCTATTAGTTGCTGGAGTTGTATTTGTACAACAAGCTGAAAGAAAAGTACCAGTTCAATATTCAAAAAGAGTAGTAGGAAGAAAAATGGTAGGAGCACAAAATACACATATTCCATTAAAACTTGCTATGGCAGGTGTAATGCCAATAATTTTTGCTTCATCATTCATGACATTCCCAGCTATGATAATACAAATATTTATTAAAGACATAGCAACACAAACTGGCTTCTGGGCAGGAGTATATAAATTCTCAATTGCTACATCATCATCAAATGTAGAAATAGGATACTCAATAGCAAACGCATTAGTATACTTATTATTGATAGTAGGATTTACATTCTTCTACACATATGCTACATTTAATCCAGCAGAAATTTCAAACAACATCAAACAAAATGGTGGATTTATACCTGGAATTAGAGCTGGAAAACCAACAACAGATTATTTATCATCAATAATCTCAAAACTAACACTATTTGGAGGATTCTTCTTAGCAGTAATTGCTATAATCCCAATGTTAGTAAGATTTTTACCACAAGGATTTGGAAACATAGCCTTTGGTGGAACATCAATCTTAATTGTTGTAGGTGTAGCGCTAGAAACAGTACAACAACTAGAATCACAATTAGTAATGAGACATTACAAAGGATTCTTAGAAAAATAAATATAATTATAATGCTTCATTCCATTATAGAAATTAATTTTTTCTATAATGGAATAAAGTGTTTTATAAATATTGTTTATATATTTAAGTTCATAGTAATTATGAGTTTAAATATGTAAATGAATATTTACTAATATTTGAGCAAAAAAAGGAGTGGTAACACATGATAATCTTAATGATGGGGGCACAAGGAACTGGAAAAGGAACAGTTGCAGGCATAATAAGCAAAAACACAGGAATAGAACAACTATCAACAGGTGATGTATTCAGAAAAAACATAAAAGAAAAAACACCATTAGGACTCGAAGCAGAAAAATATATATCATCAGGAAACCTTGTACCAGATGAGATAACAATACCAATGGTTACAAATTATTTAGATTCAGATTTAGCAAAAAATGGAATAATTTTAGATGGATTCCCTAGAACACTAAGTCAAGCACAAAAGCTAGATGAAATATTAGAACAAAGAGGAAAAAAAGTTGATTTAGTAATAAATTTAACTACTCCAAGAGAAGAAATAATAGAAAGAATAATGACAAGAAGAGTGTGCCCAAATTGTAAAGCTACATACAACATAAAATTACATCCACCAAAAGTGGAAGGAATTTGTGATGAATGTGGTTCAAAAATCATACAAAGAAAAGATGATAGCACAGAAGAGGCTGTAAATCAAAGACTAGAAATATATGAAACAAAAACAGCTCCAGTAATAGAATACTACAAAAATAAAGGAATATTAAGAACAGAAGAAGTAAGTGTAAGAATTAATAGATTAGGACAACAAGTGGCAGAAGACATCGTTAAAGATTTAAAATAAAAGAGGAAGTAATAAAAATGGTTACAATTAAATCTGAAAGAGAAATTAAACTAATGCGAGAAGCATGTAAAGTTGTTGCACAAGTATATGAAAAACTAGAAAAAGAAATAAAACCTGGAATGACAACATATGAACTAGACCAAATTGCAGAAAAAGAAATGAGAAGATTAGGAGCAATACCAGCTGAAAAAGGCTATAATCCAGGAATAAAAGGAGTACCACCATATCCAGCAACACTATGTGTTTCAATAAATGATGAAGTAATACATGGAGTTCCTTCAAAATACAAAGTTATAAAAGAAGGAGACATAGTTAGCGTAGATACAGTAGCTTTAAAAAATGGATATAATGGAGATGCAGCAAGAACATTTATAGTTGGAAAAGTGCCAAAAGAAACACAAAGACTAGTAGATGTTACAAAACAAGCATTTTTTGAAGGAATAAAATATGCAAAAGTTGGATATAGAGTTGGAGATATATCACATGCAATTGGAGAATATGTTCGTTCACAAGGATATAGTGTTGTAAGAGAATTCCAAGGACACGGAATAGGAAAAGAAATGCATGAAGATCCAGGAATACCAAACTATGGAAAAGCAGGCAGAGGCCTAAGACTTGAACCAGGCATGACTCTAGCAGTAGAACCAATGGTAATACAAGGAAAACCAAACATTTTAGAACTTGAAGATGGATGGACAATTATAACAGAAGATGGAAGTTTGGCTGCACATTATGAAAATACAATTTTAATTACAAAAAATGAGCCGGAAATATTGACATTACTATAATTTTAGTATATAATATAGAAGTTACAATTAGAATTGGAATAATTATGTAAAAATAAGCTCTTTAAGGAGGGGAAAATATGGCAAAAGAAGACGTCATAGAAGTAGAGGGAACAGTAGTTGAAGCTCTACCTAATACAAATTTCAAAGTTGAACTAGAAAATGGACATCAAATATTAGCTCATATTTCTGGAAAACTTAGAATGAACTATATAAAAATCTTACCAGGTGATAAGGTTAAAGTCGAACTATCACCATATGACTTAACAAGAGGAAGAATTACTTGGAGAGCAAAATAAAAAAAGTTTAAAACTGCGAAAGCAGATAAAAATAAAAATTAACCCAAAAAAATTATAATAAAATTTGGAGGTGCTAAATAATGAAAGTAAGACCATCAGTAAAACCAATATGCGATAAATGCAAAGTTATTAAAAGAAAAGGTGTAATTAGAGTAATTTGCGAAAATCCAAAACACAAACAAAGACAAGGATAATTATACCGCAATAATCAAGTTTACAAACACAAATAAGGTAGCGGCTGTCAAGCAGAAATGCTTTTCATATCTATTTGTGTTTATATATATGTTTTAAAGAAACTTAAAGATTTAATAAAAAACTATAAATTAGCAAGTTTTTTATTAAATGCATTTCACCTTTAAGGTAATTTAGGACAAACAAATGACAAATCAAAAAGATTTGTAAAACAAATAAAAAACAAAAATAATTTGGAGGTGCAAAAAAATATGGCTCGTATAGCAGGAATAGACTTGCCAAAAGAAAAAAGAGTAGAAATAGGACTTACATACATTTATGGAATAGGATTATCAAGCTCTCAAAAAATCTTAGCAGAAGCTGGAGTTAATCCAGATACAAGAGTAAAAGATTTAACAGACGATGAAGTAAATAGCATAAGAAAAGCTATAGATGCTTCATACAAAGTTGAAGGAGATTTAAGAAGAGAAGTTGCTCTTAACATTAAAAGACTTACAGAAATTGGATGCTACAGAGGATTAAGACACAGAAAAGGTCTTCCAGTAAGAGGACAAAGAACAAAAACTAATGCTAGAACAAGAAAAGGTCCTAGAAAATTAGTAGCAAAATCTAAAAAATAATAAATGGGAGGAATAAAGCAAAATGGCTAAAAATGTAACAAAGAAACCAGTAGCTAGAAGAAATAGAAAGAACATTGATAGAGGTTCTGCACATATTCATTCTAGTTTCAATAATACAATAGTTACAATAACAGATACTCAAGGAAATACAATATCATGGGGAAGTGCTGGAGAACTAGGATTCAAAGGTTCAAGAAAAAGCACACCATTTGCTGCAGGTCAAGTTGCAGAAACAGCAGCTAAAGCAGCTATGGAACATGGTTTAAAAACTGTTGAAGTATTTGTTAAAGGACCTGGTTCTGGTAGAGAAGCTGCAATTAGAGCACTTCAAACAGCAGGTTTAGAAATAAGCGCAATTAAGGACGTAACACCAATACCACACAATGGTTGTAGACCACCAAAAAGAAGAAGAGTATAAGATATGATTTAAAATTTTAATAGGAGGTAAGATTTAAATGGCTAAAAGTACAGGTCCTTTACTAAAAAGATGTAAAAGCCTTGGGATAGATCCTGCATGGTTAGGATATAGCAAAAAAAGTAAAAAGAATCCTAAAGCAAATAGTAAGAAAAAAGTTAGTGAATATGGATTACAATTAAAAGAAAAACAAAAAACAAAATTTATATATGGAGTATTAGAAAAACAATTCAGAAAATATTTTGAAATGGCTTCTAATAAAAAAGGTGTAACAGGTGAAAACTTATTACAAATACTAGAAAGCAGATTAGACAACGTAGTATATAGATTAGGTTATGCAAATACAAGAGCACAAGCTAGACAATTTGTAAACCATGCTCAATTCGAAGTAAATGGAAAGAAAGTAAACATTCCATCATATTTAGTAAAGGTTGGAGATGTAATAACAATTAAAGAAAATAAACAAGATAATGCAACAATAAAAGCAAACTTAGAAGCTAACGCTGGAAGACCAATACCAACATGGTTGGAAATGGATGTTAAAAATGCCAGTGGTAAAGTTGTAAGATTAGCATCTAGAGAAGACATAGATCTTCCAATAGAAGAACATTTAATAGTAGAGCTTTACTCAAAATAATAATTTTTAAATTAATAATAGTTTGGGAATATATTTCTCATTTAGGAGGTAAAAATGATAGAATTTGAAAAGCCAAATATTGAATGTCTAGAGATTGATGATAACAAAAATTATGCAAAATTCGTATGCGAACCATTAGAAAGAGGTTATGGAGTAACAATCGGAAATTCTTTAAGAAGAATATTACTTTCATCACTTCCAGGTTGCAGCATAACAAGTGTTAAAATTGATGGAGTATTACATGAATTCTCTACATTACCAAATGTTGTAGAAGATATACCAGAAATCATAGTAAACTTGAAAAATGTTAGATTAAAATTCGATGAGAACGAAGAGAAAACATTAAGAATTGAACATAAAGGAGAAGGAGAAGTAACAGCAGGAGATATCATATCAGATGGAACTGTTGAAATACTAAATCCAGATTTACATATTGCAACCATTTCAGAAGGTGGAAGCCTAGTTATGGAAATGACAGCAGACAGAGGAAGAGGCTACAATTCTTCAGAGAAGAATAAAAAACCAAATCAAGATATATCAGTACTTCCAATAGATTCAATTTACACACCAGTAAAAAAGGTTAACTATCAAGTAGATAATACAAGAGTTGGTCAAATGGTGGATTTTGATAAATTAACTATAGAAGTTTGGACTGATGGAAGCTTAAAACCAGATGAGGCAATAAGCTTAGCTGCTAAAGTAATGACAGGACATTTAGATTTATTTATAGATTTATCAGAAGCAACAAAAAATACTCAAGTAATGATTGAAAAAGAAGAAAACAAAAAAGAAAAAGTTCTAGAAATGTCAATCGAAGAATTAGAACTATCTGTAAGATCATTCAACTGCTTAAAGAGAGCAGGAATTGCTACTGTTGAAGATTTAACAAACAAATCAGAAGCAGACATGCTTAAAGTTAGAAACTTGGGTAAAAAATCTTTTGATGAAGTTGTTGCAAAATTACATTCATTAGGATTAGATTTTGCAAGTGAAGATGAATAGAAGAATTAATAAGGAAGGTGAACAAATTGGCTACAAATAGAAAATTAGGTAGAACAACAGATATAAGATTAGCAATGTTAAAAACTTTAACAACAGACCTTATATACCATGGAAAAATAGAAACAACTTTACCTAGAGCAAAAGAAGTAAAAGCTATAGCAGATTCTATAATTGCATTAGCAATAAAAGAAAAAGATAACTTTGAAACAGTTGACGCAAAAGTTGTAAAAGCTAAACTAGATTCAAAAGGTAATAAAATTACAGAACTAGTAAAAAGCAAAAATGGTAAAGAATATTTAAAAGTTGTTAAAGAAGAAACAACTGAAAAAAGACAAAAAGACATGCCATCTAGATTAAATGCTAGAAGAAAAATAATGAGAACAATTAACAAAGTAAAAGATAGCGAAGGAAATAACGTAGACCTACCAGCAAAATTATTCAACGAAATCGCTCCAAAATACGCTGATAAAAACGTAGGAGGATATACAAGAATAGTTAAAGCTGGACCAAGAAAAGGTGATGGAGCAGAAAAAGCCATATTAATGTTAATATAATTTAAAATGAAAAAATCTACTATAAAGTAGGTTTTTTTATTTAGGAATTAAAAAAACTCACGGAGAAAACGTGAGTTTTTAGATGTTTTATTTTAGATAAAGTACAGGGCGGAAGCCAAAAGCAATATGCGTATAAGAGGCAGAATAGTAAGCGTTACGATAAATAACCGGGATGCTACTACCTGAGCTGTTGAAGCAACCACCACGATAGACAGCGTACTTTGTAGCTGTAGCCGATGTAGAATTACGTTTACCAACCTCTGTAGTCCATTCCCAGAAATTTCCAGCCATGTCATATACATTATTTAAACTATAATCATCTGATGCTCCTGTTGAAAGTTCTAATCTTGTTGTAAAAGAAGATCCAGATGTTTCATTTGTATAATTTCCTAAATCACTTTGAGCTATGGATTTGTTTCTATAAGAAGTATCTACTGGTGTACTACTTTTTCTATATGATATTGGATTTAACCATGTATTACTATATATTGGTATTGCATATAATGTATTTGCAGTAATAGAACTTGAATTATCATTATAATTTCCATAGGTTTTACTATTAGTAATTTTATTATATGCTTTACAATCTTTTGTTTTATTAAACCAATTTACAGTGGCATCCCATGCATAGCTATCTATTAACTGGCTTTTTACACTTTCATTATTTTTATACATATTTTCACATACTATTATTGAATTCGCTTGTGTTATATAATTCCAACCTGCGTATCCTTTTCTACATACTGGAAGTTTTGAAGTGTCGTTTTTAGAAACTGTTGTTGTATCTGTTTCATAAGTATCTCCATTTTCTTTTTGAGCCCAACCTGCCTCATATCTTCCTATATAAAATCCTCCATATTTTGCTACGCTTATTACATTACTTGCGCCATCTGGGTCTGTCCAGTCACTATAAGCATTATAATGACTTTGATATGAATTACTAATTGTAGTATCTCTTTCATATTTTATATTTCCACCTACTGGCACCCACACAAATTGGTTTCTTGTAGTTCTAGCTGTTGCAACATTTGAGTCTGTTACAGGTTCGGTTCCTTCATATATTACAAGTCCGGTTGATACATCATTTTCTCCTGTTGCCCCAGATGCTACAAATCCATCTGGAATTGGAACTCTTGTATTTCCATTACTTCCCTTAAACAGTTCACCATCTGAATAAATTATATAAGGT
>JAGAED010000003.1 GCA_017613275.1 Clostridia bacterium | reverse complement strand
CCAGGGCGGCAGCGCAGCCGAGGCAGAGCGCCAGGGCCAGTACCAGAGCCAACAGTTTCTTCATAGGGTTCACTCCTTTTTTATTTTTTCCCGGATATCCCACCTTGACATAGTTTTTTGTTCATGTTTTTGATAAAGTCTTTGTCTACTATGTTGTCTGCATCAAATATGAAGAATGCATCATATGGCGCATCTTCTTTGATTTTTTGTTGTAAAAACCAGTCTAATGCATATCCTTTTGTTTTCTTTTCTTCATCAAATCTTTCATATACTATTGCTCCTGCTTCTTTTGCAACTTTTGCTGTGTTGTCTGTGCAGTTATCTGCAATTACGTATATGTCATATAATTCTTTGTTATATGTTTGATTTTTTAAACTTTCTACTAAGTTTGCTATTACGGCTTCTTCATTATGAGCAGGTATTATTGCCATAAATCTGTGATCTTTTTTAATTTTTAATGGCTTATCTTTTAGTTTAACAAGTGAGCATAAGCTTATTCCTATTTGGTATATCCAAAATATTGTTAAAATCCATACTAAAGCATCTCTTAGTATATATAAATATTCCATTTTCTCTACCTCATTTTAAAAATTTTCTATTTAATTTTATTATTACGCTTTTTCTATTATACTATGAATTTTTTGTAAATGCAAGTTTTTTCCAATTTTTCATAAAGTATTTTTTTAAAAGTTGACAAATTTACATAAAATTGATATAATCTAAGCATAAGAAGGGATTTTTATGAGTAATTATAAAAATATTTTAAAAAAGAAAGCTGATTTTTTACAATATTTGTTAAATGAGCATAAAAATGTTTTATCTGATATGAAAAAAGAGGAATTTAATAATATTATTTACAATGCTTATCAAATTATAAATGGACGAATTGATGACTTGGATGAGAATTTCAGAAAAAAAGCTATTATGTCTTATAGTGATAAGCTTGATAATTCTTTGCAATTTTTTTCTAATATAGAAAAAAAACATGAAATAGACGATGAAAGATAGGTTAACTTTTTGAAAGTGTCCCAAAAAGTTAACCTATCTTTTTACATTTTATCTGGCATTTGCATTCCTAGAAGTTTTGCACCTTCTTTTAATGTTTTTCCAACGCAATATGTTAAAAATACTCTTGCGTCTTGAATTGTTTTTTCTTCTCCAATTATTTTGTTCTCGTTGTAGAAACTACTAAATGCTTTTGCTAAATCTATTAGGTATTTTGCTAAAATTGATGGTTCTTCTTTGTTTGTTACTTGAACTAATATGTCTTCAAAATTTCCTAGTAGTTTTATCACATTTTGTGAATATTCGTCACTTAATACTTCAACATTTAAATCGTTTATGTTTGTAACATTTCCTGCTTTTTGTAAAATAGAATTTGTTCTAACATATGTGTATTGTATATATGGCCCGGTTTCTCCTTGGAAATTAAGCATAGAATTTATATCAAATATTTCATCTTTAACACGGCTTGTAACTAGGTTGTTGAATATTACTGCACCTACTCCGACTCTTTTAGCAACTTCTTCTTTGTCTTCTAAATCTGGATTTTTTGCTTCTATTATTTTTTTAGCTTCTTCTATTGTATCGTTTAACAAGTCTTTTATTTTTACAAAGTTACCTTTTCTTGTTGACATTTTACCTGATGGAAGTCTAACCATACCATAAGATACATGTTCTAAGCCTTTTGTATATTTTTCGTCTATACCAAGTAATTTTGCAACTTCGAAAATTTGCTTGAAATGTAAGTTTTGTTCATATGATGTTACATATAAACTTTTGTCGTAATCATAAGTTCTTGATCTATATAGTATTGCTGCTAAATCTCTTGTGGCATAAATTGTTGAACCATTTGATTTGCAGACAATACATGGAGTTGATATTCCTTTATCACTTAAATCTATTACTCTTGCGCCTTCTGACTCTACTAATTTTCCTGTTTTAGTAAGTATGTCTATTACTTCATCTGTTCTTGTTGCCATAGCAGCTTCTCCATCCCAAGAGTCGAATTTACTACCTAATAAATCATAAATTTTTTGGAATTCCTTTAAGCTTAAATCTTTAAATTCATTCCATAATTTAACACAGTATTCGTCGCCATTTTCAAGTAATTTAAAGTTTTCTCTACAAGCCTCTAATGTTTCTTCATCTTCTTCTGCTAGGTCATTTATTTTTTTGTAAATTTCTGCTAATTTATCAATAGGATTTTCAGATAAATCGTATTCTGACCCCCATCTTTTATAACCTTCAATTAGTTTTCCAAATTGTGTTCCATAATCCCCTAAATAGTTTATTCCAACTACTTTGTAGCCTAATTTTTGGTAAACATTATATAACGCTCCACCTATTACTGTTGTTCTTAAGTGTCCTATATGGAATGGTTTTGCAATGTTAGGTGCTGAATAATCTATAAGAACTGTTTTTCCTTCACCAACTGTTATTTTTTCGTCTTTTGAGACTTTTTCTAATACTTCTTTTATTAAGATA
Source organism: Clostridia bacterium (assembly GCA_017613275.1). Taxonomy (GTDB): domain Bacteria; phylum Bacillota; class Clostridia; order TANB77; family CAG-508; genus CAG-269. Next base: position 138,056 of record JAGAED010000003.1, on the reverse strand, counting down.
TTTTTATTAACAAAGAAATTTAAGTATCCTCCAATAACTTCTACTTTTTCTATTACATTTGAATCATACTCTAATTTGTCTTTTAATTCATTTGCAATAATTGGAGGAGCTTTTTTTAGTGTTTTTGCTAAACTAAAACATGGAAAAGCGAAGTCACCATTTTTTGTGTCTTTTGGTACTTCGATATATCCTTTTATTTCTTCTTTTTCATTATTTGTTATATTACAAATTGTTTTTGCAATTTCTTCTTTAAAATCTATCATAAATAACTCCCCTCGTGGTTTATTAACATAATTTTACCATTGAATTTTATCATAAATATAATTCAAATGCAAGCATTTTATAATTAAATTATTTTTTTAGCATGCAATACTACCCTATATCTAGAATCATTTGCACATGTTGATAAAGTTAAAATATTGTCATTTTCTGTAACTTCTATTCCAAAGTCTTTTTCGCTTCTTGATTTAATCTTGTCAATAAATTTTTGAAATTCTGTGTTATTTTCAAAATTTGTTGTAATATAATAATTTTCTTTTTCAATTTTATATACCGAAAAGACCTGATATTCTGCTTTTTCGTTTTCTGTTATAAATGGTATTTTGAAATTTTCAGAATTACTTTGCCACTCTTCTGTAAGTATATTTTGGAGGGTCGCAAACATACTGCCATCTCGCCTATTATGTCCATAAATAATCATATTTTTATCTGTTCCATCGCATTTATTTTTGTAATCCATAAACGCCCAACCACTACTGTTATAGCTCTTGTCGAAGCTGTGTGTCATATAGTAATCATTGTTTGTTGTCTTTACAACTGGATATTCTATTTCTGTTCCATTAACTTTAAGCCACGCAATTGTATCCGAATTTTTTTGTTTTAGGCTTGCAAAATCTACATTATACTTGTTTGCATTTTCTGTATTGTCCTCAGTTGTTACAGCATTTGATATTTCTGACATTATGTTTTTGTTGTTGTTGTTTTCGTTTATCCATTCTATTATTTTTATTCCTGAAAATATCATTATACAGGTTAATATTAGAATTATTATTGCGGTTGTTGCCTTTTTTATTTTGCTATTGTTTTTTTCTTTCATAGCCCCTCCATGTTTTGGTTTTTATTAAGTATTGTAGTCCTGTTATAGCGTCTGTTGATTCTGCATTGAACTGGTATGTGTTTTCTAGTTCGTTAGCTTTTGCGCCTAAGATTTCTGTCTCTCCAGATGGTTGGTAATTATATTCTACTACACTTGCACCGGTATTGTCTAGTAGATTTGTTACACTTCCTCTTCCATCATAGTTATATTTATAACTTTCTCCATTTGTTTCATATGTTAGTCTTTCATTTCCATAGCTGTATGCTGTTATTCCGCTTTCATTGCTGTATTCCATTAACACTTGTGTATTTTGTGTTGTTACATCATTTATGTATTGTGTTAATTCATATCTGTTTTGGTCGTTTTCGTTTACTCCAAATGGTATGAATATCATATAACTATATATTGTAAAAGGCGTAGACTAGTAAATCAAATCTACACCTTTATATGTTTATTTCTTTTTAGAGCAACTCAAGCCATTTTATCGCTCTACCACATGTATATAATATATCATGATGATTAAAACAAATCAAATATGTGCATTCTTCATCTGTAACATAAAATTCATATCCATATGTTTCTTCAAGCATATATTTTAAATCTTTACCTGAATATAATTTAATCATATTTTTATCATCTTCTGTATTAAAAAAAACTATACAAGTTTCTTCTTTTACAAAATCGCTAATATATTCCCACGCTTCACTATCCTGCTTTATTCTAAATTCAGATAATTTTTCCCACACGAATGAACCTTTTTTATTTTCATTAATATATAATTTTTTTATTGTCTCTATTATATATTTTTTCTCTTGTTCATTTAAAAAAGCATACTTTTTTCCACCTATATCTAGTTCTTCTTTTATTTGTTCACTAATAATCATTATCTTCCTCCTCTATTATATGGAACCTCATCAACAAAAATATGTCCTCTTTGTCCTCCTCCATTAATTCTCTTTCCACCAGTCTGCCATCCAACATGAGGAACCGTTGGTGCTCCACTTTCGGCTAAGTGTCCCAAATCAACACTTACTTCCGCTCCATTAGCGGCTCTATATTCTACTGGGAAAGACTTTCCATTTTTATCAACTCCCCATTTCGTCACTTCAAACTGTTCTTTTGGAACACCAGTTTTTTCAAAAGCCATATTTAATGCTTCTTCCAATCCTTTTTTTCCTCTTAGATCAATGTCAACACCATCTTTAAATTGTTATTCACCATATTCATTATTTTTATTTCCACCATTACCAGATGCTGAAAATTCTTGTATATTTTCTCCAAGTTTTCCTGCAAATGTTACTTCTGCTGCTGTTCCTTCTGCTATTACTCCAACGTTTTTAACGGTTTCAGCTACTTCTCCTGTTGCTACTAGTGTCGCCTCTCCTCCTGCTGAGGACATTGGGATTCCAGTAACTATAGTCTTCGTTCCATTTACAGCATTCTTTCCAAATTATTAGCAATTATATTCTACTACACTTGTATTTGTTTTGTCTAGTAGGTTTAATTAAAGCAAGACGCATTTAAAATGCATATAGTGCAATTTAAACACGTCCCTAAATGCCACTAAATTCAATATTCCTCGTGCCAATTTAGTGGCTACATATACTTCTACTATTTCCACTTATTATCATATTTTTTGTAAAATAACATCGCATGAACCTTCTTCTAAAGAATTATACTGATCCAAATGAATATGACTTCCTACAGGGATACCATCTTGTGCCAAATTAGCAAAATGATTTGCTAATGATAATAAACCTTCTTTATTAGCTGATATTACTATTTCTCCATGCTCCTCTTTTATTTCAATTTTATAATTTTCTTCCCAATTAAGTATTACACCACTATGTGGATTATACTTATTAATATTTAATATTACTTTCATCTTTTTAATCCTCCAAATAAATATGAATATCTTTAATAACTTGCATTTTTCCTGCCTTAGATGGATTTGGCTCCAATAATTCAAAATTAACATGTGAACCCCCTCCATGTCTACCAAGTATATCATTATCTCCCATTCTAACTACTCTTTTCCCATCTTCGGATACGTATCTACCACTCCCCTTAATTGGCTCTGTATATCCATCGCCAAGAAAATCGGTTGCTAAATCCAAAACCTCGTCAGTTTTCATAGTTGAACCATCAATAAGTCTATTATTAATATCATTAGTCTTGCTTTCATTATTGATATTCTTTATTTTTTCATTCTTTCCCCCAGTTGTCTTTCCTGTCTCGTTTCCACCATTACCTGATGCTGAAAATTCCTGTATATTTTCTCCAAGTTTTCCTGCAAATGTTACTTCTGCTGCTGTTCCTCCTGCCACTACTCCAACAGTTGTAACACTTTCTGCTACTTCTCCAACAATTGCTAAAGTTTTTGATAATACTGCTGTTCCTCCGTTTCCTCCTTCCGGAAACATATTAACTATATTTTTAATTTGAGGAATTCCTTTTGTAGCTATCTTGTAAATACCTTTTCCTGCTTCAAAAATTTCAACTACATTTCCTGCTATTTCTCCAACATTATAAGCCTGTTTATCTGGTATATTTTCTTCTATTAGATTTCTTACTGGGTTTACCACTCTATTACTAAAGAGACTATATCCTTCACCTGGATTTTTTCCTTGCAATGCATAACTAGTTGCAAACAACATTCCTCCCGCAAATTCCACTGTATCTAGCACTAATGTTGATGCAAATCCCACAACTGCACTAAAGCCTGTATCACTTGTTTCTTGCATTTTTCTTTGTACTGATTCCATCACTATTGATGTTATTTTTTCTGCTGACTTTTGTACATCCACTCTATCTAGATTATCATCACACAATAATCTCATTTGGTATTCAAGCTCTTCTGCTATTCGATTTGCTTCCATAGTGTTTAAGCTTCTGCATTCTTTTATTTTTTGTTCTAATGCTTTTGCATATTCTACTTTTTGGTTTATTGCTGCTTGTCTTACTGGTGATGCTGGTTCATTTTTGTTTATATTCTCTATAACTGTCTCTATTGTTGGTTTTGTTGTACTCTTCCTATTTTCATATTTATTTAATGTTTTAGAAACTTGTGTTTTTATTGCAGTTGTTGCCATAGTTCTCACTGAGTTTGGTATAAGACTTGCCGCTTCAATTCTTTTTATTGCTTCTTCTGATGCTTTTATGTATAAATCTTTTACTGTATCTGCCATTTTCATTATTGATTCAAATATATGTCCACTTGGGTCCACATAGTTTACTGGATCATTTTTTGTATATAAGTACAAGTTTCTACTTAGTGGGTCTGTTATTTCTCCTAAATATGTATCTTCGCTTGTAAATCTTCCTGTTTTTGAATCATAATATCTTGCTCTTAAGTATTGTAGTCCTGTTATAGCATCTGTTGATTCTGCATTGAACTGGTATGTGTTTTCTAGTTCGTTAGCTTTTGCGCCTAAGATTTCTGTCTCTCCAAATGGTTGGTAATTATATTCTACTACACTTGTATTTGTTTTGTCTAGTAGATTTGCTACACTTCCTCTTCCATCATAGTTATATTTATAACTTTCTCCATTTGTTTCATATGTTAGTCTTTCATTTCCATAGCTGTATGCTGTTATTCCGCTTTCATTGCTGTATTCCATTAACACTTGTGTGTGTTGTGTTGTTACATCATTTATGTATTGTGTTAATTCATATCTGTTTTGGTCGCTTTCGTTTACTCCAAATGGTATGAATATCATGTTTTCGTTTATTTGTCTTGATTCTTTTTTGTTTGGTACGATTGGAGTATAGCTTTCATTTTCTTTATTGCTGTTTATTGAAATTAGTGTTACACTTCCTACTACTAATAGTACAGTTAGTAATCCAATTCCTGCTTTTTTTACTTTCTCGTTTTTAGAGTTGAACATTACTATTACTACTATTGATGCTACGAATATTGCTATGTAGACTATTATGTCGTCTCCTGTTTTTGGATTGTTCATTCTTATTAATGTCTCTGCTGGTGGATTTTTGCTTGGTCTTAAAGTGAATACTCTATCTCCATTTCCATCATATATTGCTGCCATTAATATTTGATTTCCTTCTTTTACTGCTTGTAGCCTGTCTTCTACTGTGTAGCTATATGTTAATGTTCTTTCTCCATCGTTTTTCTCAACTAAGTTACCATTTGCATCGTAGCTGTATTTGATATCATTTTTTCCTTCTTCTGATTCTGTTGTTAATTGATTTAGCTCGTTATATGTATAGTTTGTTCTTACATTTTGGTCTGTTTTCTTTACTTCTTTGCTTATTCTATTTCCAACATTATCATAAGAGTATGTTGTGTATATCATTACTCCATTTCTGTTTTCTACAAATGATTCTAGCTCTCCTTTTGCATCATAAGCAAATTCTTTTACTGATTTTACTTCTTTATTTGTTGCTGTTTCTTTTACTATTTGTCCTTTATCATTATATTTGTATTCAAATGATGAAACCATTCCTTCGGCTGTGTTGTTTTCTAATTTGCTTACTCCATCTAGCTCATTATAACTTATTGTTGTATAGCTTCCGTTTGGTCTTGTTGTTTTTATTACTCTGTTTTTAGCATCATATTCATAAGTAGTTGTGTTTCCATCTCTATCTACTACTGTTTTTAGGTTGTCTAACACATCATATGTATATTTTACTGATTTTCCATCTGGGTAAACAATTTCACTTATTCTGCTTAGCTCGTCGTATTTGTATTCTAGTTGTTTTCCGTCTTGTATTGTTACTTTTGATATTCTTCCAACTTGGTCATATTCATAAGATGTATTTCCTATGTTGTCATACATTTCTACTAGTTTTCCTGTTGGGTCATAGCTGTACATGCTGTTAACAGTTTTATCTTGTTCTGAACCTTTTGCTATTAGGTTGTTTATTTTGTCATAATCATAGCTTATTTTCTTTCCGTCTGGTTTTATTACTTCTTTTAAATTGCTTAATTTATCGTAATTATATGTTGTTACATTTCCTTTTGCGTCTGTTATTTGTTTTAGTCTGCTTAATTGGTCATAATTGTATTTTGTTGTGTTTCCATTTGCATCTGTTTGCTCTGTTAGGTTTCCTACGCTATCATATTTATATGATGTTTTATGTGTTTTTTCATCTTCTACTTGAACTAGTCTATCTAACAAGTCATAGCTATATTTTTTCATATTTCCTAGCTCGTCTGTTGTAGTTGACACGTTTCCATTTACATCATATGTGTATGATTTTTTTGCATTATTTGCGTTTGTTACTTCTACTAATTGACCTTTTAAGTCATATTTATAAGTATTTTTATTTCCCAATTCATCTGTATTTGATGTTAATTGGTTTTCTTTATTGTATGTAAATAGTTTGCTATTTCCTAGCGCATTTGTTGATTTTACTAGGTTTCCAACATTGTCATATTCATATGTTGTAACTTTTCCACCTGACCTATCTTGTTTTGTTACGTTTCCTAAAACATCATGTTCAAATGTTGTTACTACACCTGTTGGATCAACTTGTTTTTCTAGTTCATCTACTATATTGTATTCATATTTTGTTATTGCACCTTTGGCATCAACTACAGAAGATAAGTTTCCTTTTTCATCATATTCATAGCTTGTCTTATTTCCATTTGCATTTGTTACACCTTTTAGTCTTTTCATTATGTCATATTCATATTTTGTGCTATTTCCATTGCCATCTATTTCTTCTACTATGTTGTCTGCTTTATCATATTTGAAGGTTCTTTCTACTCCTTCTGGTGCAGATACTTTTGTTAATCTTTTTGCTTCATCGTATGAATATGTGTATTTTGCCCCATTTGCTAAAGTTTTTTCTTGTAATAGTCCATTTGCATCAACTTTGTTGTTTGTAACATTTCCTAATGCATCTGTTATTTTTGTAATATTTCCTATTACGTCATATTCATAATTTGTTGTTGCTCCATTTGGATTTGTAGCTTGTACAAGGTTATCTAATTCATCATAAGAATATTTTGTTTCGTTTCCTAATTCGTCGATTTCTTTTATTAGATTTTTGTTTGCATCATATTGTCTTGTTATTATTCCGCCTTCTGGCTTTTGTACTGATGTTATTTGGCTTAGTGCATCATATCCAATTTGGGTTTCCGCTTCGTTTTCGTTTAACATGTTTGTTATTCTGTTTAAAGCATCATATGTATATGTTTTAGATTTTCCTAATGGATTTATTGTTTTTAATAAATTGTTATTTGCATCATATTCAAATGATGTTACTGCGTTTTGTGGATCTGTTGACTTTTTAATGTTGCCTAATTTGTCATACTCGTATTTCCAAATTCTTTCAGTACTATCTGTTTTTTGTATTAGATTTCCTAGCTTATCATATTCAAATGTTGTTGTTTTTTCTTCTGGGTCTGTATATTTTGTCATTCTATTTAATAGGTCATATTCATATTTTGTTACAGTGTCATCATAGTTTTTTATTTTTATTATGTTTCCAGCTAAATCGTATTCATATTCTATTGTTCTTCCGATGTTGTCTTCTAGTTTTACAAGTCTGCCTTTATCATAATTATAATTGATTTTATTTCCTGTACTGTCTTTTGTTAGAGTAATTCTTCCAACTGCATCATATTCATAATTTGTTACAGTTCCTTGAGCATTTGTTGTTTTTATTAATTGATTTTCATTATCATATTCTAGTATAGTTTCGTTTCCTTTGGCATCTATTATTTTTGTGTTGTTTCCTACTCCATCATATTCTAATTTGTAAACATTTCCTTTTGCGTCTGTTACTTTAGTTAATTGGTTGTTTACCGAATATTCGCTTTGGATTGTGTTTCCTAATGCATCTGTTTCTTTTACAAGATTTCCTATACTATCATATTCGTATTTTGTTGTATTTCCAAGTGCATCAATTTTTTTATTTATTCTGTTTAAGCTGTCATACTCATATTTTGTGTTATTATTATTAAAGTCTGTATATTGTGATTGATTTCCATTTGCATCATAAGCAAATTTTTCTATGTTGTTTAATTGATTTTGCACTTGTTTAACTCTTCCCATTGAGTCGTATGTGTATTTTGATATTTCTCCATTTACGTCTGTTATTTCTTTTATGTCTTGGCCTGCATCGTAGGAAATAGTTTGCTCGTTTCCTAATGCGTCTATTATTTTTGTTATGTTGTTTAGTTTGTCATATTCGTATGTATAATTTCTTCCAGAATTGCTTTCTATTTTTAGCACATTACCATTATTGTCGTATGTATATGTTATGTTTTCTCCTGTTGGTAATTTTTGTTCTTTTATTCTGTTTGCATCATCATATGTATATTCTGTAACTAGCCCGTCTTTATCTATTTTCTTTGTTAATAACCCAATGATGTTGTATTCGTATTTTGCTGTGTTATTGTTTGCATCTGTTTCTTCTAACATTACATTATTTATTGTGTTGAATTTCATTTGTGTGCTGTGTCCTAATGCATCTGTTATTTTTGTTATATTATTAGAATTATCATATTCATATTTTGTTTCATTTCCGTTTGCATCTGTTTGTTTTATTAGTCTATCTAATGAATCATATTGATATGTTGTTGTTCTTCCTAATTCGTCTATTTCTGATGTTTTATTTTTGTTTGCATCATAGTTTCTTGTTATTATTCCACCATCTGGTTTTATTGCTTTTACTACATTGTCTGCTTCATCATATTGGAATTCAGTTTTATTTCCTTTTGCATCTATTGTTGATACCATTCTTCCTTTTGCATCATATCCATAAGAGTTTGTTGTACCATCTGGGAATTGTTCTAGAGTTTTATCTCCATTTTTATTGTATGTTATTCTTTTTATTTCGCCTTTTGCGTTTTCAAGTCCTGTTACTTGGTTCATTGCATTGTAGTATATTTTGCTTGTGTTTCCGTTTGCATCTGTAATTGATGTGATATTTGCACCATCAAATGTATATGTAGTTGTGTTTCCGTTTGGGTCTGTTCTACTTACTAGTCTATCTTGTGAATCATATGTATATTGATTTGTTATTCCAGCATTATTTGTTGTTTTTATTATGTTTCCTTTAGAATCATATTCGTGTACTACATATTTCCCATCAAAATCTACTACTTTTGTTGGCAAGTTTTGTTCATTATATTCTATTGTTGATATTGCTTCATCTATTCTGATTATTTTTGTTTGATTGTGATTGCTGTCATATTCATATCCATAAATATTTCCTGATTTATCTTTATATCTTATTAAGTCTCCATTTTGGTCATATAGCTTTTGTTCGTTAGTTCCATTTGGATATTCTACTCTTGTTGTGTAATGTCTGTAATCGTAATAATATGCTGTTTGGTTTCCATTGCCATCTGTTGCAATGGTTTTGCCTACTTCATATTGCAATGTAACCATTTGATTTTTGGCATCATATTGTTTTATTACTCTTCCTTGGTCATCATACTCATTTCTTACAGCTGTAACTCCAAGTGCATCAACGCATGCAGTCATTTGATTTTTTTCATTATATTGGTATGTTTCTGCATTTCCTTCTGCATTTATGAATTTAACTAAATTGCTGTTTTCATCATATTCGTATTGTAATATAGCATTGTTTGGCAATTGTATTTTTGTTATTTTTCCGTTTTGAATTGTTATTTTATATATTTTACCAGTTGGAGAAATTATTTTGCTTATTTCAAGTTCAGCATTATATTCTATTTTTGTTTCATGTTGTTGTTTGTCTATAATACTTTCTAGTAACCCATAGCTGTTGAATTTTCTAGTTTCTTCTGTTCCATCTTGTATTTCATATTTTACTCTTGTTTCTGAGTCTCCTTCAACATTGTAAGTTATTTCTTTTATTTTTAAATTTGTACCATAAGGAGTTGTAAAACCACCATTACCATCGTTTTCAAAATGATATGTTTTTCCATCTCCTTTTTGATATACTAGAGTTCCATCTTCTAGTTTGCTTATACTTTCTGCGTATTCAAAGTCCCAATTTCTACCAAATACTGAATTGTAGCCTTCATTTGTTGAGTTGTATGTTCTTGTGATTGTGAAGTTGTTGTTTATTTCTGGAATTGATGCATCAGTTTTTGACATATAGAAGTTTCCAGTATTTAGGTTTATAGGTTCATATCCATATTCACAATGTAGGTGTCTTCCTCTTAATGCACCATCTATTTCTTTCTTTTGTCCATCTGTTAAAGGTGCTGGATTGTATGGATTTTCTGCATTTTGATTTGGATTTCTTATAAACAATGTATTGTTTTCAACTAAAAGTGTATCTTGCACTCTGTTGTCCCTCATTATTGTTTTTAATGGCACTCCATAATAATTTGCAATATATGGTAATGTATCTCTTTGCTTAACTTGATATATAATAAAACTATCGCTTGTTTTTTCTTCCGATGTATTGTTTTGACTATCAACTGCTTGTGCATGGAATTTGTATAGTCTGTTATATTGTGGAGCTGTATATATTGCATCAGTTTGCCAGTTGCTTGTTTTATCTTTATATTTATTTGCTTCTGGAAATGCTGTTTCGAATCCTTCACTATTTGGGAATCTGTATCTCTCAAATGCAAGTGTTCTTCCAATAAATCCTTCGAATGGATTTATCCAGTAATTTACTATTGTTCCTGGTTTTGATATTCCATCTGCAAAAACACCATCAAATTGTAGTTTTCCACTTATGTTTTTTTCTGTCATTGGTCTAAGATTTATTGTTAATGAATTTAATCCTAAATTTTCATCCACTGCATCTGGTACTACATATGTAATAGAAAATGTTGGTGCCCACGCTGGATTCAATGTGTTTCCTGCTGCTGCTGAACCAATTAGTTCACATTGCATTGTATTTTCAGATATCATTTTTAAACATATACCTTTATTAGGTTTAGTGCCTTGTACCCAGTCATTTACTAAATCTCTAATATTATATGTTATGTATCCTGCATTATCTAGTATTTGGTGTGAGTCTATAAATTCTTGTCCGTCAAATGGTTGATTGTTCCAAGACATATTTCCTCTCCAGTCTTGTGTTACAGCATAAAGTCCCATTTCTCCTCTAGTACCTGTGCTATTTGCTCTTTTATAAAATGTTGACCTTTGATATACAGTATAGCTTGCTTCTGATATTACAGCATCTTGTGGAATATCCCCCATATTTATTTTTGAGTAAATTCTTACTATTCCATGTCCTGAACCGCCTGTTCCTGTTGCTTTTCCGTTATCGTATCCTACATATGTATAGTTTATGTTTCCAAGTTCAAGGTTTGGCTCATATTCTTGTACTGGAACAAAATAAGTGTGTTGATTTTGATTTCCTGTTATTGTAGGGTCAATTTTTACAGGGTAAGCACGTTCTGGTGCGTCTAGCCATTCTTTATTTGCTATTATTTTTATATAGTTTTCTCCATCTTTTTCTTCTAAAATTACTTGTAAACCTGCATATAGTTCATGGTTTGCATCTTCCATTATTGGTGCTTCTATTGTATAAACCCTATTTCCTTCTGCATCTGTTACTATTACATAATTTGATTCTTGTTTGAAATTCAAATTATTATCTGCTTTGATTTTATATATGAATTCATTTTTTTCAACTTGTTTATTTAATATAATGTCTTCTTTTAATGAAATGTTCAAAGAAGTATATTGATAATCTATACCATCAAAAACATTGTTGTATCTAACAGCATTTTTTAGTGCAACAGAATGTGAAAAATCTCCTTCTGTTGGTATTAGCTCTATTTTTTGATTGTTGTTCTCAACTGTTATTGGCTTGTCTTCTTTTATTTCGTTTTTTGGTAGTGTTACATCAAAGCTGTTAGCTGAATTTGTGTAGGTATCGTTTTCATTAATTAATGTATTGTCTATTTCTTTAGTATTACCATCTTCGTCTACATATGTATTTGGATATGCAGAATAGACTTTTTTGTATGTATTTTTATTTATTTGATATGTAATACTATTTTCGTCTACTGCTACTTTTTTTGCAGTTTCTATATTAGTTTCAGGTTCTAATTCTGGTTTCTTTTCCAGTATTTCTTTTGAAACTGTATTTGTTTTTTCTTCATCGTTTTCTTCAGTTTCTTTCTGCTCTTCTTTTGACTCATCTATATCTGTTTGTGTGTTATTTTCTTCATTTGTATCTGTACTTTCTTTTTCTTCGTTGCCTTCTATTTTGTTTTCATTGTTTATTTGGCTTTCTTCAACTCTTTCAGCCATTAAACTTATATTAGGCATGATGGTTAAACACATTATTATAATAGTTAATAATGTTGCAATTATTTTAGTTAACTTGTTCATATACGTCCCCTTCTCCTTCTATTTTTTACCACGGTACATTTTATCACAAACTCCAGTATATAACAAGCAAAAGAAGCAATAAAACGACAAAAAAATCCTTCTGATGAAGGATTTTTTTATTTTATTATTTCTATTGCTTCCTCTATTGTAATTGTTTGTTGTTCACCTGTTTCCATGTTTTTTAGAGCCACTTTGTTTTCTTTTATTTCGTCTTCTCCTATTACAATTACATAAGGAATGTTTAGTCTATTAGCATATTTAAATTGATTTTTTATTTTGCCTTTGTTTGTATATATTTGTGTATTTATTCCTGCATTTCTTAGTTCTGTTGCTACTTCTATACTTTTTTCAAAACTATCTACCATTGAGATTATCAATACTTTTGCTATTGAATTGTTTCCAACTTCTACTATTTTTTTATCTGTTAATTGGAAAAATAATCTTGTTAATCCTATTGATATTCCTACTCCTGGTAGTTTTTGATCTGTGTAATATTCTGCTAGGTTTTCGTATCTTCCACCTGAACATACACTTCCAAGGTTTCTGTATTCATTTAAAAATGTTTCATAAACTGTTCCTGTGTAGTAATCTAGCCCTCTTGCTATTGTTAAATCTATTTTGTAGTTTTCTCTTGGAACTCCAAATGTTGCAATGTTTTGAGCAACTTCTTCTAATTCATTTACACCTTTTTGGAATAGTTCACATTCAATTTTTAAATCTCTTAATTGTTTAATTGTTTCTTCTATGCTTCCTGTAATTGAGATAAAGTTCATTATTACATCAATTTTATCTTGTTCTACTCCTAGATCAGCAAGTTCTTTAACAACATTTTCTTTTCCAATTTTGTCGATTTTATCAATTATTCTAAGAATTTCTACTGAGTTTTCTTTTTGCCCTACCGCTTCAAATAAACCATTTAATATTTTTCTATTGTTTATGCTTATTGTAAAATCTCCAAATCCTAGTTCTTTAAAGATTGAATAAATAATGCTTGGCATTTCTGCGTCATTTAATAGGCTTAATTCGTCTTTGTCTATTACGTCTATGTCGCATTGATAAAACTCACGATATCTACCTTTTTGTGCTTTTTCTCCTCTATATACTTTTCCTATTTGATATCTTCTAAATGGAAAGCTTATTTCATTGAAGTTTTTTGCAACGTATTTTGATAAAGGTACTGTTAAGTCAAATCTTAATGATAAGTCATTTTCTCCTTTATTGAATCTATATATTTGTTTTTCTGTTTCGCCACCAGCTTTGGCTAGAAGCACTTCTGAACTTTCTATTATTGGTGTGTCTAATGGTAAAAAGCCAAATCTTTCATATGCTTTTCTTATTTTGTCCATCATTTCATTAAATAGTATTTGCTCGTTTGGTAATAACTCCATAAATCCTGGTAGTGTTTTTGGTAATACTTTTTCACTCATTTTAATTTCTCCTATATTTTTTAGCACTAATTGTTTTCATAAATTTTATCACAATAACACATCAAATGCAAGCTATTTTCCTTCCAATATTTATTAAAAGAGTTATCTTCAACAGACACATCATTCATCATACTATATTATGTTAATTTTCATGAATTTTTTTATTCTATTTTTTTCGACTTTTTTCTTGACTATGATTATTATATCTGTTATATTATGATTATCGTTTGACCATTCACCTATGACAGCTCAGTTGTATTAAGTAGCGACTAGCTGTTATATTTGATGTAACCCTAGTTGTTACTATCATGCAACTAAGTCTCGACTTAATTGCAACGAAAGGCAGGTGAATGTGAAATGGATATTGCAGCAATGGCTGTACAGTTTCTTGGAGTGGGTTTTATTATTGTAGCTCTTGGATTAATAATATGTTTATTAGCTTTTATTGGCTATCATACATATATTAAAATTCAAGGCAAAAATAAAAAGATTGAAGTCCACACCGAGAATGAGAACTCCAATCAAACGACAGATGATTAAGGGCTTCGGCTCTTAATCTTTTTATATAATATAAATATTATTTTCTTTTGTCAATTAATATTACACAAACTTAATGTTATTGTAATATTTCCAGCTTTCGTTATATTTTTGTAACAAAATTGTAACATTAGTTTAACTTTCTGTCAATAACATTATAACATATTTTATTACTAAATGCAATTTTTTTATTGATATAACGCATTTTATCTATAGTTTTTTCATTAAAATCTATAAATACATCATTTACTTCTTTCATATTCAATTACTATTTCTTCACCTTTGTTTGTAAAGATATGAACTTTTAATTCATCTGTCGCATCAAATTTTGTTAAATTAAAAGTTTGATGGTAATTTGTAATTTTGTTGTCATCTGAGTTTGAACTATATCCTCCATCTCCATCACTTCTTTGAGAAGTTTCAAATCTTTTTCCATTTGAATTTTCAACATATTCTTTTTGCAATGCAATCATATCACTTACTTTTTTAGGTGGTCTTTTATTTAATAATTCATAATCAATTTTATCTGTTGTGATTTCTGAAATACTTATTTTAAACGCTGTGCTTGAAAGTGTTGCATTCTCTACCTTTGTTTTATTATCACTACAAGATTTTACTTTATAAATTATTAATTCTCTATTATACATTTCTTCTGGTACATCTAATTCAAAACTCCAATCTCCTTTATATGCATCTTTAAATGAGCCATCCATACCAATTCTATTTACAACTTTAGTAAATGTTACATATATTTTTTTAGATTTAGGAAATTTATGCTCTTCTGAACCATATGCTGTTAAATGGAACATTATTTCATTTTCACTAATAATATCTCCATTCATACCATATCCTCCCCAAAATAAAGGATGATAGTTTGGTGTTCCTGCTGTTTTATTCTCTTCAGCTATCATTTTATCCGCTTCGCTAGTTAGAAATACTATTTCATTATTTTCATCAACAACTCTCATATCAAGTGGTTGTAAATTTCTCATTTCATTTATATCATATCTATTATCTAATTTTATTTTTAAGTTCATATCAAAATTGTAATCATCAACTAAAAATGAATCTACTGAAATCTCCATTCCTTCTGCCTCAATATATTGTGTTTCTGCTTTTTCTACATATCCATTATCTACTGCTGTTTGTACACCATCACTTGAATTTCCACCAAATAAATTTGAGAAAAAAGCACCTATATCTTTTGCAAATACTATTCCTGTTGTAGCAAATACCAAGCAAGCAGCAATTCCAATCCATTTACTTATTCTTCTTTTGTCTTTATTCGTAGCCATTTTCTCCTTTTCTTTCATTTGAGATATAGCTATTTTGAATTTTAATTTTTCTTTTAATTCTTCATTCATTACAAGATATCTCCTTTACTTAATTCTTTTTGTAGTTTTTTTCGTATTCTATGTAGTTTGGTTTTTACATTAGACTGCGAAATGTCTAATTCGTTAGCTATATCTTTTATGGATTTAGAAGAATAGTAGTATAGATTTATTATTTTGATATCTATTTCTTTTAAATTTTTCAAACTATTTTCTAAGTAAGCTATTTCTTCTCTTTCTTCTTCATATAGTTCTTTTTCTTCCATTTCAATTATGTTTTCATAATTGCTTATATCAACTGTATAATGTAGTTTTCTTAATTTTTCCTTTATAAGATTTCTCGTTATTCCTGCAATATAAGCATCTAAAACATATATATTTTTATTATCATTATAGTTTTTCCATAGAATAAAGAAAGTATCTAACACTATTTCTTCTTTATCTTCTGCATTCAAATTACTTCCAACTGCATTATTTATTATCGTTCTAACATAAGAAGAATAGTCATCTACTATTTTATCTAAATCTAAATTTTCATTTATTATATATTTTTCTATAACTTCCTTGCTCAATTTTCTTTCTCCTTTTATAAGATATCTTACACTTTTATAATGACTTATTTTTAGAAAAGGTTACACTTTTTTAAAAAAAGATTAGATTTTTACATCTAATCCTATATTAAAAGTCAATAATACCCTCAAATTCACTTTTTATGTTTTCTATCTCATTTTGATTTTCAGTTTGTTCTAATCTTTCTTGTAATGCTTTTAATTTATTTTCTTTATCAATATATTTTTGAATTTCTTCAAAATCTTTTGCACCTTTCTGCATTATATTATAAGTTACTATATAATTGTTTAATTGTTTTTGTAATTCTTCTTTAGCTGGATTATATGTTTTCTCAACAGCTATTTCTTTTAATTCTTTAAATTCTTCCATTACTATTTGGATACTACTTTGATTTTTTTCTAATCTTTCTATTAAACTATTTATTTTATATCTTGTTTTATTATATATTTTTAATTCTTCTTCATTTAATTCTTCTTTTTGAAAAATATCATAAACCACCAAATAATCAACTAATTCTTTTTTTAATTTTTCTTTTTCATTCATTTTAGTTGTAGATGAATTAGTATTTTCATATTTTCTTATTAAATCAGATATAAAATTCCATTTATATCCCTTTGTATTACTTGTAAAATTAGTTCTAAATTCATATATTGTTTTATTATCTTTTTCTTCTATTTTAAATATTGAACTTTCTCCTGCAATCCCTATTTTATCTTTTTCAATTTTATATAAATCTTTTTCTACATTATCTACAGAAAATGTAATTATATATTGTGTTTCTCTAACTTCTGACTCTTCTTTTAGTTTTATAAACTCTAAACTCTTAGGATAATTTGCTAATTCCAAATAGTTATATTCTATTAATTTTGATTTTTCTTCTATAGTTAATTTAGTTAAATCAATTTCAGTTGTACTGCTTAATGTACTCATTCCCCAACATATATAGCCTATTACTATACCCAAAACCATTACTATTAATACTATAAACAATCTTATTGCAATCTTCTTTTCCATTATTTACTCCTAATCCATAAAATCCCCATACATCATATATTTATAATCAAAAATAATATATGTATCTTTTGATTTCATCATTGTATTTTATTTAATATAAGATGATTTTAAGTGATTTTTGGTGGAGGTGAGGAGAGTCGAACTCCTGTCCATTATACCTTCCACAAGAACTTCTACAAGTTTATTTTGTCTTTTATTTTCATCTAAAATTCGCCGGCAAACAGGCTAATTTTAGATATAGCTTTTTAAAATACCCACTACCTTAGAAGCAAAGGTAGTTTTGTTTCCCACAAAATCGGCACTTCAACAAAGCTTGTGGGGAGCTAAGTTAAAGTGTAGCTGCACCTAGGCAGCTAGTGCTAATTCTCTATTATTATCAGCGTTTATATTTATTTTCTCGTTTTTTAAGTGGCCAACGAGAATCCACTACTTGCTATTCCTACTTCTAGTATAATGTCGAAACCATTACACCCCCATGTAATAATTATTATAACACGTTTTTGTTATTTTGTATAGAATTTTTTAAACTTTTTGCATATTATAGTTTGGGTGATTTTTATGAGTATTGTTGATACTACTGTTACTTATAATTCAAGAATTCTACGAAGGGATTTGACTGCTTTGGTTAGGCAGTATCCTTTTTTGAATTTGCAAGTTGTTGGTAATTCTATTTTGGGTGATAATATTTATGTTATGAAACTTGGAAGAGGTCCAAAGCAAGTTTTTTATTCTGGAGCAATTCACCGGTAATGAATGGATTACTGCTCCTTTACTTATGAAGTTTATTGAGGATTATGCAGTTGCATATTCTAATAATTCTAATTTGTTTGGCTATAATGTTAGGACTTTGTTTAACTCTGTTTCTATTTATATTATGCCAATGGTTAATCCTGATGGTGTAAATATTGCAACTAGTGCTTTTCCTACTTCTTCTCCTGCTTATAGAATGGCTAGGAGTATTGCTAATAATTATCCTTCCATTCCTTTTCCAACTGGTTGGAAAGCAAATGCTAGGCGGAGTTGATTTGAATTTGCAATTTCCTGCTGGCTGGAACCAAGCAAGACAAATTAAATATGCTCAAGGTTTTACATCTCCTGCACCACGTGATTTTGTTGGTTATGGTCCTTTAACCGAACCTGAAGCTCTTGCAATTTATAATTTTACACTCTCACATAATTTTAGTTTAGCTATTGCTTACCACACTCAAGGTCAAGAGATTTACTGGAATTTCCAAAATATTAATCCTCCTCGCGGACTTGATATTGCTAATCAATTTGCAGTTGTAAGTGGCTATTCTGTTGAAGATGTTCCTTTTAATTCTAGTTTTGCAGGTTACAAAGATTGGTTTATTCAAAATTATAATAGGCCAGGATATACTATAGAAGCCGGGCTTGGTCAAAACCCGCTTCCTATAAGTCAATTTAATGAAATTTATCAAGATAATTTGGGGATTTTAGTTTTGGGTGCTGTTTTAATTTAAAACCTAGAATTCTGGGACACTCCCCAAAAACAAGGTTAACAAATTGGGACACTTTCAAAAAGTTAAGTCATATCTTAACTTTTTGAAAGTGTCCCAATTTGTTAACTGGTTACTCGAGTTATATTATTTTATCTAATATTCTAGCCATTTGGACTCCTGAGCATGATGCCATCATTAGTCCAGTTGTTAGTCCGCCTCCGTCTCCAATTGAGTATAAGTTTTCTATACTTGTTTGGAATTTTTCATCTACTACTAATTCATTGCTATAAAATTTGATTTCTGGACCATATAGCAAGTTATCTGGATGTGCAAATCCTTCTACTACTTTATCCATTTTCCTAATGAATTCTAATATGTTTGTCATTGTTCTATAACCTAGTGCAAATGTTATATCTCCTGGTACTGCTGATTTTAGAGTTGCTTCTACTGAGTTATTTTTTAACTCTTCCGGCCATGTTCTCTTTCCTCTATAAATGTCTCCAAGCCTTTGTACAACTATGTTTCCGTTTCCCAATTCATTTAGGTTATTTGCAATATTTATTCCATATTCTATTGGCTTTTTGAATGGGTATTCAAAGTGATGTGAAACGAGTATTGCTAGGTTTGTATTTGTGCTTTTTTTATCTTTGTATGAATGACCATTTACCAAGCTTAAGCCATTGTCATATACTTCTGCAGCAACAAATCCACTAGGATTTTGGCAAAATGTTCTAACTTTATCTTTAAATGGTTCCGGTCTTGCAATTACTTTTCCTTCATACATGTATTTATTTACTTTTTCCATTACTTTGTCTGGAAGTTCATAACGTATTCCAATATCTACGTTTCCAAGCTCTGACTTTATTTTATGCTTTTTACACATTTGTTCAAGCCATTTTGCGCCTTTTCTTCCAACTGCAGATACTACGTTTTTAGCATAAATAATTTCTTCTTCTGCTTCTTTGTCCTTTGATGGTTGAACTATTACTCCTTTGGCTTTTCCGTCTTCTATTAAAATATCTTTTACTGTTGTTTCAAATCTTAATTCGACTTCTTTTTCTATATAATCTTCTATTTTCTTATATAGTTCATGTGCCTTTTCTGTTCCTAAATGTCTTATTGGAATATCAATTAAGTTTAGGTCTTCTTTTTTAGCTTTTGCCTGAAGTTCCTTTATTTCTTCCTTGTTTTCCATTCCTTCTAATTTAACATCTGCACCAAATTTTAAGTACACATCATCTGTATAAGAAAGCAAATCTTTTATTTCTTGATAGGTCATATATTTTTTTATATATGACCCACCATTTCCTCCTAAGTATATGTTTTCCTCTTTTTCATTATAAAGAGATAAATGATAAGATAGTAATTTTCCATCTGAGAATGCTCCTGCACCTGAAAAACCACTTGTTATGTTGCAATTTGGTTTGCATTTTAAACATTTGCCAGTTTTTTCTATTGGACAATTTCTCTTTTCAACTCTTTTCCCTTGGTCTATTAAAATTATGTTTTTAGCCTTTTTTAACTGAATCAATTCATATGCTAAAAACACTCCACTTGGCCCCATTCCTATTACTGCTACATCATATTCTTTTTTCATATACTCATCACCCTTTATTTATATAATTTTTCTAATACTGTTATAAACATTGCGTGTGACCATGCTAAGCCTAACACCCAGTTTGGTTTTAATGTTTCGTTATTTACTTGTTCTCCTAGTAAACTATGTTTTCCAGCTGTTTTTACTACAAAATCAAAAGCTTCTTTTGCCTTTTTCTTTTCTCCAGTTTCTATATAATAAAGTGTCATCCAAAGATTTGCTATAACCCATGGTTCTCCATTGTTGTAGTGATCACCTTCAAATCTTTTGTATCCTCCAGTATATGTTCTCAAGCTCATATTTATTCTTTCGATTGTGTTTAACACTTTTTTCTCTTTTGGTTTGAACACATTAAATGGAACAACAGCTCCTAAAATGCTTATATCCATTTTCTTGTCTTCTGTATTTCTTACATAGCATTTTTTGTCATCATCATATAAATTTTCATTTATGTATTTTTTCAAACCTGAAATTAGATTTTCTAATTCTTTCTTATTTTTGTTGATTTTTTCTTCTTTTAACCTGTTGTTATCAAAGTTTGAAACGTCTTTTCCAAGAACTATATATATATTTATCATGCTTTCAAATGCTGAATATATGCTTGCTATTGAATATAGATGAATTCCTTCGCACATTTCCCATAAATCGTAGCTTACATGGTATTTGTGTCCTTCTTTTTTATATGTGTTTTCTATTTCTTCTTGAACAACATCTTTATCTCTTTCATCTTTTCCTACCAAGCCAAGCCAGTCTTTTGAATACTTTTTCAAAAAGTCTACAGCCTTTTCGCACATTGGTAATACTGACTTTAAGAATTTTTCATTTTTTGTATATTGATAGTGTTCATAAACGCCATAAACTACACTTGCTGTTTCATCTATTTGATATCCCCAACATGGTGCTAAACGACCATCTGTGAAGAATCTTTGCTCCCACATTCCATTTTTACTTTGTGTCTTTTTACAAAATACTTTGTAGAATTTTTCAGCCTCTTTATCCATTTTTAAGATGTCTAAGGCTCTTGTAGCAAATACTGCATCTCTTGTCCAGCAATATGCGTATCTTCCACATTTTGTAAAGTCTTCGTCAATTTCTGGAGCAGCTATCATTCCACCTGTTTCTGGATTTGAAAGAAGTGGGAATAACAAAATGCTTCTTTTATAAATCTCGCAAATCTTATTTTCATAAGAATTTTTGCCCTCTTTAAGGTTTAATCCATTATGATTTTTTACATATTTTGTCCAGTAATTTTTTGTATTTGAATATTCTTTGTTAACATCTAAACGAGTAATTCTATCAACTTCATCTTCCATGTCTGATGGATTTTTGTTTTCATCTATTAAAACATAAATGTCAAACTCCTTTTTCTCATTTGGAGCAATTTTCCCTATCTTATAGCCCATGCTTGCATCTTTTGACATTCCAATATAATCTTTGTCACTTATTTCGCATCTTTTTATTTTTTCAATACTTCCATTTATTTGATGTGTAAAGATCTTTTGTTGTTTTGTAAAAGTTGAAACAGCGAAATCGTGTGCATATTGAATCATTCCCCTGTCAATTTGCATAGTTCCAACATGGTTGTTTTTGTCAGACAAAAGCTCTGAATGTACGAAAAAGTTGACATCTAGATCTATTTTTCCAACATTCATAAAAGTATATCTTTTTATTAAAACATTTTCTTTAATTGGCACAAAATCAGTTTGCAAAATTTTCAAATTAAAATAAGAATTTGTAATCTCTGTGTTCAAAATGTTTGTATCTGGCTCGTAATATTGCTTATAGCTATTGTTTATATCATCATGCAAATAAATTAAATCAGATTCATTAATTTGCACCCCTGCATGAAAATAGCTAACATATTGCCTATTATCCTTTGTAGGAAAATAAAGCCTTTGTAACTCTCCCTTGCTTGAAAATGTTGCTAAAATTTGTTGATTTCCTATAATTGCTTCGTTTAAATATTTACTCATTTTAAATTACCTTCTTTCGTTTAATTCCAAAAATATTCTACACTAAATAAAAAAAAATCTCAATGGTTATTTGAGATTTTTTTGCTTAACTTTTTGGGACACTTTCAAAAAGTCTCTTCACATTTTGGGACACTTACAAAAAGTTAATTCACATTTTAAAAGTGTCCCCAAATGTTAACTGCTATTATTCGCTATATTCAAAGTTTTCGTCTGATATAGTAATATCTTCTGTTCCTTCTACTAAATTCCACTCATCTTTTGTTCCAACATAATAATATGTGGTGTTTGTTATATTCTTAAATGTATTTGAACCTATTTTGCTTATTCCTTTTTCTATTATTATTTGCTTTGGATTTGCGGTTGAAATATACCATGGTGTATTTCTATAATAATATGTGTATGTACTCCAAGTATCATAATCTGTTCCTACACCATTTCCATCTTTTCCAGGTGTTAATCTTATTTTTGATATTCCCGTACATCCTGTAAATGATGATCCAAATCCATCTTTTTCTCCGCTATCTCCGTGTTTTCATTACAATTGGCACTGTTAGATTTGTAAGTGATGTGCAACTTTTAAATGCTTCTTTTCCTATACTTATTATATTAGGTGGTATTACAACTTCCTCAATGCTTGAGCATCCACTAAAAGTTTCTTCATTTATCTCACTCATTCCTGTTGGTATCACTATTTTTCCTGATAATTTTGCACACCCCTTAAATGCATCTTCTCCCATAGATGTGACATTACTTATGTCTGTTAATTCTCCTTCTATGTTTGAACATCCTCTAAATGCTCCATCTCCAATTTCTGTTACAGAATTTGGTATAATAATTGATTTTATATTATCACAATCTGTAAATATATATTTTGGTATTCTTGTTATGCCATTATCTAATGTTACTTCTAGGTTTTCTACTGTTGAAATGTACCATGGCGTATTTCTATAATAATATGAGTATGTACTCCATGTATCATAATCTGTTCCTACGCCATTTCCATCTTTTCCAAGTGTTAGTCTTACTTTTGATATTCCTGTACATCCTGTAAATGATGTTCCAAATCCATCACTTTCTCCGTATTTCATTACAATCGGTACAGTTAAATTTGCAAGTGATGTGCAACTTTTAAATGCTTCTTTTCCTATTTTTATTATATTAGGTGGTATTACAACTTCCTCAATGCTTGAACATCCACTAAAAATTTCTTCATTTATCTCGCTCATTCCTGTTGGTAGCACTATCTTTCCTGATATTTTTGCACATCCTTTGAATGCTTTAGTTCCTATTGATGTTACATTACTTATGTCTGTTAATTTTCCTGTTAGGTTTGAGCAATTTTGAAATGCTCCTTCTCCAATCTCTGTTACAGATTTGGGTATACTAATTGATTTTATATTATCGCATCCTGCAAATGTATAATCTGGTATTCTTGTTATTCCATTATCTATCTTCACTTCTAGATTTTCTACTGTTGAAATATACCATGGATTATTTGCATAATAATTTTTATTAGGCCCCCAATTTGAGTAATTTACTTCTGTATTCTTTCCAAGTGTTAGTCTTACTTTTGATATTCCCGTACATCCTGTAAATGCTGATCCAAATCCATCACTACTTCCGGTTTTTCATTCCAATTGGTACAGTTAAATCTGTAAGCGCTGTGCAACTTTTAAAAGTCTCAGACCCAATATTCACTATATTATTACCTATTACAAGTTTTTTTATTTTATTTCTGCCACTAAATGCCTTATTAGATATTTGATTTATAGTATTTCCATCTTTATTCTTCTTTGGTATTACCAAATTAAGAACATTTTCATCATTATTATTATAGGCTTCCACTCCTCCGCCTTCTCCAGTTGATAATCCTGTTATAGATACATTTCCATCAGCATCTACGCTTGAATAAGTGAAATAGTCAGGATTTGTTTCTACGTCTATTTCTACATTCGCCTGATCTAAATCATCCCATACTAATATGCCACCATCATAAGTTATTCTTCCTGTTTGAGTAAAATCTCTTGTATTTATTGTTACAATAGCATCCTCTTTTTCTTCTGGTTGCATTACTTGCATTGTAGCACATCCAATTTGTTGAGGTTCACCATATTTTTCTAATGCTGCATTTATTACTCTTTGCCCTATTGTAGTTGAAGAGTCACTCAATTTAACGTCTTCATTATTATCTACATATATATTTGCATATTCCTCCATACTAGCATTTTGAACAAATATTGACAATTGATCTTTTGCTATTCCAATATCATTTTTTTGTTTTGCCTCATTTGCTTTTGCTGGTGCATTATCGCCACCACTTAAAGCATTTATTGTTATTCCAGCAAGTATTAGAAGAACAATAATTGTTATAACTAATGCTATTAAAGTTATTCCGTTTATTATTTCTTTTCTTCTCTTTAGTCACTAATTATTCCACCCTTCTTTTGTTTATCTTCCAACATATTCTACACCAAATAAAAAAAAATCTCAATGGTTATTTGAGATTTTTTTACTTAACTTTTTTCCCTGCCATTAGGCATTTTTGATGTTTTTCCCACTTGGGAAAAACATTGAGTTATTGATATTTGGCTATTTTCACATGCTGTAATTGCTTTTTTTATTATTTTTTAAAATTATTATAAAAAAATAAAAAGAACATCTATACAATACTCTCCCTAAAAAAATTTATCAATTTAAAAAACATTAATGATAAATAAAAGTATTAAAAATGTTGATATTTCAACGATTTTGTGAAATTGAATTCATAAAACAAATTTAATTATACGTATTGCATTTTTCGCATTGTTATGCTATAAATTTATTATAAGATTAATCATTAATGTTTTTTAAGTTAATGATAATGGGAGGTATATACAAATGAATTTATTTGAGAAAAACAAAGGAATTACATTGATTGCACTTATCGTTACTATTATAGTTTTATTGATATTGGCACGGTATAACAATATCAGCAATCACAGGTAGCGAAAATGCAATGGAAAAGGCTACAGAAGCTAGAGAAAAAGACAAGCAAGGAACGGAATTAGAGGCTATAAAATTGGCTGTTGTTAATTCAGTTGCTAGTGGCTTAGATGGATTTGTAGATATTACAAGTTTAAAATCAGGATTAAACGGATTAATTCAAGAAAATCCGGAAGATGTAATAATTGGAGATGGACCTTGGGTTGTAACAAGTACATTAGGTAAAGTTTATGAAATAAATAAAAATTCAATAGTAAATGAATTAACAGGGTTAGTATTAACACCCAAATCTTTAACATTAACTATTGAAGGAGATACTTACGAGGAAAAGACTATAAATGCAAGATTAATTGATATTGACGGTAATTTAACTTGGAGTGATAGTACAGATATTATTGATATAACACCTTCTGCTGATGGAATGAGTGCTACTATAAAAGCCAAGAAAGCTGGGACAGAAGCTATTACTGTAAATTGTTCTAATGGTGATACAGCAGAATGTGCAGTAAAAGTTGAAAACAATAAAAAACCAATAGGAGAATATATACAATACAATGTAGGATATGTTGATATGTATTCTAAATATGAATTTACTTCAAATGATGGTGATGGTTGGAGAATATTTAGTGTTGGTCCAAAAGACAAAAATGGAAATTATACTCAAGTAAAAATAATAAGTACGGGAATTCCTATTAAGCTTTCTCCTTCTTCCGAAGACGAATGGTTACAAGATGATGAAACAATAGATACATACTCTAGAATGGCTTATGGACTAGAGAATAATTTTGAATCAATAGTATTAAAAAAGGGAAGTGGTAATTGTTTCTTTTCAAAAATAACAGTAGGAGATTTAGAACAAACAGAAGAAACCACAGGAGCAATATTCAAAACAAATCAAGCAAATTCTGTAAAGTGTATGACAAAACCCGAACTAGAAACAGCTTTTAGTGAATGGAAAGAATCAACAGGAAATAATAATACTAATATATGGGACTGGGATTTATTCTATTTAAATTCACTAACTCAGTATAACTATACCAGCAAAAGTAAACCTGAATATTGGTTAGCAACTAAATATACTGTAGGAAGTCAGTATCTTTGTTATGTAACCAAGAATGGATCGTTTTATGAAGATTGGAGTGGAACAAAAGGAGTTAGACCTGTTGTTACTTTGAAAAAATCTATTACATATGATGAAAATTTAAATGTCTGGATAATAAATGAATAATTATCAATTTAATAAAGCTTTAATAAAAATCACTTACATAGATAGGCTACAACCTATCTATGTACTTTTTTTTAATCTCATAACTAGAATGAACATAAATATTCATAGTAGTTGTAATATTACTATGTCCAAGTACTTCGCATAGAGATTTTACATCCATTCCAACTTTAATGCAACGGCTCGCGAATGTATGGCGCAATGTATGAAATTTTTTATATGGTATATCGCATTTTTTTAGAACTTGTCTATATACATATCTATATGTAAAAGGTTCAAAACATTTTTCTTTGTTCCCAGTTATTACATAACACTCTGAATCGTACTGTTTTTTCTTTTCTTCTAAAAAGCTAACCAAACATTTCGAAACTGGAATTTGCCTCAATGATTTTATTGTTTTTGGTAAAGTAACAACTACTTTTGACTTTACTCCCCTACCTGTATATAGTCTTTGAACCGTTCTTTCAACAGATATTTCTTTTGCTTCCAAATCTATGTCTTTCCATTTTAAACCACATATTTCACCAATTCTTAAGCCGGAATATAGGCAAATTAAAACACCAATATTTCTTATATCATCTGTTGTAGTTAAAAATCTAAATAATCTTTTGTTTTCTTTTTCTGTAAAGACTTCTAAACGTTGAACTCTTGGAATATAACCAGAATGAAATTCAAAATCAAAACGCCTTCCATATTTCTTTTGTGTAAATCTAAATATAGATTTTACTCTTACAAGGATTTCTTTTAATGTCGTTGTAATTCCTTGTTCTTTTTTTATTTTGATAAATTCGTTCATGTCATAATTTTCCATCTCTGCTAGGGTTTTATCCCCTAAAACTGGTTTAATGTTTTTTTCTACTGTAAATTTGTAGTTAAAATAAGATGATTCCTTTACAAGATTTTTCTTAAATTCTAGCCATTCATCACAGCATTGGCCAAATAAAATATCTTCATTTTGTGCCATTTTTTCTTACCTCCTTATAATTTTTATACATAATATATTATTAGTAATATACGGGGCAAGAAACAAAGAAAGCAAGGTTGCTTATGTTTGCAACTCTTGCTTTTTAATTTTGCTTAACTTTTTGAAAGTGTCCCAAAAAGTTTCCTTATTCTTTTTTTGTTTTTAAAATCAGCTCGTCAAAATCAGATATATAAATTTGGTCTTGAATAATTCTATATTTCTCAAATTCTGTTTCTGCATGTAATTTTGCCATTTCTGCAGTAATTTTTCCATTATCTTTTAATATTTCATGGTCCCATAATTGTAAAAATCCATTTAGTCTTTCTTCCCAATCTGCCATTGTCATTGGAATATGCCTCATTGCTTGCATTTCTGCCAAATCTAAATAAGCTGAAACTAGTCGTTCTAATTGTTTTATTTCTTTTTCATCTAAATAGTTTTTTGCAATTACAACATCATATTTATGTATTTTACTATTTGGTGCTCCTTCCCATGATTTTAATCCCATATTTTCTTTTTTATGATCTGCTCTATTATATATTATTTCTGCAGCAGTATTTCCAGAAACTGCATAATGTAGTTTGTTTTGGACAGATGTAAAAAATCTAATTGTTGCTTTTGCTGTTTTATCATAATCAATAGAAGTTGCATAGATGTCTGTTATCTTTTGATAAAATTTTCTTTCTGACATACGTATTTCTCTAATGCGTTCTAATTGCTCTTCGAAATATTTTTCTGTTAATATTGAACCACCATTTTTAAGACGTTCCTCATCCATTACCCATCCTTTTATGGTGTAATCTTTAACTATTTGATTTGCCCATTTTCTAAATTGTACCGCTCTTTCATTATCAACTTTGAAACCAATTGCTATTATCATTTGAAGATTATAGTGTGCAACATTTCTTGAAACCTCTCTATTTCCTTCTTTTTGAACTATTCGAAATTTTCGAATAGTTGAATCTTGTTCTAACTCTTTATCTTCATAAATCTTCTTTATATGGTAATTTATAGTATTCAATTCTACACCATAAACTGTTGCTAACATTTTTTGTGTTAACCATATATTTTCGTCTTCATATCTAACTTCTATTGATTCTGGATTATCTCCAACTGCTGCAATATATGTAAGGTATTCTGCCGCACTAGAACGAATTGATACTTCTTTATTGTTTTGTTTTTTCAATATTTTTCCTCCTTTTATATATGTTGGTATTCAAATTCTTGTTTGTATTATATATAGATTTATATTGACTGTCAAGTAGTTCTAGACGAATTTTTCAAAATAAAAAAATATTGGCCAAAGTTCAAAAAATGGTGATTTAATAAAAAAAGCAAGGTTACTCTTGTTTGCAACTCTTGCTTTTTAATTTTGCTTAACTTTTTGAAAGTGTCCCAAAAAGTTTGCAAATTAATTATTTTCTTTTACTTCATATTGACTAATATCAGGTTCAATAAATATGCCATCATCTACACCATCAAAATTATATTCATATTCTGATGTACAACTTGATTCATTTTCATTTTGTCCATCTATTGCTTTTAAAGTTAATCCTGTATCTTTTTCAATATATGAATGTCTTAATTCAAATGAATCCAATAAATAACACTCTTTCCCATTGTATTCTACTGTTTTTATTGGTGTAATTAGTGCTAAGTAAAATAAATTCCAAAAACTATTATTATAATCAATACTCATAATTTCCATTTTGCTTGGAACACCATTAGAATTTAATACTGCTAGTTTGGTTGTTCCTACATCAAAATATGAATTAGAGGTTTCTCCTTTTAAATATTGTGTTAATTTTTTTGTTTCATTAGATTGTTTTGTTGTAGTTTCTACAATCATTACGGCATTATCGCCTTTACAATAATACTCACTTGTAGTTTTGGATTCTCCATTATAATCTGTTACTATTTTTTCATAATGATTGTTGTTATCTTTATATTTTGAAACTTTATTGCTTATGTCACTAATTATTATCATTCTTTTAATAATAATTCCTAAGAATATTACTAATACAATAAATACCACTAATAAGACTATTTTTATTATTTTCTTCTTTTCCATATAAATCCCTCCTCATTAGTGCACCCAAGCTATCTTGGGTTTATTTAAACCTTTAGACCTTTGGCTTTGCGACATAAACTTTCGTTTACTTTGCCTTTTTACATATCTACCTTAATTATAGCACTTTTTTGTGCTTTTTTCAAATTTACTTTTTGAAAGTGTCCCAAAAAGTTTTTGGAATCTTTGATGTTTTGTCGGCGCCAACAAAATGTTTTGATATACTAATTATATATGAAATAAATAGATATAATCCTGTAATGAGCATATTTGCAAAAAATGAAAAATAAAAATTGCCTAGATTATTTTTTAGATAATCTAGGCTTATTATAATTATTCGAATACACTAGATGGTAAGCAGATTACAGGGCGAATTGAATATTTATTACTGTCATAAGAACTCCCTCCCATATTGCCATTATTTCCTACAGCTCCTCCACATGCTGCATATACTACTTTACTATCCCCATAAGCAGAAGGAGATGCTAACCAATATCCACTACAATCATTCCAAGCCTTCCTATGTGGAAAATATAGTTTATCATATTGTGCTTCAATATTTAATGTTTGAATAGTTTTTGTAGCTGGACTTTCAAAAGAAACATACCAGCCATCATATGTTTTACCACTAACAGGATTTGCATAATCAATGTATAATAAATCATTTGTATAACCTGCATTATAGCTATTTGTCCACAATTCAATAGTTGGACTACCAATTGCTTTTATATTTATATCAGTTGTACTACTATGATTTATTGTTTGTCCGTTTTTTCTTTCCATTAACAAACTATTCCAATTTGATGTTGTTGTCAAAGCGTCTATTAACTCTTGTCGACCAGTTCCTTTTACACAATAATTTCCGTTATTATTTGTGTTTCCTTGTGCTAATCCTGAAATTTGGCCTTCTCCTGTTCCAACTCCTATTGCCTCATATGGTAAGTAATCTCCATATATTATCCATGTATAGTCAGTTCCACTTTTTGTTTCTTTATGAAATACTTTCCAATTATCTAATGTTACATTATTATGAGTAGTGATATATGTGACACTATCTCCTATTTCAATTGGTTTAACAATGGTTATTATGCATGTTTTTATAAAGTCCCCACCATTTGTTTGAGCTGTTAATTTTATTGTAGTTGAACCTTTGTCTTTTAGTGTAACTAATCCTGTATTATCTATTGAAGCTACAGTAGGTGTTTCAGATTCCCATATTACTGAATTTATTGTTAAATCAGGTGTAGGAGTAGCATTTAATTGAATTGTAGTTGTATTTAATTCTATATTATCACTATTATATGAAAGTTCTGTTACAATTTCACCATCTTTTGTAATATTTACAGTACTTGCTATTTCTACATTTCCATTATTAGCTATTTTATATAATCTCCCTGTATTTCCTTCAACTTCCCATTCTGTTTTTGTAGAATCAATAATTGCATCTAAATTTCCTTTTACTAATCCTGTTAGTCCCTGTTTTAAAGTGTCTACATTAACTAATCCTGTTAAATCACTTGCAATTGAATTAACCACAGCCAATTTTATAGCTTCTAATTCTGTTCCTTGCTTGTCTTTTTCTCTAGCTTCAGTAGCCTTTTCCATTGCATTTTCGCTACCTGTTATTGCTGATATTGTTATACCGTGCCAATATCAATAAAACTATTATTGTGACGATAAGTGCTATAAGCGTAATTCCTTTGTTTTTCTCAAATAAATTCATTTGTATACCTCCCATTATCATTAACTTAAAAAACATTAATGATAATTAAAACTGCTAAAAACATTGATATTTCAGTATTTTGCAAAATTAACTATATAAAACAAATTTAATCATAAGTATTGCATTTTTCGCTACTTTATGCTATAAATTTGTTATAAGATTAATCATTAATGTTTTTTAAATTGATAAAAAATTTTTTAGAGAGAGCATTTTATAGATGTTCATTTTATTTTTTATATAATATATCAATAGCGTTATAAGGAGCAAGAAACAAAAAAGCAAGGTTGCTCTTGTTTACAACTCTTGCTTTTCTATTTTTGAAAAAGGTCACTTAACTTTTTGTAAGTGTCCCAAAATGTGAAGTGTTAACCTTCGATTACGTTTAGGATTTGTTTTTCTAGGTCTTTTATTTTTTCGTTTATTCTGAATATGTCGCTTTCTTTTAGGTCTGGGTTTACCATGTCTTGTTTAACATATTCGTCCATGTCTTTAAGTTCATTTTTAACTTTTTCAAGTCTTTTTAGCACTTCGTCTTTTATTGTTACTGCTGGTGCTTTTCTTTCTATTTTGTTTATTACTGGGATTTCATCGTTTAGTTCGTATGTTTCACCAAAGTCTGGTATTACTGCATTTATTCCCGCTTCGTTTATTATTTTTTCTTGTAATACATTTTGAGATTCTACTTCTCCATGTACTAAAAAGATGTGTTTTGGTTTTGTTCTGAATGAATATACAAAGTTCATTAACCATTCTTGGTCAGCATGACCTGAATAGCCTTCTATATATTCTATTCTAGCATTTACAGCTATTTCTTCTCCAAATATTTTTACTGTTTTTGCCCCATTTACTATGCTATATCCAAGTGTTCCTGGAGCTTGGTAACCAACGAATAGTATTGTGCTTTTTGGATTCCATAGGTTATGTTTTAAATGATGTTTTATTCTTCCTACATCACACATTCCACTTGCAGATATTATTACTGCTTGTGTTGGGTCTTCGTTTAATGCTTTTGACTCATCTGTTGTCATTGCGAATTTTAGCCCAGGAAATTCTAGTGGATTATCTCCCCTTAGTATTTCTTGTTTTATCTCATCTTCGAATAATTCTGTATTATCTTTGAATACTTCTGTTGCAGATATTGCAAGTGGACTATCTACATATACTGGCGCTTTCATCAATGTTTCATATTCTTTTAGAAATTCTTCATCGTCTGTTTTTTCTTTTAGTTTGTTTAGTTCATATAGAATTTCTTGTGTTCTACCTACTGCAAATGATGGTATTACAACTGAACCCCCTTTGTCTAATGTTTCTGACACTATTTTTAAGAATAGCTCTGCTTTTTCGTCATTTCTAACATGTAATCTGTTTCCATATGTTGATTCCATTACTAGATAGTCTGCAGAGTCAATCATTGTTGGAGAGTCTAAAAGTGGTATATCATTGTTTCCTAAATCTCCTGTAAATACTACTTTTGTTTCTTTACCATCTTCTTTTACCCAGATTTCAATTATGCTTGAACCTAGCATGTGTCCTGCATCATTAAATCTTACATGTATGTTTTCATCAATAGCAATTATTTCATCATATTTTACTGCCTCAAATATTTCTAAACATCTTGCAGCCTGCTCTGCTGTGTATAGCGGTTCTCTTGGTTCTAAACCTTTTCTTATTCTTTTTTTGTTTTTCCATTGAATTTCCATTTCTTGTATATGACCACTATCTGGCAACATAAGAGCACATAAGTCGCATGTAGCTTTATGTGCATATATTTTGTTTTTAAAGCCTTCGTTATATAGTTTTGGTATTCTTCCAGAATGGTCAATGTGTGCATGTGTTAATAACATGAAATCTATTTCTGCTGGATTGAATTCAAAATCTTGCAAGTTTTCTTCTTCAAGATCACTGCTTCCTTGCCACATTCCACAATCTACTAAAAATTTTTTTCCTGCTCCTTCTACTAAATAGTTTGAGCCTGTTACTGTTTTGGTCGCTCCTAAAAATGTAATTTTCATTCATTTTCCTCCATTCTTTATGGAGCCACATATGTAGCTCCACTTCTATATATTAAAAACTTTAATTGTTTTATTTAATTTAATATTTAATTGTTTTAAGTCAAATTGACGAATGTCGCCTAAATCAATCTTTTCGTCAAATACCTTTTCATCAAATATTTGAAGATATAATCTTTGGTTTTCTTGAGTTAATTCAATATTTATCCCTTCTAAATCTATTATTTTTGTTTTAAAAATTTCTTTTAGAATGTAAAAGTTTAAACCATTTTGATTTGATATATTAACCAAAGTTTTTTCTTGTATTGCTTTATTTATAAGTAATTGAGCTACTTCTTGTATTTGAGTTGCTAATAGATTTAATTCTATTATTCTATTTTTTCTTGTTAATGGAACATTTAAATAATATCTTAATTCTATAATACAATTTATAATCTCTTCTTTTGTTTTTATTTTTTCTACTTTTATTTTATAACATTCTAAAAATTTCTTTTGAAACTCTAAAAGTTCGGCTGTTATCTTATTTTCAACATTTGTTGTTTCAATGTATTGAATGTATTTATATTTTTCTTCCAATTCTTTTTGATATTTCATGAATTTTTGTGGATTTAGCATTTTGTTTATGTTTTCTCTTTTAGTTTCAAGTTTTACTCTTTCAGCTTTTAGCATTTGCGCTAAAACTCTCATGCTAAATATCTTTTTCTCTAATGGAAGTTTTTCGTTTCTTTTTTTGTATTCTTCTTGTAATAGTTTTTTGTCACTTACTAGTGTGTCTATATTTTTTATTTGTTTGTTTAATTCTTTCTTTTCTTTTGTTAATTTGACTGTAAATTCCTCTTTGTTGTTTATTTCTTTTAATCTGCTTTCTATTTCTCTTTTACCATTAAGAAATCTTTTTGTTTTTTCGGGTTCATATTTTACTTCTAAAAGCACTGAAATCTTAGAAATAATATCTATTACTTCTTCTTGTTTCTTACTACCATAAAGTTTTTCCAACCTTTCTTTAAATAAT
This sequence comes from Clostridia bacterium, assembly GCA_017613275.1. GTDB lineage: Bacteria > Bacillota > Clostridia > TANB77 > CAG-508 > CAG-269. Next base: position 103,804 of record JAGAED010000003.1, on the reverse strand, counting down.
TCAAAATAATCGATAATCGATTCTCTATTATAAATCCAATTATTTAAAAACTCTGCTCCTGCCATGATTCTAAGGTTTTGGTATATTAGATTATGTTCTATACTTTCAATATCTTTTGTTACTACTGCCCAAGAAAATCCATTGAAATCGCGCATTGGCTCAACCATGTTTATATTGTTTCCAGTATTTAACAAGTCTGATATTGTTTTGCTTATTACAAAATATTTGTCTTTTATTATTTTTTCCTTTTTGCTTATTTTTAGAAGTGCATATAAAAGTTTTCTTTCTATTGGATAACATGTTATTTCTTTGTTTTTCTTATCTATTTTGAATGTTCTATTTTCCAGTATTTTAGCTTCTTCTGAGCCCATTTTTACAATATTTATTTTATCTACGTCTTTTTGAATTATATCTATTATTATTTGTAAAAATTCATCTTTGGGCATGACATCTTTCTTAACTTGCGCATAGTCTGAATATGCTGTTTCTAGCTTATATAAAATACTAAGGAGAAGGCTTTTTGTGTTTTCGTCAAATGCTTTATTTTCTAGCACATGCTCTAGTTCGTTATTAAAATTTTTCTTTATTACTCTATCTAAAAAATTTTCTTTTTTCTTTTGCAAAGCTTTTCTCCTTTCATTCTACTTTTTGTAAAATTCTTATAAATTCAATATGTAAAAAGTAAGTGCAGTCCGCGTAATGCGAAGCGAAGCGAAGTTCTGGAGCGACCTGTCCTACTTCAATAAGAGAGGTCGCGACAACAAGGACAAACGATTTTTACATATTGAATAAATTAAGCATTTTCTTCAGAAGAAGTAGACATTTTAAGTTCATTTAGGCGGTCTAGTGTCATAAGAACTTCTCTAGGTTTACTTCCTTGGTAACCAGAAATAACTCCTCTTTCTTCCATTTGGTCAATTATTCTTCCTGCCCTAGCATAACCAACTTTGAATTTTCTTTGTATAAATGATGTTGAAGCTTGACCAGTTTCTACAACTGTTTGTATTGCTTCCATTAAGAATGGATCTGTTTCGTCTTCATTATCTTTTTCCATCGCTATTTCTTTATCTGTTTTTTGGCTATTTTCTATGCTTTCAAGGATATCTTCACTATATGTAGCTGTTCCATTTTGTTTTACAAAGTCAACTATTTTTTCAACCTCATCATCTGAAACAAAAGCCCCTTGTACTCTAGATGGTTTTGAAGCACCTGCTGGGAAGAAAAGCATATCTCCCTTTCCTAATAGTTTTTCTGCTCCAATACTATCTAATATTGTTCTTGAGTCTACTTGTGATGATACTGCAAATGCTATTCTTGAAGGTACATTTGCTTTTATTAAACCTGTAATTACATCAACAGATGGTCTTTGTGTTGCTATTACTAAATGCATTCCAGCTGCTCTTGCTTTTTGTGCCAAACGGCATATTGATTCCTCTACATCTTTTGCAGCAACCATCATTAAGTCTGCTAACTCGTCTACGATTATTACTATTTGTGGAAGTTTTCCGATTCCGCCATCTCTTTCTACTGCTTTATTATAACCTACTAAATCTCTAACACCTTTTGATGCAAATAGATTATATCTATTGTCCATTTCTTGAACTGCCCAAGCCAAAGCTCCTGCAGCTTTTTTAGGATCTGTTACAACTGGTATTAATAGATGTGGTATTCCATTATAAACTGAAAGTTCAACAACTTTTGGGTCAACCATAACTAGTTTTACTTCGCTTGGTTTTGCTTTATATATTATGCTTGTTATAATTGTATTTATGCAAACACTCTTACCAGAACCAGTTGAACCTGCTATTAGAACGTGAGGCATTTTAGCTATATCTGCTAATTGGATATTTCCTGCAACGTCTTTTCCAAGTGCTACTGTTAATTTTGAGTTACTATCGTAAAATTCTGGACTTTCTAATACATCTCTTAAATGTACAGCTTGTTTTTCTTTGTTTGGTACTTCTATTCCAACTGCTTGTTTTCCTGGAATAGGCGCTTCTATTCTTATTGTTTCTGCTGCTAGGTTTAAAGCTATATCATCTGCTAGGTTAGCAATTTTACTAACTCTAACACCTTCTGCTGGTTTTAATTCATATCTTGTTATTGCTGGACCAACAGATACATTTTCAACTTTTGCAGAAACCCCAAAACTATATAATGTTTTTTGTAGTTTTGTTGCTGTGTCTGTTAATGCTTTTGCCCCACCTTTTAAGCCTTTGCTTGTTCCTCTTGAAAGAATCTCTACTGGCGGATATTCGTAGTTTTCGTCTTCTACTGTTATTGTATGTTCTAGTTGTAATACTTCTTTTGTTTTATCTTCTTTTTGTTCTTCTTCTTGATTGAACAAGTTATTTTCTATTACATCTGGATGTGATTCTTTTTTGTTCATTCCTAATGGCATTAAATCATCTGCACCATGATTGTATTTTTTAAGTTTTTTATCTTCTTTTCCATTTAATAGTTTTCCACCAAAATTGATTTTTATTTGTTCTGGCTGATTTTCTTCGTCATCTATTTCTAAATCCTTTAAATGTTGTCTTCTTTGTTCTCTTTCCTGTTTTGAAAGTTCTGCTTTTTTTGCTCTTTCAATTTCTCTTTGTTCTCTTAGTTTTTCTCTTTCTATTCTTTGTTTTTCTCTCATTTCCATTTTTTCATCATGCTTTTCTTGAGCCTTATCTTGATGTTTTTCAACTAAAAGACTTATCATTTCTGCAAGATTTATTCCAAATGTGTTTACAGCTAGTATAAGTGCAACACCTATGAATACTATTATTGTTCCAACATTTCCTATTAGTTTTGCAAGTGGTATAGCTAAAAGAGCTCCTAGCGCTCCACCGCCATTTCCTTGTGAACCAGTGTAATATGCGTCTTTTATTGCTTCACCTAACTCTTTATTTGCATTAAGTTCTCCACCTGATATTTGGAATACACTCATTACAACTGATAAGCTTATTAGTATTATTCCAAATTTTACAAGTTTAGATGTAACATATTCGTTATTTGCACACGCTAATTTAATTGCAACACCTAAAATACCTATTGGAAGGAAAAGTCTTGAAACCCCCATCATTCCGCCCAATATTTCACTTAGCCCTTGTCCTATTGCACCTGATTTTGTATATATTAAAAATCCCAATAGTACACTTATTATTATTAAAATTACTATTGTTAAATTATCTTTATTTGCTACTCTTTTCTTTCTTTTTCTGCCCATTTATATTTCTCCTTCCGCACAGTAAAATTGTAATTGTTTTACAACAAAAAAATCAAAATGTAAAAAGCCAAAAATACACTATTAATTTGACTTTTTAGATTTTGACTTTTTGAATATCTATTTTAATTCTTTTCTACTATTTTGTATTGTTCTTAAAGTATCTTCCAATGATATTTGCATAAGTTTTAAAGCTTCGCCCATATTTGTTTCTAATTTTCCTAGTGTCTCAGTTAAAACATTTTCAGTATTTTCTAGAAGATTATCAGCATAGTCCTTTGTTCCTCTTGATATTTCTCTTGACATTTCATTTGCTGTTTCTATTATTTCTGTTTTTTGGTCATATGCTTTTCTTGTTATTTCGTGTTCGTCAATCATTGCTATTATTCTATTTTCTGCTTCTTTAACAATACCATCTGCTTCTTTTTGAGCTTCTTGCAAAATTCTTTGTCTTTCTTCTTTTATCCATTTTGCTTGTTTTAGCTCATCTGGTAATTTTAATCTTATTTCTTTAATTAAATCTAGAACATCTTCTTTATTAATAATTACCTTTGTAGAAAATGGTACTCCTCTACTTGTTTCTAATAAATCCTCTAATGTTTCTAATAATGTAAATATTTCCATAAATGTTTCTCCTTTACTGTATGAACGAATTTTAACTTTTTAATTTATAAAACAATAAATGTGCTCGTCCATATTTTTTCTTGCTATATTCTTCTAAAGCTAGTTTTTCTAGTTGTTTTTCAACAATTTGTTCAATATCTGTTTCTAAAATAATTATTGAACTATCTTTTAATAAACCTCTTTCAAGTATTAGCTTTGCAGCCTTATATGCATAATCTGTTTTATATGGAGGATCAAGATAAACTATATCTACTTTTTCCTCTAGCATATTTATACAGTCTTCAAAATCTTTGTTGTATAATTTTACCTGTTCCGTTAATTTTGTTTTTTCTAGGTTTTTATTTATTATGTTTACAGCGTCTTTTGCTTTTTCACACATAATAACTTTTTTAGCCCCTCTACTTGCAGCTTCGATTCCTATTGAACCGCTCCCCGCAAACAAGTCTAAAAATGTACAATCTGGAATATCAAAATTAATTATATTAAATAGAGATTCTTTTACTCTATCTAATGTTGGTCTGGTATTTAGCCCTTCTAATGTATATAATTTGGTGCCTTTATTTTTTCCGCTAATTACTCTCATAATTTGGTATTTCTCCTATGATACTATTTTATTCTTTTTTTTTATAATGTCAATAGAATTAACAAAATTGTAATATATATTTAACTTTGCTGTAATAATTTGGCAAAGTTGTAATATTTTGTACACAAAAATACAAAAAGACTACCCTTTTTGATAGTCTTTTGTAAAATATTATTTAATTTTTATTAACATCTTTTAATAATTCTAATTGTGCAATTAATAATGATTCCATTTTTGCCTTGTATATATCAAATTGTTTTTTAATATCTTCAAGAGCTTTTTGTTTTTCAATAATTTCTTGGTTTAATTCATTAACACGTTTTTCTGATCTAGCTTTTGCATCATTTACCATTTGTTCAGCTTTTTGTTTTGCAACATTTTTTACTTCTTCTGCTGTTTCTTGAGCCATTAGCAATGTATTTTGCAATGTAGATTCAATTGTTTTGTAATGAGCTAAACTTGCATTTAGTTCTTCTACTTTTGATTTTAGTTCTGAAATTTCTTTGTAATTTTTGCTATAATCTACAGTTAAATCATCAAGGAAATCGTCAACTTCTTCAACGTTATATCCATTCATCATTTGTTTACCGAATTTTTTGTTTTCAATATCTAATGGTGTTATCATTTTTATTTCCTTTCCTAAGGTACAAACAGATTTGTTAATATAAAACAAACCACCCTATATGAACAGATTAATTTACTCCGTTATTTTTTAACCAAGAAACAGAAAGTTTGCTTTTCATTTCTTCTCTAGCCATTTCATTTGTAATTTCATAGTTTGATGGCGCAACTAAAAAGATAGAATTTGATACTTTTTGTATATATCCATCTAGTGCATAAACTCCACCACTAATAAAATCTACAATTCTTCTAGCTACATCTTTGTTTACATATTCAAGATTTACTATTACAGATTTCTTTTCTTTTAAGAAACCACATATTTCATCAGATTGTTCAAATGTTGTTGGTTGAGAAATAACCATTTTTATTGAACTTCCTTGTGCTTGTGGCATAGAAACAACTTTGTTTTTTCTACCAAGATTTCCAAATAATTTTCTATCTTCTTCATAGTTTTCTTCTTCATCTTCGTAATCTACAACGTTTTCTTCTTCAATTTCTTCTGGTTCTCCTGAATCCATACCAAATAAATCCCAAACCTTACTCATTAGCGCTCCTGCCATATTAAAAACCTCCTAATATTTTTAAATTCATTTGTTTTCTTATGGTATAAGTATCTACTTTTTTGCGAAACTTGTCAATACTTTTTCAAAATGTTTTCAAATTTTAATATAATTGTAATATTTCTGTAATATTTATTCTATTTTGCTTACATCTGGATTGATAATTATTTCGTCATATAGTGCTATTCCTTTATACGAATTTATCTCTTTTGTAGTCCATCCTAATTCTTGCAATTCATCTGATTTGTAGTTTCTTATTATAGTATATTTTTCGTTTTTAACATCTTTTTTGTTTATTTGAGATATTTTAACAAGTACTTTTGTCTCATATCCTGCTCTTTTTCTCACTACATAAGTTAAACCATCTTTTTCAACTATTGCTTGGTTAGGGACTTTGAATCCTGTGTAACTTAGCCAAATTAAGTCAAATGATATTTTTCTATAATTTGATAGTTCTGATATTCCTTTATTTATTTCTAATACTAATAAATATTTATCTTCACTTTCTTGTTTTATATTTGTTATTTTTGCATCAATTTCTGAATTTGTAGATATTCTAACTTTTACTTTATCGCCTATTTTTGCCGTTTTAGCTTGTTCTGTATCTGATGTTGTTACAATATAGCAAGAAAAGTTATCTATTATTTTTCCACATTCATCGCTTGTTGCAACTATTTTTCCTGTTTTTAGATTTAAATTATTCAAATATTCTTCTGTTAAACTATCTAAATTATTAACAGTTAATGAATCTTCCAGCCCATCTACCCTATATGATACTATTCCACTCATTGGAGCTTTTACATATTCTGCACCCGAATTTAGACTAGTTTCTAGCTTTGCTCTTTGGTTTATCAAATCCTTCAAGTATGAACCTTGTTTACTATTTTCTCCAACAATTTTTGCTTTTTTATAAACCAGTTCGCTTATTTCTTTTTTATACTCGTTAATTTTTGAATTATCTGTTAACTTATTTAATTCTACTACCTTTTGATCTATTTGATTTTCAATATTTTTAACATCTAAAAGTGTGTATATATTTTCATTTTCCTGCATTGCTTTTTGAATTTGCGAATCCAGTTCTGAAATCTTTTGTTTTAATTCATTTTCGTTTTGGCTGTAATACCTAAAAACAGATTCATTAACGCTGACTTTCTCACCTTCTGTTTTTATCTGCTCCATTCCGTTTTTGTAGTTTTCGCCCTTAATAACTTTTTCATTTCTAACAACATAACCAATATTTGTTTCTTCTAAATATAGTTTACTTTTTTCTATTGTAAATACTTTGGCTTGTTCATTTGTTAATAAGAAAATGGCATACATTACATATATTACTATAAGTATTAAAGCCACATACACGACTTTTTTATTATTCAGTTTTTTCTTACTACTATATATTTTTTCTTCCAATTTGTAACCTCCAAAAACACTTAAAAACATTAGTGTTCTGATTTGTTCCTTATTTAGAGTTTTCAATTATAATATTTACATTTTTTTCTTTGTCTTCTTCTCCATTTAACCAAATTGTTTGTTTATTTTTTCTAAACCATGTTAGTTGTCTTTTTGCATATCTTCTTGTTTCCATTTTGATTTTCTCTATCATTTCTTCTTTTGTATATTTTCCTTCTAAATAGTCTACTACTTCTTTGTATCCCAATCCTTGCATAGCTGTTGGGAACTTTGAATATTTTTGTTTAATGTTTTTAACTTCTTCTATTAAGCCTTGTTCTATCATAATGTCTACTCTTTTATTTATTCTATTATAAAGTTTTTCTCTATCCCAATTTATAGCAAATACTTTATAATCAAATTCTGGTTCTTTTCTTGATTCTGCCTCTAATTGTGTTTTTGTTTTTCCTGTTGAATGGTAAATTTCCAGAATTCTTATTATTCTTTTTTGATCATTTTCGCTTATTTTTTCTACTGCTTGCGGATCAATATCTTTGGCCTTTTTATATAATTCTTCTAGACCTTGTTTTTCCGCCTGTTGTTCTAATTCGTTTCTATATTTTTCATCTAATTCTATTTGTGGATAGTCTATTTCATAGATTAAACTATCTACATATAATCCTGTACCGCCAACTATTATTGGTGTTTTGCCTTTTTCTATTATTTCTTTAATTGCTTTTTTAGCATCATTTTTAAAGCTTGCAACACTATATCTTTCATCTGGTGAAACAAAATCTACTAAGTAATGTTTTATGCCTTCCATTTCTTCTGGAGTTACTTTTGCTGTGCCAATATCCATTTCTTTGTAGATTTGCATTGAATCACATGATATTATTTCACCATTTATTCTTTTTGCTAATTCTATCGAAAGTGCTGTCTTACCAGACGCTGTTGGTCCACAAATTACTATAACTTTTGGAAGCATTTTTATCCCTTTCTTTCAAACCATTATTTATGAATTGCATTATTATAAATATCTAATATTCCTTGTTGAACACTTTTTAAATAGCTACACTCAATTATTAAAGCAATTACAAAAATTATTATCAAAAATCCCATATGTCTTGTTGCTTGTTCTTTAGAAACTTCTTTATTATGGACTCTTCCAATTGTTTTAGCGAAAGGTGGAATAATTATCAAGCCATTTATAATAGTAAACACTAATACAAGCACATTTCTAACATAATTCATACTTTCCTCTGAGTTATAGTTCACTCCATTTTTGGAAATATTGAATAATACTAAAGTTACACAAAGTACAACAATAAGGGAAAAAACTATTGTACCAATTTTTGTTTTTGATTCAACCTCTCCCATGTTATGCCATGTCCAACTTAATAAAATTAAAAACATTGCAATTACTAGTGTTACTATTACTGGCATATTTCTTTCCTCTCTCTTTTTTAATTATTTTCTTGAGAATTTACGTTCAATATCGTATTTGCTCATTTTTAAAGCGACTTGTTTATTAGGGACATATACAAATGGTTCTTTCATTTGTAATAAGTTTTCTAACAAACTATCTACTTCTTGAATATTTTCTATTGGCTTTTCTTTTTTTGCAATTTCTTCAGCTATTTTTTCAACAAATTTATCGATTTTTTCTTGTATATCTGTTCTTGGAACAGTATTTATTTGTTCAATTATTTGATAGAACAAATCCTTTGTATTTAGTTGTATGCAAGCTGATGGCACACCTGATAGTTTTATAGTGTTTTCGCCAAATTCTTCTAAGACAAAACCAGCTTGTTTAAACATATTCATATTTTCTTTTGCCACTTCCATTTCTTTTGAAGTTAAGTTTATAATGTCTGGTAATAGTAGCATTTGAGAGTCTTTAGTATTATTTTCCTTGAAGTTTTTCTTTATTTTTTCAAAGATTATTTTTTCTCTTGCAACTCTCTCATTTATAATATACATTTCTTTTTCAATTTCAGCTATTATATATGTACCAAATACAACCCCTATTATTTTATATATAGGCTTATTGTATTCTTTAATTCCTTTAAATAAAGATACATTCTCGTTTACGATTTCTATGGCATCTATTTTTTTAATTTCTTTTTCTGCTTCTTTGTTATCATCTTGGATTACTTTTGTTCCAAATAGTTTTTCATACATTGAATTGAAACTGCTTGATGTTTCTACTGTTGGTTCTTTTTTAATATTATATTTTTCACTTTTCTCAGCAACTTTTATTTCTCTAGTATGTTCCATATTGTATCTGTCGCTTTCTTCTGGAACTTTTATTTCTTTTGTTTCGTCATTTTCAACTTGTTGTTCTTCATTTTCTTCTACAACTTTGACTTCTTCTGGTTTATCATTTTCTGAATCTTTAGGTTCTACATTATTTTTTTCAGGATGAAGTTGTCTTAAAAGAGCTTCTATTTTTTCTTTGTTTTCTCCAGTATAAGTGTATGTTGAACCATCTGGTAAGTTCTTTTCTTCTACTGGTGTAGATTTAGACATTTCTTCTGAACTGCTTTCTTCTGGCTTTCTTTCTTCTTCTATTATTTCATCATGAGCTACTTCTTCTTTAACTATTTCTTCACTGCTAACATCTTTTTTTGCTTGTTCATTGCTGATTTCTTTTTGGATATTTTCATTTATATTTCTTAATTCTTGTAAAACATCTGATGTGTTAACAACATTATCTTCTTTTTCGCTTTTTACTTCTTCATTTTCTAGACTTGCAATAAAATTATTGTATCCTTCATTTTTCTTTTCATTGTATAAAGCTTCGATAATATTGTTTCCTCTACCAAAATCGTATTTATTCTTTCTTTTATTAAGGAAAGAGCTTAGTCTACTTTCTTTTTCTTCTTTTTTAATTTCATTATGTGTAGGAATCTCTTCTCTTATATATTCTGGCTTTTGTTCTGCTTTTTCTTGTATTATAATGTTATCAACTATTGTTGTAGTTTGTCTTGATTTTTCTAATGTTACTTCTATTGCATGATAAATTGCTTTAAATATTTTGTTTTCTTCTTCAAATCTCACCTCTAATTTTGCTGGATGAACATTTACATCCACTTTTTGCGGTGACATTTCTATATTTAATACTACAAATGCAAACTTTCCTGTTTCCATCAAATTTTTATAAGCTTGTTCAGTTGCTGATGTTAAAATTCTATCTTTTATATATCTTTTGTTTACAAAAAATAATTGATTACTTCTATTTGACCTTGCTATTTCTGGTCTACCAATTACACCTGTAATTCTAACATCTTCGTATCTATAGTTAACGTCTAAAAGACCTTGAGCAACGTCTTTTCCATAAATGCTATAAACTACATCTCTTAAGCTTCCATTACCAGATGTTGAAATTATTGTTTTACCAGTATTTATAAGTTTTATTGCAACTTTTGGATTTATTAAAGCTAATCTAGTTACAACATCTTCTATATACCCAGTTTCTGTATAATCCTTTTTTAAGAATTTATATCTTACTGGTGTATTGTAAAACAAATTTCTAACTATAATGCTTGTACCTGTTGGGCAAGCTACTTCTTCTTTTTTTATTACATCTCCGCCTTCGACAACAACTCTATATCCAGTTTGTTGGTTTTCTGTTTTTGATGTTAATTCTACATTGGAAATTGCCGCAATACTTGCTAATGCCTCTCCACGAAAGCCCATAGATACAACACTATTTAAATCTCTTGCAGATCTAATTTTGCTTGTTGCATGTCTTTCAAATGCTATTTCTAAGTCATCTTGCGCAATTCCTGTTCCATTATCTGTAATTTTTATATAAGATATTCCACCATTTCTAATTTCTATTGTTACATTGGTAGCATTGGCATCTATTGAGTTTTCTACCATTTCTTTTATTACTGATGCAGGTCTTTCTATTACTTCTCCTGCAGCGATTTTATTTATTGTTAACTCATCTAATAAAAATATTTTTCCCATTTTAAATAACATCCTTTCCAAGTTTTGAATCGGTTTTATATTTAATCTTAGTCATTATATCATTACTTTTTATAATTTGTATAGTTTTTTTGAAAATTTTTTTATTTTATTTAAACTATTTTTTACCAAACTATTTATTTTTTCCCAATTTTGTAGTATAATTATAGTAGTTTAGTTGATTTGGAAGTATTTTATACACTTCCATTAAAATTAGTTATCAGTATTAATTACATAAAAAAATCAGCTTTATGCTGAAAATATTAAAAAGGAGGATTTTATTATGCCATTTTTATTAACAATAATCGCTATAATTTTAATAATAGCATTTATGTCGATTAAAATTGTTAAACAAGCTGAAGTATATATAATTGAAAGATTAGGTAAATTCTATAAAGTTGCAGATGCTGGTCTTACAATTATACTTCCATTCTTTGATCATGTTCGTTCAGTTGTAAGTTTAAAACAACAAACAATGGACGTTCCACCTCAAGGAGTTATTACAAAAGATAACGTTACAATTACTATAGATACTGTTGTTTTCTATCAAATAACAGATCCTGCAAAAGCAGTTTATGAAATTCAAAATTTAAAGAAAGGTATTGAATACCTAGCTATCACAACAATTCGTGATATCATCGGTAAAATGAACTTAGATGAAACATTCAGTTCAAGAGATGGAATTAACAATCAATTAAGAATTGTTTTGGATGAAGCTACAGACAGATGGGGATGTAAAATAGACAGAGTTGAAATTAAAGATATCAATCCACCAGCAGACATTAGAGATGCGATGGAAAAAGAAATGAACGCAGAAAGAAATAAGAGAGCTTTAATTCTTGAATCTGAAGCTCAAAAACAATCTGCAGTTACTATCGCTCAAGGTAAAAAAGAAGCTGCAATATTAGAAGCAGAAGCTGATAGAGAAGCTCAAATAAGAAGAGCAGCCGGTGAAGCCCAAGCTATAAAACAAGTTGCAGAAGCTAAAGCTCAAGAAATTGCAATGGTTTATAATGCAATGAAAAATGCAAAACCAGATGACAAACTTGTTCAATTAAAATCATTAGAAGCTCTTGAAGAAGTTGCTAAAGGTGATGCAAATAAAGTATTTATCCCATTTGAAGCAACTAGTGCATTAAGCTCTCTAGGAGCAATTAAAGAAGTTTTAAAAGATGAGAAAAAGAAATAAAACTATTATAAAAAATCACGGTAATTGAACCGTGGTTTTTTATTTTGTTACATTATTATTACAGGAATATTACAAGAAATTTGCATTTTTGTTACAAATATGTTATAATTAAAGTGTACTAAAGAAATGTACTTATATACTTTAAAGAAGAAGGTGGTAAAAATGGCAATATTTACATTATTATATTTATTAGTATTTGCAATATTTGCATTAGTTGGATATGCTATTTTACAAATTAAATTATTTGGAATGAATGTTAAAGATTTCTGGGGCTTTATTGAAGCTAACCAAATCTTAGATAGATTATATAATTTTGCAAAATATTATGAGAAAATGTCTACACAAGAACAAATTATTTATTTAACAGAAGCTGAAAAAGTATTTAATGCTTTTGAAAAGGTTCCTGGTAGCTTGTGGGAAGAAGAATATGATAAATATAATGAAGTTTTAGCAATCTATAAAGATATAAAAATGCTTAGATGGGCAGAATCTAATTAATTAAATATATACAAAAACTCCGTGGTAAAACCCCGGAGTTTTTTGATTACTACTTAATGAATTCGTTGAAGATGCCCCAGATTATCTTGTTACACCTGGGAATAGGAATAACAGTTGCTGGTTCATCCATAGTACCAAAAATCATCACTGGCACATCAAGTTCTTTGTTCCTGTCAACATTAATTGTTATTTCCTTCACTCGAGGAAGGATATCCACAAAATGTTTGGAAAACTCGTTGTTGTAGATATAGAGATCCTTGATTGCCTCCATAAGGCCAATCAGCTTTGCTCTTTCAACCGTGCATTCCTTGTTGCCCTCATACAGGGATTCTTTTTTGATTGTGATGAATTCATTTTCTCTCATGTGTAACCCTCCTTTAAGGTCTCAAAAACAATTGCTTCCTTCGGAGGTTAAAGCTTATACCTCCGAAATTTTCCAAAGGCATAAAAACCAATTTTGTGTTTTCATGATAACATACCTAATTTAAAAATGCAATAAAAAAATTCGACTTAGTCGAATTTTTTTATTATAATTTTTATCCCATATAATCTCTTAATTTTTTTGAACGAGATGGATGTCTTAATTTTCTTAATGCTTTAGCTTCTATTTGACGAATTCTTTCCCTTGTTACTTGGAATTCGCGACCTACTTCTTCAAGTGTGCGTGCTTTTCCATCTTCTAGTCCAAATCTTAATTTAAGTACTTTTGCTTCCCTTGGTGTTAATGTGTTCATTATTTCTTCTAATTGTTCTCTTAACAATGTGTATGCTGCTGAATCATGTGGAGCTGGGCTATCATCGTCTTGTATAAAATCTCCTAAATGACTATCATCTTCTTCCCCTATTGGAGTTTCTAAAGATACTGGATCTTGTGCTATTTTTTGGATTTCTACAACTTTATCTACTGGAATTTCCATTTCTTCTGCTATTTCTTCAACACTTGGTTCTCTACCTAATTGTTGTAATAAATGTCTTGATGTTCTTATCAATTTATTTATTGTTTCTACCATGTGTACTGGAATTCTTATTGTTCTTGCTTGGTCTGCAATAGCTCTTGTTATTGCTTGACGAATCCACCATGTTGCATAAGTACTGAATTTAAATCCTTTTGTATAATCGAATTTTTCTACTGCTTTTATTAGCCCCATGTTTCCTTCTTGAATTAAGTCTAAAAATAACATTCCTCTACCAACATATTTTTTAGCAATACTTACAACAAGTCTTAGGTTTGATTCTGCAAGTTCTTGTCTTGCTTCTTCATCATCTTGTAAAATTCTTTTTGCTAAATCTAATTCTTGATCATATGTTAAAAGTGGAATTCTTCCTATTTCCCTTAAATACATTCTTACAGGGTCATCTATATTTATTCCCTCATAAGTTGTTTCTGTTATTTGGTCTAATTTTAGATTTTCTACTTCTTTTAAATCCTCATCATCTGGCTCTTCATCAAAATCATCATCATTTAGTAAGTCAATTCCAATTTCTTCAAAAGCATCAAATACTTCATCTATTTGGTCTGGTTCAACATCATCTAGTTCTTTTGCCAAATCCTCATATGTAATTTGACCTTTTTCTTTTGCCTTTTTTAATATTGAACTTACTTTTTCCTCTTTTAATTTGCTTTTTTCATCTTTGTTTTCTGAGCCATTTTCCTCATTCTTTTCTTCATTGTTTGTTGGAATTTCTTCTATTGATATTTGCTCTGTTTGTTCTTTGGCTTTTTTATGTTTTTTTATTTCTTCCTTAATTTCTTCTCTTTTTTCTGGTTCAATATTTGCAACAACTTCTACGGTTTCTTCTTTTTTCTTAGTTGTTTTTTGGGCTGGTTTTTTAGCTGTTTCTTTCTTTTTTTCATCTTTTTTGGCAGCTATTTTTTTAGTTGTTTCTTTCTTTTCTGTTTCCTTTTTAGTTGTTGTTTTTTTAGCCTTTTCTGTTTCTTTTTTTGCAGTTGTCTTCTTTGTTTTTTTAATTTCTTCCTCTACAATCTCTTTCTTTTTGGCATTTTTTTCATTCCTTTCCTACTTTATCTTTGCCAATTTATAAATTATTTCATTAAGTTCTTTTAATAAACTTTCTTGTTCTTCTTTGCTTAAATTTTCGCCTCTTAATTTTATTATTTCTTGTTTTCTTTCATTCAATTTTTCTTTTTCATAATTTTTTAAAACATCATCAATAGCTTTTTCTGTATTTTCTATTCCATAATCCTCTGCTAAAATTGCTGTTACATGATTTTGTTCTTCTTCTGAAAGCTTATCTATTATGCTATTTATATTACTATTTCCTTTTTCGAATTCTTCATACAGCTTAATAGCAATTTTTCTGTCTATTTCATATTTAAAATCTTCGGCTTTAACATTTTGTTTAATTATATCAAACACATTATAGTTTTCGTCCAATATAAGTGACAAAATTGTATCTTCTCTTTTCTTTATTTTTTCTGAAACATTTGAAACTTCTTTTTTTATTTTTGTAACTACTCTAGTTTTTTCTAATACTTTTTCGTTATTAACATTTGAATATTTTAGCTTGTTAACTTGAGCATATATTGCTTCTTTTGAGATATTATAGTTTTTTGCTATATTTTCAATATATACTTCTCTTTCCATATTATTTTCTACTGTTGATATTAGTTTAGATATTTCATTTAAAAATTTTATTTTATCTGATGTATTTTCTAGATTTAAATCTTTTTTAAGTATTTTAACTTTGTATTCAATTAAAGATATTGCTTTGTCCATTAAAGCTTGGAATCTAGCATTTCCATATTTAATGACATATTCATCTGGGTCTTTAGCGCCTTCCATTTGAAGAATTCTCATATCGCACCCCATATTTTGTAATATTTCTATTGACCTTAAAATTGCTGTTTGACCTGCTCCATCTGAATCAAATCCTAGTATTACTTGCTCAGAATTTCTTCTTAATAACCATCCTTGGTTTTGTGTTAATGCTGTTCCCAATGCTCCAACTACATTTGTAATACCTCTTTGATGTAGTGAAATAACATCCATATAGCCTTCTACTATCAAGATTTTCTTTAAGTCTGATTTTTTTGCAACATTCAGTCCAAATAAATGTCTACCTTTGCTATATACTACATTTTCTGGTGAATTTATATACTTTGGTTTTGAATCGTCTAAAACTCTTCCGCCAAATGCTATAACTCTTCCTCTTATATCGCAAATTGGAAACATTAATCTATTTCTGTACCTATCAATGTATTTTCCATTTTCATTTTTATTCACTAATCCTGATTCAAGTATTTCTTTGTCTTCAAATCCCTGTTGTTTTAACGCTTTGTACAATTCATCATACTTACCTGAAAAGCCGATTTTGTAAGCTTTTAGTGTTTCATTGCTAAGCTTTCTCTTTTTTACATATTCTTGCCCCGGTTTTGCTTCTGGCTTGTACAAATTTTGATGATAGAATTCTGCTGTGAATTCATTTACTTTATAAACTTTTGCTTTTAACTCTTCTTTTTCTGAATCACTGTTACCTTCTAATGTTGGAAGTGTTATATTGGCTCTTGCAGCTAAGTTTTGTACTGCTTCTATAAAGCTTATATTTTCTATTTTACTAAGAAAAGAAAAAACATTTCCACCTACTCCGCACCCAAAACAATGAAATATTTGCTTGTCTGGCGAAACTGAAAATGAGGGTGATTTTTCATTATGAAATGGGCATAACCCAAAATAATTTCTACCACTTCTCTTTAGATGCACATATTGTGAAATTACATCTACAATGTCGTTTGATTGTCTTACTTCATCAATTATTGCTTCACTATAGCGCACAAATTTTCCTCTCTTTCTATAAAATAATATACATAATTATATTATTCGACATATTTTACATAAATCCTTCTTTACATTGAAAAAAATTAAGACTTTTGGGGAGTGTCCCCGAAAGTCTTTTTTATCTCTATATTTTTCTATTCATAACTGTTGCAGGTCCAAATACGCAAGGTTGATCACATCTCCATCCTGGGAATGTGCAACGAGCTCCTTTTGAATATGGTAATAAGTATTTATATACTTCTTCATTAGTATCCATTGTTGCATCTAAATATTTTCTCATAGTTACCATTGTTTGTTGCATTATTTCTAATTGAGCTGCTCCACATAAACGCTCTGTACATTTTAAGACAAAGTTTTCTACTGTTCCTCTCTCATTTATTTGTAATAACATTCCTTGTGGGAAATAGTCTTTAAGTGATTCTATGTCTTTTAACCATTCAGATTCAAATTCTGTTCCCTTTATAATTGGTGGTATGTAGTATTTGGGTTGTTCTAGTAATGTCATTTCATAAATTAGAGTTCTATGTCTTTGAGCTTGAGCAAGTTCTGCAAAACTTGCTAAATATGTTGTACAATAGTTTTCTCCAAATTCTTCTTTTCTATTTTTTCTTGTTGCAAAAAAAGATAATTCTCTTTTTTTCATATCAGCATTTAATCCTTCTACTTGTAGGTCTGGAAGAGCTTCTAAGAATTCTTTGAATACTTCTTTTAATTTTATTTCAAATGGTGTTTTCTTTGTTTCGTCATTTATATAGTTTTTGAAAAAATGTGTTATGTAATTTAATTGTCCAAAGTTTACAGTATATTCCATTACTGTAGCTGGTGTGAATACACTTATTAAATATCTTGCATTTTCTTGAGCAAGTTTTTGTACTTTTTTCTCATCAATTTGTGGATATGCTTTAGCAATTTCAGTTTTATAAATTTCTATCCATTTTTCATATAAAACTTTCTCTGCTTCTGATGGCTCCATTTTTGTATATCTAGCTGACTTTTCTGATGTATTATACATTTTTTCATTGTTTAATATCATTGCTAAGATTTTTGGAATTCCTTCTAAACTTAAATTATATGTTGGATGATTAAATACACTATGATGTCCTGATTTTAGTGTCATGTTTGCTCTTTTAGTTGTTTTTTCTTTTGGTTCATTAAATAGTGTTTCTAATGTATCAGGTAAATAGCATATTCCAGCTGATTTTCCTGAAAAATTTAATGCTTCTTCCTTTGGCATTTCATATCCTACTTTTGTTGATGCAATTACTTTTATTTTCATATTTTACAATCCTTTCTTTCCCTATATATTTTTATTTAGTTTTTTAAGGCAACACTTTTTATAAATATTTTATCATTTTCTTTTTCAAGTTTAACTTGTTTTTTGGTAAATTTTTCAATGTTTTCTTTAACAACTTTTTGGATATTTCCATCTGTCGCTTCTTCTTCTGTTAATTCATAAATATCCTCATCATTTGTGTTTTTTACTTTTATTTTTTCATTGTCTGAAATTGTATAATCTACTTGATATTCTACTATTTCTAAATCATATCCTTTTGGATTTTTTTCTATTTTGTTTATTAAAAATGCATCTTTTATTGCATCTAGATTTATTTCTTTTATTTTGTATTTTCCGCTTTGTTCATCATACGCAATAAATTCTGTTCCTTCTTTTGGATATTCTTTTGTAAAATTATTTCCAAATAGTTCTTTTTTAGTTTTTTCTATTGTTTCATATTCTATTACATTATCTTCAATGTTTTCTCTTAAAGCTCCCCAAATCCACTTTTCGTCTACATTATTTATATCATCAAATTCAGGTAGAGCTTGAGTTGTAATCTCTTTCCAACCATATATTTTTTCCATATATTTTTCTATTCTATTTATTTCATCTACTTTAATTTCTGCTTCTTTTTCATTTGTTCTATAAATTAACAAACCTATAAAAATAATAAGCAAAATTGTAATTAATATAAGCATTTTTTTCATTAGTTGCCTCCTTATTTTCATCCCCGAAACATTCTATCATAGTGATTTTTATTATTCAATATTATTATTGACATTTTTCGATTTTTTTATAGATACTTTTTAGAGGTGTCCCCAAAAGTTAAGTGTCCAAAAGGTTTAGATACAACGCAAAAAAGGTGGGAAATCCCCACCTTTTAATTTCGTTTTTATGCTGTTTCCTCTAATATGTTTTGGTAAAACTCTATTTCTTTTAAATACATATTATATTCTGTTTTTTCATTTTCAATTCTTTTTTCTAAAAACTTTAATTCTTCTGTTCCCAATTTTATAAACATTATTAAATCTTCTTCTGTTAATGTTTTTATATCTAATTGATCATTTTTTATTTTTTTGTATAATTCTAAGCATTCTTCTTTAGATTTAACATTTTTCTGTTGTTGTTCTTCTTGATATCCTTCTATATTTTCTTTTTGCTTTTCCTCTGGCTGTGGTAATGCTTCTATCTTTTTATTTTTAAATATTTTTTTGAAAAAATCCTTAATTTTTACCCATATACTTTTTCTTTCGCTTTCCATCTTTTTATCTCCTAATTTGATATTTCTATATTATTTTCTATATCTGTTTTTTTATTATTTTGTTCTTTAAGTTCACTTATTTTTTGTTTTGCTAATTCTCTTTTGGCAATATTCTGCATTAATTCATACTTTGCTGTATCTAATTTTGCTCTAACTTCCATTGCTTTTTGGTGCAACTCTTCTAATGCTAATTCTCCTATATCCTTTTGTTTCTCTTCTTGATTTTTTTCATTAGTCATTGTAACCTTCCTCCTCTTGTATATAATTCTAACAAACCAATATTTTTTTGTCAATCAATTTAATATTATTTTTTCTATACAATTTACTAAATACTCCACATCATCTATTGTATTATCTTCTCCAAATGTAATTCTTAAAGCCGACTTAGCTGTTGCCTCATCTCTTCCTATTGCTGTTAATACATGTGATGGTTCTTGATTTCCACTCGAACACGCTGATGCACTTGAGGCACTTATTCCCATTTGATCTAATTTTAGCAATAATGTTTTTCCTTCTATATCTAAAAACGAAAAATTTGCATTTCCCGGAAGTCTTTGTATAATGTTTTGGTCTCTTGGTCCATTTAATACTGTATTGGGAATTTTTCTTTCTATCTCAGAAATATAATAATCTCTAAGTTTTGTTAAATACCTAATATGTGTATTTAAATTTTGTTTTGCCAAATTACACGCAGTTCCCAAGCCTACTATTCCTGCAACATTTTCCGTTCCTGCTCTTTTTCCTTTTTCTTGATGCCCACCATCCATAAAATTTTCAAATTCAATTCCATTTTTCACGTACAACGCTCCCACCCCTTTAGGCGCATGTATTTTATGGCCTGAAAGGCTTAACATATCTATCCCCATTTTTTCTACGTCTATTGGAATATTTCCACAAGCTTGAACCGCATCTGTATGAAATATTATTCCAGCATTATGTGCAATTTTAGAAATTTCTTTAGTTGGTTGTATTGTTCCAATTTCATTATTTGCAAACATTATGCTTATTAGTATTGTTTTATTTGTAATTGACCTTTCAAGTTGTTGCACATCTAAAAATCCTCGTTCATCCACATCCAAATATGTAACCTCAAACCCTTCTTTTTCAAGTGTTTTGCATGAATTTAGTACTGCTGGATGTTCTATCTTTGAAGTTATTATATGATTTCCTTTCTCTCTATTCTTTAAAGCAATACCTTTTAATGCTGTATTATCGCTTTCTGACCCACAAGATGTAAAATATATTTCATTTGGTTTTGCGTTTATTAAATTTGCCACATTTGTTCTGGCACTTTCTATTGCTCTTTTGGCACTTCTACCTAATGTATACATTGATGATGGATTTCCAAATTCCTTTTTTAAAAATGGCAACATTGCATCTAGCACTTCTGGTTTAACTTTTGTTGTTGCACTATTATCAAAATATAAAGAACTCACTTTTTTCACTCCTTTTTTATATTTTATGTTTTTTTATAAAAAGAGTGAAAAAATAGTCCAGTTAACTTTTTGAAAGTGTCCCAAAAAGTTAACTAGACTCATTCATTTTTTATTTATTTGTAAAATAGATTTCTCCAAATCCAAATAATACTTGATAATATTTTCCTAAAAATACTGGTTCAAAGTTTCCTTTTATTTCATATTTTGGTGCTTGTACAATCTTTCCTTCTGAATCTATTGAACCCCATTTTCCATTTTTGTATATTCCTGCAAAACCATACCCATTTAATTCTGTCACTTTGTCATACTCGCAATTTACAACTATTTTACCTGTTTTATCAACAAAGCCCCATTTTCCTTTTTCTTGTTTTGCATATAATTTATTATCTGGATAAACCTCTTTATTTGTTACAATCTCTCCTGAATTGTTTATATAGAATACTTCTTTATTATTATATATTTTTATAAAGTCTTCAACTTGTTGAATTGCTGCATTTTTTAGTTCACATAGTTTTTCAAATTTGTTATTATAAATAATTGTTGTATTTCCTTCTGTTAATACTGCTTGAATAAGTTTTGCACTTTTTATTCCTTGAACTGAATTGTATTTTATATCTATTTTTTTATTGTTGTTTTCATCAACAACTCCAAGTCTTCCACCATTATCACATACTATGAAATAATTATCAAATAAATACTCTATATATGTATATTCACCTGGTATTATTACTTTTCCGTTTTTATCTTCGATACTATAAATTGTTTTATTATTTTCATTTGTCATTACGATGCTGTATTTTCCATCTTCGATTGCTCTTTTAGATATATTGGCAGGTATTTCGACTTTCTTTCCAGTAGCATCTAATACCTCTGTTTCTCCTTGTTTTGGTTTTGCATAGATATATTTTCCTGTAGTATCTATTTGTGCATATTTTGTTTCTACAATTATTTTTCCATCTTTATCAGCAAATCCAAATTTTCTACTTTTCTCTATAACAAAAATGTCATTTGTTTGATTATAATATATTGATTGATATTCTGTATTTAATTTGTTTTCCTTGTTTTTATATAGACCATATTGACCATTTTTTGATGCTATAAAATAAATATTGTTTTCATCATTTATATTTGTAACCCTAGAAATTTCATTAAATTCTGTGTCTAATATTTTATTACCATTTACATCTACATAGCCATATCTATAGCCTTCTTCTGTTTTTGTTCCAACTATATATCCGGCTTTTTTATAACCGTTTTCTTCTGTGTAATACCCATCGCATTTAATAATATCATATTGTGGTTCTACTAGTGTAACTCCATTTATATTTATTACACCATATTTTCCAGCTTGTTCTACTAAAAGCTCTCCCTCTTTGTATTCTAAAGCATCTATAGAACCATATGTAGGTTTAAGTATTTCTTTTCCTGTAAAGTCAATTAAACCATATTTTCCCTGTATTTTGCATTTTAAAACACTTTTTTCATAAACTAAATTACTAGCAAGATTTTTTAATTTTATATATTTTACTTCATCGTAATTTGTAAATAGTTCCTCATTTTTTTCATTAAGCACTTTTGATTTGTTGTCTGATGGCTCACATATAAATATTGGTTTAGATGGATTAGGTACTACAACACTTTGATATTTAGGATCAATTATAATTTGTCCCTCTTTGTCAATAACACCATAATTATCTCCATCTTGCACTACAAAATATTTAAAATCCTCAACTTTTTCTATATCGTAATTTCTTCCTGCCATTTTAGCATTTTGCATTATTAAAAATACAGATACTCCAATTATTATTGCAACTAGTATAATAATAATTAATATATATTTCCTTTTCATATAATATCTCCTCTTTACCGAATATATCTATTCTTCTTCCTCTTCTGAGTGTAGGTTTTTAATTATGTTTTTACAAGCTTTTACTTTTACAATTCTCTTGTCTTCATATTCTTCTATTTTAAAAGTAACTTCTTTTGTTTCGATTACTGGTAATTCTTCATCTTCTGGTATTCTTCCCATTTCTTCTTGTAAATAGCCAGATAATGTGTCATAATCTCCTTCTGGGATTTTTGTATTTAACAATTTATTTACATCATAAATAGTCATACTTCCACTAAGAAGATATGTGTTTTCATCTATTTTTTCATATTCTTCTTCTATTTCGTCATATTCATCGTAAATATCTCCAACAAGCTCTTCTAAAATATCTTCCATTGTAACTAATCCAGCTGTTCCACCATATTCATCAACTATGATTGCCATTTGTTTTTTATTTTTTTGTAGCTCTTTAAACAACTCATTTATCAATTTATTTTGTGGTACAAAATACGCTTCCTTCATAGTTGTTTTTATTCTAAATGTCTTTTTATTCATATTTTTTAGAATATCTTTTACATATAAAATACCTTTTATTTCATCTATTGTCTCATCATAAACTGGAATTCTACTATGTCTATATTCTTCTTCTGAAATTAGTTCTAACAATTCTGCTGGTGTTGTATGGATATCTATTGCAAAGATATCTGTTCTGTGTGTCATTACTTCTGAAACTGTAATATCATTGAATTCGAAAACATTGTTTATTAGTTCTTTTTCTTCTTCCTCTATTGCTCCTTTTTCTTCACCTTGGTCAACCATCATTCTAATTTCTTCTTCTGTTACAATTTCTTCATCTGTTTCACTTACCCCAAAAATTTTAGAAATTCCATTTGTTACCCATGTTAGTAATTTTACAAATGGAGCTGTTAAAACAGATATTGTTCTAATTATTCCTATTGTTGCAAATGATATTTTTTCATAATTTTTCATTGCCAATCTTTTTGGTACAAGCTCTCCAAATACTAATGTAAAGAACGATAAAATTACTGTTATTAAAATAATTGAAATTGTTTTCCATGTAGTAATTGAAAGTGCTGGAATCCAGTTATTTAATACTGGTGCAAGGTCTTGTGCAAATGCATCTGATGCAAACGCACTTGATAAAAATCCTGCAAGTGTTATTCCTATTTGAATTGTTGCTAAAAATTTGCTTGGAGTTTTTAGCATTTTTTGGATTTGTTTTGCTTTCTTATTTCCTTCTTTTGCTTGTTTGTCTATTTTTGCGTCATTTAGCGATATAAATGCTATTTCACTTGCCGCGAAAAATGCATTTAACCCTATTAGTAGTATTAGTATAAATATTTGCATTTGGTTTATTATTCTCTCCTTTTTTCTTTTAAAATTTACATTTTATATTATACTTGGTTTTAAAAAATATTTCAATATGTTTAATTAAATATATCTTTTTAATTTGCAAAAAAAATTTTTAGTGATATAATTAGAAAAAACAAAGGAGGATTATTTATGCCAACACCACATAATAGAGCTGAAATAGGTGAAATAGCAAAAACTGTAATAATGCCTGGTGACCCACTTAGAGCAAAATATATTGCAGAAAACTTTTTAACTGATGTAAAATTAGTAAATGATGTTAGAGGTATGTTTACATATACAGGAAAATACAAAGGAACAGAAGTTACAATTATGGCTTCTGGAATGGGAATTCCAAGTATGGGAATTTATTCTTTCGAATTATTCCATTTTTATGGAGTTGAAAACATCATTAGAATTGGAACTTGCGGAGGTTTAGATAAAGACATAAAAATGCTTGATTTAATTTTAGTTGATAGCACTTTCACAGAAAGTAATTATTCACAAGCTTTAGATAGTGTTAAATGCTATATTGGAGAATCAAGTTCTTATTTAAATTCTGTAATTCAAGAAACTTCTAAAGAAATTGGAATTGATATTCAAAAAAGAAATACAATTTGTAATGAAATTTATGATCCATATCATCCTAATATGAGTGAATTATTAAATAGTTTACCTGAAGAGTTACACATAGCAGCATGCGAAATGGAAGCATTTTCTTTATTTTATAATGCTAAAAGAGAAGGTAAAAATGCAGCTTGCATTTTAAGTGTTGTAGATACTTTGGATAATTTAGAAGGATTAACTTCAGAACAAAGAGAAACTGGTGTTATTACTATGATAAAACTTGCATTAGAAAGCGCTACAAAATTATAAAAATAAAAAAAGTGGTTAAACCACTTTTTTTTATTTTTGATGTATATCTAATTGATTATAAGGAATTTCAATATTATTTCTTTCTAATGTTCTTAATATTATTCCATGTACCTGCCTTGTTATAGGTCTTCTCATTGTAGGTTCTACCCTTATATTTATCATACATTCTATATTAGATTCTTTTAAATTTGAAACTCCCTTATATTCACATTTCTTCACATCAGGCAACAATCTTATCTGTTCTATAATTTCTGTTACAACCATTTCTGCTTTTGAAAGTGGCAATTCATAAGAAAATGGAACCATAATATCAACTGAATCTGAAACAACTTGAATTTGTTCTATATTTCTATTTGCAACAGAAACAATATTAAATGTTTTCAAGTCTTCTATCTTAGTAGTATTTAACCCTGTTGAAATAACTTTCCCCATTACTTCTCCATATTGTACTACATCACCTACTTGAAAATATCTATCTGTTAATATTGTCATACCTCTGATTATATCTTTTAAAGCATCTTGCACAGCAAAACCAACTATAATACCTATAATTCCAGCTCCTGCTAAAATTGAATCGACATTTATTCCATTTATTTGAAGTATAGTAAATATGTTTATTATTATTAAGGCATATCTTAAAAAGCTTGAAAATACTTTAACATAAGTTTTGTTTCTATTACTTAGTCTTGAGTTTTTTCCTTTGGCTTTTTTAAAAATAAAATTGTTTAAAATCTCATATATTAATATACTTCCAAGTACTACTAAACATGATTGAAAAATATTATTACTTAATAATTTTTGTATATTTTCTTCCATATATTCACTTTCCTTTCTCTTTTGCTTCTATAATATTATTGTATACTAAAAAGGAATACTTGTAAAGTATTCTTTTTAGTTATTTTCTTCTCCACTCAAATCCTTCTGGTAAGCTTAAATTATCTTTTTTCTTTTTGACATATCTATCTTCTTCTGAAAATACACAACCACAATATTTTTGCATATACAATCCTAATTCTTTTGCCTTGTCATGTCCTTCCCAAAATCCGTATCTAAAATCTCTGTATAAAAATTCTATGCCATACTCTTTGCTTAATTTTTCACAATATGCTTTTATGAAATTATGGTTTTGATATATGCTATATAAAAGCGTTGTACTTACTGCATCATAGCCATTTTGTTTTGCATATTCAAATGTTTTTCTTAAACGAACTGGATAGCAATAGTTTGCACAACGGTTGTCTAAATCGTTAGATACATTCTTGCAAAATTCGTCTAAACCATATTCATCTTCTATTATACAATTTACATTAATTGATTTTGTGTATTCTTTTAAACAATCTCGCCTGGCTTCATATTCTTTATATGGATGGATGTTTGGATTGTACCAATAAATTGTTGGCTCTATTCCTTCTTCTCTTAATTTGTCTATGCAGTAGACACTACATGGAGCGCAACAGGCGTGCATTAATAACTTCATTTAATCTCCTCTTTTCTGTAAATAATTATATCAAAAAAACTCTGGCATTGCCAGAGTTTTTAAGTATTTTTATCCTAATTCTGCAAAATATTTTATTGTTCTTACCATTTGACTTGTGTAAGAGTTTTCGTTATCATACCAAGATACTACTTGAACTTGATATAATCCGTCTCCTATTTCTGTTACCATTGTTTGAGTTGCGTCAAATAATGAACCATAAGTCATTCCGATTACGTCTGAAGAAACTAATAATTCTTCTGTGTAACCAAATGATGCGCTGCTTTGAGCTTTCATTGCAGCATTTATTCCTTCTACTGTAATGTTTTCTCCTTTTACAACTGCAACTAATATTGTTGTTGAACCTGTTGGAACTGGAACTCTTTGAGCTGAACCAATTAGTTTTCCATTTAATTCTGGTATAACTAGTCCAATTGCTTTTGCAGCACCTGTTGAGTTTGGAACTATATTAACAGCTGCAGCTCTAGCTCTTCTTAAGTCACCTTTTCTGTGTGGTCCATCTAATAACATTTGATCACCTGTGTAAGCGTGAACTGTTGTCATTATTCCTGATTGAATTGGTGCATAATCATTTAATGCTTTTGCCATTGGTGCTAAGCAGTTTGTTGTACATGAAGCAGCTGAAATTACCTTGTCTTCTGATGTTAAAACGTTTTCGTTTACACCAAATACGACTGTTGGTAAATCTTTTCCAGCTGGTGCTGAAATAACTACTTTTTTAGCCCCTGCTTCTATATGAGCCCAAGCTTTTTCTTTTGATGTGTAGAATCCTGTACATTCTAATACAACATCAACTCCTATTTCTCCCCATGGAAGATTTTGAGCTTCTTTTTCAGCATATATTTTTATTGTTTTTCCATCTACTGTTATTGAATCTTCTCCTGCTACCACTGTATCTGCCTTTTCATATCTTTTTTGTGCAGAATCATATTTTAATAAGTGTGCAAGCATATCTGGGCTTGTTAAATCGTTTATTGCAACAACTTCATACCCCTCTGCTCCAAACATTTGTCTAAATGCAAGACGTCCTATACGTCCAAAACCATTAATGGCTACTTTTACTGACATAATTTTTCCTCCTTTTGATTTCAAGTTTTCTTGAAGTCTTTTTTTATATTATTACCATTATTTTACATGGCAATCCAATTCTATATCAAATTTATTTTTATTGCAAGTGGTTTTAAGATTTTTTCTTAATTATTGTAACACACTTATTTTCTCTTTTTCCACTATACTAGAAAAGACCTCATAGATTTCTTCATTGAAAAGAATTGCCCCACATGGCTTAATTTCTTCATTTATCTTGACTGCAACTGGCATATTATTTCTATCGCCATTAAAGAATCTGATTGCCCCTCTTAACTTTGTTTTTTGTTCCTCTGTTGCATTTGTAATATCTATAATTAACTGTTTTGGCTTTTGATCAGCCAAGTCCTTAATATCATTTGCAATAATTGTGCATGAATCATCTTCTCTTATACTTAGTCTTCCATCAACAACGACAATATTTTCCTCTGTCAAGCTACTTCCAGCTTTCATGTAAGCGTTTTCAAAAACAAGTACTTCAGTTTGACCATATAAATCTTCTACTGTTACAAATGCCATTATTTTATTATTCTTTGTATATTTCTTCTTAATAGCTGTAATTATTCCAGCATATTTTACATTTTGACCATCTTTATATTTAGGTTTTTCCTGAATATTTACACCTTGTTCTGCTCCATCCTGTGTTGTGTTTTGCTCATCTATTTGCTTTAAATTCATTGAATTTATTGTAGTTACAGCCTCCATTTGTTCTTTCATTTTTGCTAACGGATGACCAGAAATATAAATTCCAAGCATTTCTTTTTCAAGTGACAATAATTCTTTATTTGGCAATTCTTCTTGTTCTATAAAATTGTATTTTATCTCATTCATTTCTTCTTGTTCTTCACTTGACCCTAAATCGAACATAGAAACTTGACCAGAAAAACCTTTTTTATTGCTAGATTGTATTATATCTATAATTCCTTCAAATGAAGCTAGCAAAGTACTTCTGGTTTGTTCAAATTCGTCAAAAGCTCCTGCTTTTATCAAGCTTTCTATACATTTTTTGTTTACTTGTTTATCTGCAATTCTCTCACAAAAATCTGTAAAGCTTTTGAATTTACCATTTTTATTTCTTTCATCAACTATTTGTTTTACAGGCTCTGTTCCAACATTTTTAATACTTCCAAGTCCAAAACGAATTTCACCATTTTTTCCGGTAAAGCTTTCCATACTTTCATTTATATTTGGTGCTAAGATTTTTATTCCTAAAACCTTACATTCATCTATATATTGTGGAACTTTATCCAAGTTTCCTAAATAGCTATTTAACATTGCAGCCATAAATTCTGTTGGATAATATGCTTTTAAATATGCTGTTCTATAAGCCACTACTGCATAACAAGCAGCATGTGATTTATTGAAAGCATATTTTGCAAATTCTGCCATTTCATCAAATATTTTATTTGCTGAAACCTCGTCAATTCCATTTCTTACGCAACCTGGTACTACTACATTTCCAGACTCATCTACTTGACCATTTATAAATATTTCTCTTTCTTTTGCCATTACATCAAGCTTTTTCTTACCCATAGCACGTCTTACTAAGTCAGCTCTACCAAGAGAATATCCTGCTAAATCACGAACTATTTGCATAACTTGTTCTTGGTAAACCATACAACCATAAGTTACATTTAATATTGGTTCAAGACTTGGGTGTGTATATTCATTATGACCTGGATTCATTTTTCCTTTTATATATCTTGGAATTTGGTCCATTGGACCTGGTCTGTATAGTGAAACTCCGGCTATTATATCTTCTAGGCAGTCTGGTTTTAGTTCTTTCATAAATACTGTCATTCCCTGAGATTCGAACTGGAATATCCCCATTGTTTTGCCTTCTTGCCATAATTTATAAACTTTTGGGTCTGCCATATCTTCGTCAAAAACAACATCTATACCTTGGTTTTCTTTTACCATTCTCATAGTTTCTTGAATTACTGTTAGAGTTCTTAATCCTAAAAAGTCCATTTTTAGAAGACCTAATTTTTCTAGTGTTGTCATTATGAATTGTGTTGCAATTTGTCCATCTCTTACATAAAGTGGTACATAAGTATCTACTGGATCTTTTGTAATAACAACTCCACAAGCATGTGTTGAAGCCTGTCTTGGCATACCTTCTAAGCTCATTGCTATATCTAATATTTTTTTAGTTTGTTCATCTGTTTCATATAATGCTTTTAATTCTTTGTTTTGCTCAATTGCTTTTTTTATTGTGATATGAAGTTCATTTGGAATCATTTTTGCTAAACTATCTGCTTCATTATATGGAACGTCTAAAACCCTTGCCACATCTCTTATTACCATTTTTGCTGCCATTGTACCAAAAGTAATAATCTGAGAAACATGGTCTTTTCCATATTTTCTAGATACATAATCTATTACATCTTGACGATTTATATCAGCAAAATCAACGTCAAAATCGGGCATTGAGATTCTTTCTGGATTCAAAAATCTTTCAAACATTAAACCATATCTTATTGGATCAATATCTGTTATTTCTATTGCATAGGCAATTATTGAACCTGCACCACTTCCACGTCCTGGTCCTACTGAAATTCCATTTTCTTTAGCAAAGTGAATATAATCCCACACAATTAGGAAATAATCCACAAATCCCATTTTTTGAATTATACTTAATTCATATTCTGCTCTATCTAGAATTTCCTGTGATGGATTTTCTCCATATCTTTTGCGAATTCCGTCATCACATAACTTTTTAAAATAATCGTAATGTGTTGCAAATTCTTCTGGCACATCATAATTTGGAAGTATTGTATGCCCAAATTCAAATTCTACATTACATTGCTCTGCAATTTTTACAGTGTTTTCAATTGCTTCAGGAAATGCGCTAAAATATTCTATCATCTCCTCTGGCGATTTTATATAAAGTTCGTCTGTTTCGAACCTCATTCTATCTTCATCACTCATTCTTTTACCTGTTTGAATACATAGTAAAACTTCGTGATTATATGCATCTTCTTTTCTCAAATAATGTGCATCATTTGTTGCAACCAATGGCAAATCTAGTTTTCTAGCTAATTGTATAAGTTTTTGATTTGCTAAAACTTGTTCTTGTAATCCATTATTTTGTATTTCTATGTAATAGTCATCTCCAAAAACTTTTTTATGCCAAAGTGCTATTTCTTCAGCCTTTTCCATGTTTCCATTTAAAAGTGCTTGGTTTACACTTCCAGCTAAGCATGCACTTAAACATATTAATCCTTCGTGATATTTTTCTAAAATTTCTAAATCTATTCTTGGTTTGTAATAATACCCATCAACAAAGCTTAAAGATACTAATTTACTAAGGTTTTTATACCCTTGTTGGTTTTTGGCTAACAAAATTAAGTGGTTATATTTATTGTCCACACCTGGTTCTTTGTCAAATCTTGAACGAGGCGCAACATATACTTCACAGCCAATTATTGGCTTTATTCCTTCTTCTTTACAGGCATTATAAAAATCAATTACACCATACATAACACCATGGTCTGTAATTGCTATTGAGTCCATTCCAAGCTCTTTTGCACGTTTCGGAATGTCTTTTATTCTATTTGCTCCATCTAATAAACTGAATTCACTGTGTATATGTAAGTGTACGAATTTTCCCATTTTATTGCCTCCCATTTCCTCTATTTTATTAGCTTTTTTGGTCTAAGTCAAGTAAAAAAAATGAAAGAAAATAATTTCTTTCATTTTTGCTTTTACATTATATAAAATTGAATTTTTTATGCACTATTTTAATCTTTCAATCTCTTTTTGTAATCTGTCAATTACAACGTCTTTTCCAAGAACTTGCATTATTTCATACATATCTGGTGTGTTTGTTCTAGCTGTTAAAGCTACACGAATTGCAGTACTTACATCACCAACATGTGCTTTGTAAGCATCTGGATTTGCTTTGAATTCTTTAACTTCTTTAGCATAACCTAGTTCTCCAGCTATTTCTTTTATTTTGTCAAACCATGCTTGTTTATCATCATTTTCATCATATCTTTCAATATATAATGATAAGATTTTTGCTATGTCTTCATTTTCGTTTATTACTTGATATTCATGATTTTGCTCTTTAGCATAGAAATATTCGTCATACATGTAATCAATGTTTTCCATAACATCTGCCCATTTTGCAATGTCTTTTCTTGGCTTTTTATTTCCTCTTTCAATTCCAAAAACTTTTAAAGCATATTCTTTGTTTTCTAGTAATTTGCTTAATTCTGGACTATATTTTGTAGCCCATTCAGAAGCTTTTTCATAAACCTCTTCTGCTGTCATTCTTGATATTACTGTCTTAGAAACATCTAAAAGTTTTACCATATCAAATAATGCACCACTTACACTCATTTTGTTTAGTTGGAAGTCAAATTCATCAATTGATTTATCTGGATTTGCTCTTCTCCAATTTTCAAAAGATGAATTTGCAATGTTTAAAAGGTATTCTTTAACAGATTGAGATGGAATTCCTTCCTTATGATAAAACTCGACAGCTGCCTCTGGATCCTTTCTTTTACTAATCTTTCTCTTTTTGCCATCTTCTTCTTTCATAATTGGAGCATAATGTGCATATTTAGGTGCTTTGAATCCCATTTCATAGAATAATTGTAAATGAATAGGAATAGATGAAACCCATTCGTCACAACGAATAACATGAGTAGTTCTCATTAAGTGGTCATCAACAACATGTGCAAAGTGATATGTTGGAAGCCCATCACCTTTAATAATTACTATGTCTAAGTCATTTTCTGGGAATTCAATATTACCTTTAATTACATCTTTATGTTTAATTTTTCTGTCTTCTCTACCTGGTGATTTAAAACGAACAACAAACTTTTCGCCATTTTTAATTTTTTCTGCAGCTTCTTCTACAGTTAAAGTTCTATATTTTGCCCAAACTCCATAATAACCTGGTCTAACTTTTGCAGCTGTTTGTTTTTCTCTTATTTCATCTAATTCTTCTTGAGAACAGAAACATGGATATGCTTTTCCTTGTTCAATTAAATATTTAGCATAAGCTTGGTAAATGTCACCTCTAATGCTTTGTTTATATGGGCCATAATTTCCTTTTTCTTCTGATTCAGAAACCATACCTTCATCATAGTTTATATCAAAACTTTTTAAAGAATCAATTATTCCATTAATTCCATTTTCAATTTCTCTCTTTTGGTCTGTATCTTCAACTCTTAAGAATAAAACTCCATTTGTTCTTTTAGTTAAAACTTCCTCCAAAACACATTGATATAACCCACCAATATGTACATATCCTGTTGGACTTGGTGCAAATCTTGTTACAACAGCTCCTTCTGGTAGGTTTCTTTCTGGATATTTTTCTTCATAATATGATATTTCCTTTACATCTGGAAATATTAGGTCTGCTAAATCTTTATAATTCATATTCTTTTCTCTCCTTTTTAATCTTTTGGTATTATAACACATTTTTTTTATAAATTCAATTTTTTTGAGAAATTTTTAAAGCCTTTGCGTTTGCAAAGGCTTTTTTTATGCAACATTTTCCTTGTAATTAACAATTGAAACTTCTGTTGATAATTCTTTTAATTGGTCAACAATTTTTTCAATATTTTCTGATGTTTCATCATCAAAATATTGCTCTCCACATTGTGTACATACTTTTGCTGGTACACCTTTAATAATAATAATCGTTTCTTCTAAATCTACCATATAATTAACATTTTTTTCTTCTAAATTTCCTTTACATTTAAAACAATTCATTATTCTTTCCTCCTTGTTTCTAAATCTTCTTTCCATTTAGTTGTATCTGGATAATACGCTGTTATCATATGAATAGTATCCTCGCTCATTCCACATACTATATGTAACATTCTTTTATTTACATTATATCCTAAAACCAAACAACTTGGATATGGAAAATCATCATAATAATATTCTATTATTTTTCCATTATTAATTGCTGTTTTTATTTCAGCTATTTTTATATTTCTTTGTTGTAGTCTATTCAGACAATGTTTTGTCCAATCTACTTTTTTCTTTAGAATATATTCTTTAATTGTTTCTATATTTAATAAATCATCTTGCATTAAATATACTCCTTTCTTATTATAACAAATTTCATTTTAAAAAACAATTTTTTTTGGAAATTTAATTTAGAATTAAATGTTGAATTAATTTATATAGACGATAATTAATAACAGAATAACATAAACTTGCTTAAATTTCAACATTCTTTTTCGACTTTTCATCGACAAAAATCGACAAATATGGAAGATTTTTCCAGTAATATTTAGTATTAAAAATAACAACACGATTTTTTTGCTTGTTGATATTTATTAAAAGCCTTTGCGTTTGCAAAGGCTTTAGCTTATTTTTATTCTTGTATATTAAATCTTACTTTGTCTATTTCATAGTTTTGACGGATTTCATCTTCGGTTAAGGCACGATTATAAATACGCATAGCATAGACATTTTGGTTGCTATAATAAGCATTTGACGTGTGCCATCTTCCTATTGTAAAATTTGTATTATTAAAATTAAATCTCTGTATAAAAGAAAGATTATTATATTGCCCCAATACTTTTCCATTATTATAGGTATTAATACTATTTTGATTTTTTGAAATGATATATGAAGTTATATTGTTTGTACCAGAATAACCTAATTGACCACCAGATAATTCAACATAAGTTTCTGTTGAGGTTCTTGGAACGAGTAATCGAGGTGTTCTTACATGTGATCCTCCCCATAATTGGTATGAAGTTTGAGTTGTATCCCATTTATTTAACATAAACATAGTAGCATTAGTTGTATTTTTATTTTTTGCAATAAATTCAACAGTTATATCTCCATTTGAATTAAATGCTCCTGTTACATAGTCATTTTGACCATCAAATGCTAAGTAGTTTGAATGCCAACCACTTGCGTCTGTTCCATCAAATCCAGATAATGTTGCATCATTATTGTTTCCACTTAA
The DNA here is from genome assembly GCA_017613275.1 of Clostridia bacterium. Taxonomy (GTDB): domain Bacteria; phylum Bacillota; class Clostridia; order TANB77; family CAG-508; genus CAG-269. The sequence goes on along the minus strand of JAGAED010000003.1, from coordinate 69,788 downwards.
ATCCTTCCAGGTTGTTGTTGCAAAGCTATGTCCTGTTCCAGTATTGTTTTCTGCATCATAGTAAGCAAGTAAGCCATCTGTAACATATTCTTTTTGTGGTTCGTCTTGGATGTATAAGACAACACGGAAGCCTACACTTTGACTTAACGAATCCTGTCTATTACGATAAGTAACGGGATAATCTGTTGAAGAACCATTGGCACTACAAGCTCGAAATATTCTATAAATAGAAAACTTTTCACTAGTCCATTCCCATACATTTCCACCTAAATCAGCTATATTTTTTTTATATCCGTTATTGTTTAGTCCTGATGCATGGAAAATGTGTAATGAATCATCAGATCCATGAGAAACGTTTTCATTTTTCCATAAGTTTGAAGTATTATTAGTAAAATACAATCCATTTATACTATATGGAAGATTAGTATATGTGCCCCAGTTTTGATTATTTGCTAGAATAGGAATATCATTTTCTGCATACCATTGCATTATTGTATCCCATTGTGTACCTGTAATTAGGCCACTTTTATTCTTTCCATATTTGCTTGTATTGTTTATCATTTTTTCAGCAGCAACATAACTATGTTCATAATCTATGTAATTCCACAATTTTGAACCATATTTACTTACAGGAATTTCAGTATATACATTATTTAAAGTATCTGATTGATTAAGTGTTTCAGTGGGCAACCCTGCTTCAAATCTTGCAACATAAAAGCCACCATAAGTATTGACTTGTTCATTTTCTCGAACTGGAATAGCACTATATTTTACTCCATCAATAGTTGTTGTGTCAAAGGCATTGGAAGTATTCAAATCCGAAGCAGAATAAATAGACGGATAACTAAAATTCTTCGAATAAGCCACAATTTTAGGCTGGCCATTTTCTGTGATTTCATTTAAAGAACAAGGCACCCATACAAATTGATTTCCAATGTCATCTTCAATAACTAAACCATCATTCCAGCCTTGTACAACACTATAAGTGCTATCTGTATATTTCCATTTTGCTGTATCAGTGTCAACAGCTTTAAAACCTTGTGGTATTACAGGATTTTTTGAATTCATCGTTGCTTTATTTGTGCTACTTGCTAAGGTGCTATTTTTCTTTTTATAAGCAAAAGCTCCAATTTCAGCAGTTGCGGTTCCAACAATATCTCCATTTTGATTTGTTAATTTTATTGTATAAACTCCGTCTTGAGTCACTCTAAAGCTTAAGTCATCACTTGTTTGCCAGTCTGTATCATAATCTTTTTTATAATAAACTTTCCACTTTGTGTTATAACCTGTGGTATATTGAATATCATATACTGTAATTTTTGAAATTCCCGGCTCTAAGCACTCAGCTTTAACACTAAAACTTGGCTGCCCAGAATTAGGATTTGTATAGTCCACATTATAAATAGCATCAATTCCGTTTTCTCCATCTAGGCTATCTATTGTATAGTACATTGCATTTTTGTATTTCAAACCAAGGTAACTAACAACTTTTCTATCCTGTATGCTAACCAGCACATCTTGGCTAACGCCTTCAACACCTAGTCTTTCCAAAGTGCTGCTTGATAAATAATAAAAATTATTTGCATTTATTGTAATTCCAGCAACAGTTAAAGTATTTTTAGCTTTTTCAATTATTGCACTATCATCAGTATTTGTACTTCCTAACCATATTGCACCTGAACCAGAATATTTTTCTTCGATATTGCCACTCCATGTTTGAACATTATTGGGCTTGCAATCCTCATACCATTGGTTTACATGGCTTTGCATAATCTTTAATTCAGCTATAAACTTGGTTCTTTTGCTATTATCTATTGCTTCAATGCCCGAATATGTTGCAATACTGGCTAAGATAAGCAAAACAACAATTGTAACGACTAGTGTTGTTAAAGTTATACCTCTAGGATTCATCATTGCACATAATCTTGATTTTGCGCAATGTCCTTTTCTATTTCCGTTCATTTCCAGTCTCCTCCTTGGTTACAGAGATTTTCTCTTGAATAATTACTCTCTTATATTTATTGTATCAATAAAGAATATTAAATGCAAGATAAATAAAAAACTTTTATCTAAAATTCCAACAAAAGTTTTAGCACATTTATTTAACTGGTAAAATATTCCATATTTGTCGAATTTTGTCGATGAAAAGTCGAAAAATAGTATTGTGATTTAAACAATTTTATGTTATATTAATAGGAACAGATTATTTAAGGAGAAAACTTGTGAAAATAGAGTATTTAAACTGTTTAAAAAGTCTAAGGAATTATAGAAAATTATTGAAAAATACAAATGACTCAAAAAAAGGAAAATTATATTTTTCTTGGTTATCATTTAAAACTGAAAAAATTAAAAATGAAAAAGATGAATATTATATTTATAATGAAGTAGTAAATAAAACTTTGAAAAATTATAAAATTGATAAATATAATTATGAAAGACTAAATGAAGAATTAAAAGAAATTATAAATAATAATTATATTTCAAAAGATGATAATTATATATTTAGTAATTCTAATATAGCATTTAATGATGCAATGATTATTTTTAAAAAAATATTATTGAAAAGAGGAAATGTTGTATGGGTTGATTTTGGATTTAATATAGGTTGTGAATTTGGAGGAATGCATCCTGCAATTATTCTAAAAACTTTTGATAAAGAATTATTTGTTTTACCAGTATCTTCCAAAAAGCCAAAAGAATATCTAAAAATAGAAAAAGATTATAAGGATGAAAAAATTACAATGGAAGAATGTGAAAAAATAAAGAGAAAAATTAATACAATTATTCAATTAGATAATATTCATATGTTTAAAAAGATGAAAAGATGGGCAGATATTACGAGAATAAGAAAAGTAAGTTTATTAAGATTAAATTTTTCGGGAACTATTGGGAAAATAGATGGAAAATATATTGATGAAATATCAAAAAAGATTTCAAAAGAGTTTTAATCTTTTCTTCGAATAAATTATTGACATTCTGCATAAAATATTGTATCATAGTATTAGAAAGTAATTATGATTACTATGGGAGGAGCGAAAGCTCCAGTAATTACTATGGGAGATGGCTAGCTAGAAATAGTTAGCCATCAGTTAGTTATATTGTTAAACAAATCACAAAGCCTTTGCAAACGCAAAGGCTTTCTACTTTTTTATTTTCTTGTAGCTATTAAAGCTTTTATTTTTATTCCTTGTTCTGAGAACATTTTCTCATGTTCTGTTTGAATATTTTTTCCATCAAAAATATCTTCATTGTGTAAATCTCTTGTTAGTTTTAATACTTCAAATCCCGCTTCTTTAAAGTATTCTATACTACTCTCAAATAAGCCATCATCATCTGTTTTGAAATACACTTCCCCATCTTCTGCCAAAAATTCTTTATATTTTTCCAATTGCCTTGTATGTGTCAATCTCTTTTTTCTATGTTTTCCTTTTGGCCATGGATTGCAAAAGTTTATGTATATTCTTTGAACATTATCTTCTTTACTTAAAATTAAAGAAATTCTTTCTATATCAAATCTTGTTAATAGCACATTTTCTGGCTCTATATTATTAGCCTTGTACTCTTCCTCCACATTCCTTTTGGCTAGTCCAAGCATTGCATCAATTAAGTCAATTGCTATGTAATTTATATTTTGATTTTGCACAGCAAGCTTTGAAATAAACTGACCTTTACCGCACCCCAACTCTAAATAAAGCGGATTTTGGCTATTTTTAAACTCCTCTCTCCACTTTCCTTTTAGTTCTTCTGGATTATCTCTATAAAATTTACTTGCTTCTAGCTCTGGTCTTGCCCATTTTTTATAACGAATTCTCATTTTCTTTCTCCTCGTATAATATAATATCACAAAAATTGAAAAAAGTAAAATATATTTAATTTCAAAACCCGCGTAAGCGACCAACCGGAGCGAAAAATCAAATAATAAAAAGCTTGGAAAAGAATTAAGAATTTGGCAAGGCGAACAAGCGAGGTAACCGGAAGCGTGCTTTTTGCACGTTGAGGATTGCCGAGTGAAGTTCAACACAGCCAAAACTTAATTATTTTCCAAGCTAAATTATATTCCAAAGCTAATACCAAGTGCATTATTAACTTTATTTATAACACCTTCATCATCTATATGCCCAATTTTTTCTTTCAACCTACTTTTATCTATTGTACGAATTTGTTCAGTTAAAACAACAGAATCACTTTTTAGTCCAGTAGATACTGAATCTATTTCTATATGTGTTGGTAATTTTGCTTTATTTTGTTGCGATGTAATTGCTGCAGCTATTACTGTTGGACTATATTTATTTCCAACATCATTTTGTATTATAAGAACAGGTCTAACTCCTCCCTGTTCTGAACCTATTACTGGACTCAAATCTGCATAAAACATATCTCCTCTTTTTATTACCATATTCTTCACTCCCAATATTACTTTATCTGTCAGGATATTTATATTTTTCTATTTATATGAAGTAAAGAACTATATTTTACTATACAATCATATTTGTTTAGACATATTATATAAATTAAAAGCTAATACATTGTTTTCATCTAAATTATCAATCTCTACTTCTTTATATAATATGTTAATTGTTATGTTTTTGTTAATATCAGTTACTTCCATTTTTGTTGGTTTTCCAGTACTTCTATCTACATATAATGTTTTATTTTTGGTATATTTATTTTCATTGCTATTTGTTGTATGCATTATTATTTCGTTATCTTTTTCTTCAAAACTTGAATTACTATTTTGTCTATAATTTTCTATAAAAGAACTCAAATCTAACGCATTATCTGTTAAACTTTCGTAATTTTCTAAAATTGTTACTACATTTAAAGACGTATTTTCTAATTTTAATGTTTTATCTTTTTTGACCATTTTCACGCCTTGAATATTGCTTGGTTCAAGGACTTCTTGAGTTGATGCATTATCCTTTATGTACTGCTGTTTTAAAACATATTTATTAGAATTTTTATTACTTTTGGTTTCGACTTCTATTGTTGCCTCATACGAACTAATATCTAAAATATAATTTACAATATCTTGACTACTACTATTCTTCCCAAATTTTTTCGTTTTACTCCTATTTATGAAAAAAAATGTTAAACCACCTACAAGTAAAATTACAATTATTAAAAAAATAAAAACTTTCTTTTTATTCATTTTAAACCCCTTTCAAAATAAAAAATGTATTAAAAACATTTATGTTCTTAACACATTTTTATTCTACATATTATTAAAATATTCTTCAATTAAATCTAGCAAAGCTTGGCTATTTTCTGTATGATTAACTTTATTTCTAAATTCACTTGCGTTTGGTAAATTTTTTGTATACCAAGATACATGTTTTCTTATTTCATGAATAGCTACTTGCTCACCTTTATTTTTTATTGCAAGCTCTATATGCTTTATCATTGCTTGTTTTCTCTCTTCTGGTGTAGGTTGTGGCAATTTTTCTCCTGTTTCTAAAAAATGTTTTATATTTCTAAAAATCCATGGATTTCCAAGACTTCCACGTCCTATCATTATTCCATCCACACCAGTTTTTTCAAACATTTCCAAAGCTGATTCTTCATCTACTATATTTCCATTCCCTATAACTGGAATATTAACTGCCTCTTTAACTTTTTTTATTATTTCTAAATCTACACTTCCGCTGAAGAATTCTGTTCTTGTTCTTCCATGTATTGTAATGGCTGATACTCCGCATTTTTCAGCTATTTTAGCAAGTTCTACTGCTACTATATGATCTTTGTCCCAACCTTTTCTCATTTTTAAAGTTACTGGAACTGTTGAGTTTTGTACTACTGATTTTATTATTTTTTCTGCCTTTTCTAAATCTAATAGTAATTTGCTTCCATCACCATTTTTTACTACTTTTGGTGCCGGGCATCCCATGTTTATGTCTATTATTTCTGCGAATTCGCTAAATTCTTTTGCAGAATATGCCATGCTTTCTTCATCACTGCCAAATATTTGATAGCTTATTGGTCTTTTTTCTCCAGTAGTATCTATTAGCTGTTTTGTTTTTTCATCATTATGAAATATTGCTCTACTGCTTGCCATTTCTGTACAAACCATTCCTGCGCCTTGCTCTTTGCATAAAACTCTAAAAGGCAGGTCTGTTACACCTGCCATTGGAGCTAGTATTAAATTATTTTCTAATTCTACATTTCCAATTTTTAATCTTTTTATAAACATGTTTTCCTCTTTTTAATACCGAAATTATATCTTTTGAAGTGAAATTGTGGGGACCGTCCAAATTTTCTTGAAAGCTTTGCTTTCATAAGAAAATTTAGGATGGGGATAACGGAAAAAGATATAATATCTGTAGTATAAATTGAAATATCTCTATTTTACAAAAATAGTTTTTTGTCTTTTCCCACTAATATTTAATAATAGCCCAACACATATAAAGCTTGTTATTAGAGAACTACCACCATAGCTGATAAATAATAGCGGTACACCAGTTATTGGTAATAATCCCATTACCATTCCTATATTCTCTAGCATATGGAATAGGAATATTCCAGCTATTCCTGTTGCAATTACCGAACCTTTTGTGTCTTTTGCAGTTTTAGCTATATATAGCGCTTTTGTTATCAGAACAACATATAAAATTATAATACTAGTTGATACTACAAATCCCATTTCTTCACTTATTACAGAGAATATAAAGTCTGTGGTTTTAGGATATAAGAAACCTAGCTGTGTTTGGTTTCCTTTTAATACTCCCATCCCTGTAAACTCTCCAGCTCCTATCGCAAGTTTTGATTGCAATATATTATATCCTGCCCCTCTTGGGTCAGATTCTGGATTTAAGAATACGTCTATTCTTTGTTTTGCGTGATCTGGTAATACAAAGTTATATAAAACTGGTACTGCTATCGCTACTAATAATACTGTAACTATTATATATTTTTTATCTATTCCAGCTGTAAATAGCATCATTAAAGTTGCTATTATGAATGCTGTTGCAGTTCCATAGTCTGGCTCTTTTACAATTAGTAAAATTGGTATTCCTATTATGATTAGTATTAACAATAATCTGGAAATTTTATTTATGTCTTCTTTTTGTTTTGCCTGTATTTTAGATATTACATACGCTAAAAATAGTATTAAAAATATTTTTGCAAATTCGCTTGGTTGGAAGGAAAAAAATCCTATATCAAACCAGCTACTTGCACCATTTATAGGCTTTGTAAATAATACAGCTACCAGTAATACTAAAAACACAACATAAAATATTGGTGATGCTTTTACTATTTTTTCATAGTCTATTACTGCAAATATAACCATTATACCTAAGCTTATTCCAAGCCACAATAATTGTTTGTAAAATGAGTCATAATTTGAATTTTGAGTTGCTGAAAATAGTGCAACTAGGCCTATAGCGCATAAAATGAGGGCTATTATTAAAACCCACCATTCCATATTTTTTAATTCTCTTTTTCTCATTTTAAAATTCCTTTTTATTTATTTTCTGTAGTAAGTTCTTCTTTTTCGCTTTGTTCTGAATCTTCTTCTTTGTTTGAATCTTCTTCGTTTTCATTTTTTTCTTCTTCTTTAATTTCTTCTTTTGCAGTATCTTCTTTCTCTTCTTTTTTATTCTCTTCTTTATTTTCCGCTTCTTTTTCTTCTGGCTTTTTAGCCTCGTCTTTTTCTTTATCTTTTGCCATGTCGTCTTCTTCTTTTTTCTCTTCTCTGATTTCTTTTATTTTTGAACTATCTACTTTTCTTGCTTCATTTTTTATATTTAAAATAGGAATATTTGCATATAATGCTGGTGCACCATTTGTGCCATCTTCATTTTCTATATTTGTTAATCTAACATCTATTGACTTTTCATCTACATCTATGTATTTTTTTATAACTTCGATTATTTCATGTCTCATTAAATCCAAAAAGTCTGCTGAAACATTAGCTCTATCTTGCATTAAAACTAATTGTAACCTTTCTTTTGCTGCACTTTTTGAATCTGTAATTTTTTTATCTTCATTTTTTGCTTTTTTGAAAAACTTTAATATGTTTTCAAACATTGTCCACTACTCCTTTGACTTTAATTTTCTATTTTCTACCGAATATCTTTTTTAATTTTGCAAAAAAGCCTTTTTCTCTGCCTGGTATTGTAACTTCTATTTTTTCTCCCAATACTCTTTTTGCTATTTCTATGTACGCTTTACCAGATGGAGCTTTTCTATTTTGAATTACAGGTTCTCCTTTATTTGTTTGTGTTATTATGTATTCATCATCTGGAACTACACCTATAAGGTCGATTGATAAAAGGTCAACTATGTCGTCTACATCCATCATTTCACCTTTTTTTACCATGTTTGGTCTAATTCTATTTATTACTAGTTCGGGATTTTTTAAATCTGATGATTCTAATAATCCTATAATTCTGTCTGCATCTCTTATAGCTGATATTTCAGCTGTTGTAACTACTATCGCTCTATTAGCTCCTGCAATTGCGTTTTTAAATCCTTGTTCTATTCCTGCTGGGCAATCGATTAAAATATAATCAAATTCTTCTTTTAGTGTATTTGTTAATTCTATCATTTGTTCTTCATTTACAGCACTTTTATCTCTTGTTTGGGCAGCTGGTAGTAGATATAATTCTTTGAATCTTTTATCTTTTATTAGGGCTTGTCTAAGTTTGCATTTTTTTTCTACAACATCTACTATGTCATATACTATTCTGTTTTCAAGTCCCATTACAACGTCTAGGTTTCTTAATCCAATATCTGTATCCACAAGACAAACTTTTTTGCCTTCTACAGCTAAGCTTGAACCAAGATTTGCAGTTGTTGTTGTTTTTCCTACTCCACCTTTACCTGATGTTATAACAATTACTTCTCCCATAATTTTTTCCTTTCTATCCAAAATGCTTTTTTAGGATTTTAAAAACGATATCTATATTTCGCTTTTTACGTTATTATAATACAACGAAATTGCAAAAATGTCAATGAATTCAACATAAAAAAGCTAAAAACTCGCTTTGAGAGTTTTTAACTTTTTGTGTATTTTTACATTCCTGTTTTAGGTAGTTTTTTCACAACAGGTTTTATTTCTTCTTTTGGTTTTTCTTCTTCTTTTTTCTCTTCCTTCTTTTCAATTTTCTTATAATCGTCTTCTACATTTCCTTCGCCATTTTCATATTCAAAACCAGTTAATGCATAGTCTTGATATTCTGGATTTGGTGCTGTTCCATAGATTATAGGTTTTGTTTTTAATTCTGATTTTACATTTATTTTAAAAGCTCCATCTTCTGTTAAAGACTGAATTGGAATTATGATTTTAAACTTTTCCCCTTTATTAAATTCTGTTTTTTCTTTATTATTTAAATCGACAATTTTTATTCCTTTTGGTAATTCTTTTTCACCTGATTTTTCTATATTTATAAGGTATTTTTTTAAATCTGCATTTGCTTTTACGCTATAAGTTTTTGATACATATTCGGTATTGATTGTATCTTCTACCCATTCTGTTTTTGGCTTTTCTATGCTTATACTTGTTTCAAGCTTTGTTTCTGTTGAATTTTGGGCATTTGCAACTATTGTTTTTAAAGCATTTAGTGTTCTTTCTCCTGCTTCTCCTATTGCTTCATAATCTTCTGGATTGTTTCCATGAATATAGCAATAAATTGCTTGTTTTGTTGCTGTAAATGCTTCATATCTATTGGCACAACCAAGTTCTTCTATTGTTTTATATGGATATCCATTTATAATTCTTCTCCATAATCCTACATCTGTTACATAATCGTTTGTTGAAACTGCATAAGCATCAACTTTTCCAACTCCTTTTAAATCTCTGTTTAAGCAATATGCTGGATATATATTACCATTACTGCTATTGTAAGTTACATATACTGTAACGACCTGAGAGCCATTAAATTTTAGTAAGGCTCCGCAATCTCCTTCGTTTTGCAATTGAATATTTTTGCCTAAATCTGCAGCATTTACACTATTTGCAAGACCTAGAAAGTTCATTGCAAGTGTTATAAACATTGTCATTAGTGTTAAAACTATTTTTTTAAATCTTTTCATATTTTTTTACTCCTTTTTTTATTTTTTTCATATTTCCCATTCGCCAAGAATTGGGAATTTTACAAGGCAAACGAACGAGCAAACCGGAGGCGTACATAAATTACGTTGAGGATTTGCGATGTGAAGTTTAACGAAGTAAAAACTCAATTATTGGTGAATTCCTCCTCGCCTTGAACAAGGCGCCTATACTGAGGTTCATTCTCTACACACGTAATTAGTGTGATTCTATTGTCTTCAGTATTTTCTAGCAAACTCCAATCTTCATCACTTATAATCTTTAAAGTTTTTACAACATACCTTTTTTCAAATTCTTTATATTTATAAATGATTTCATCACCTTCTTTTAACTTTTTCAAATTTTGAAAGTAATTTACTATATAACCTCTATTGTGTGCTGCTAATCCTATGTTTCCTTGGTTTTTAGCAGTTTCTTCGAAATGACCTACAAATTCGTCCATAACTTCTTTGGTTGTTCCTTCTGCTATGCTGGCCTTTAGATTAATTGCAGGAACCTCAATTTGCCACACAAAATCACGCTTATTATTTTGATTTTTTTCTCCATTGGATGTTTCTTCTTTACTATCTTGATTATCAGTATTTTCAACAATTGGCTGTTCTTCTTGTTTCTGATTTTCGTTCTGTTGGTTTTCGCTCTGTTGATTAATTATTTGATCTGAAACTGCATTATTTTCTTTTTCTAAATTATTGGTTATTTCTTGGATTTTACTAGATACTGAAAAATTTTGTATTTGAATATTTTTATTAAAAATTTGATTGTTTAAAAAACAGAATATTGTTATTGAAATAATTATACTTATAATATTTACATATCGTTTTGCAAAGCTAATCATACATATTGCTTCACCTACTTTCTATGAATAACAGTTTTTTAAAATTCTAATTTGATTTTAATTTTGGGGAAATTTTTAGATTTTAATTTTTTCGAAAAAATTAGATTTGTTTTAAGTTTTTGAATGAAAAGAACATACTTAAAACTTTATCTGGGATTATGTTACCATATTATTCGGATTTTGTAAAGAACTTTTCATCGACATTTTTCGACAAATACCGTTGTAAGTAGCTATTTCACTAAGATACAGTCATGTTAAAATATCGGAAAAATTTGAAACTGGAATTGCTCCATCTTTGATTAAATTGTTTGTGCCAACTGAATTTAATGAATTGATATTGCCAGGAACTGCATAAACTTCTTTTCCCTGCTCCATTGCAAAATCTGCTGTGATTAAAGAACCACTCTTTTCTTTTGCTTCAACTACTAAAACTGCTTTGCTGAGTCCGCTTATTATTCGATTTCTAGCTGGAAAATGGTCTTGTGTTGGTCTTGTTCCTAATGGATATTCTGATATAATCGCTCCACCTTGTTCTATTATTTTTTTAGCCAATTGTTCATTTTCCTTTGGATAGATTATATCCAATCCGCTTCCTATTACTGCTATTGTATTTCCTTTTGCTTGTAAAGCTCCAATATGTGAATAGCTATCAATTCCCCTTGCCAAGCCACTTACAATAGTTATACCTTGCTTTGCCAAATTATAAGAAAAATACATAGCCGCCTTTTTCCCATATTCTGTTGCTTCTCTACAACCAACTATTGCAATACCTGGAGAATTAAGAATTTCAATATTTCCAACAACATATAAACACTTTGGTGGATCATAAATTGATTTTAACAATTCTGGATAATTTTCATCAAGAATTGAAATTTCTTTAATTTGATTCAATTTTCTATTTCAACCTCCTTTAAAAAATTTACATAGTTATAACATGGATTTTTAAATTTGTAAAGTCCAAATACAAGAATAAAAGACTAAATATATATTCTGTGAGTGGTCAAGTGGGGACCGTTCCATAGTTCTTTCAGGCTTTGCCTGTTAGAACTGTGTGAATGGGGAGACCCGGGAAGAATATATATTTAGTCTATATATTTTTTATTAATTTACAAATTTAAAAATCCATTTTAGAATCTAACCAAGCTTTTAAATCAGTAATTGCAATTCTTTCTTGTTCCATTGTATCTCTATCTCGAACAGTAACTTGACCATCTTCTAATGTATCAAAATCAATAGTTACGCAATATGGAGTACCAATTTCATCTTCTCTTCTATATCTTTTACCAATTGAACCAGCTTCATCATAATCACATGGGAAATATTTTGAAAGTTCTTCATATACTTCTTCTGCTTTTTCGCTCAATTTTTTAGATAGTGGAAGAACAGCAACTTTAAATGGTGCTATTGCTGGGTGTAAGTGAAGTACAACTCTTGAATCTCCTTCACCTAAATCTTGCTCTTCATAACCATTGCATAAGAATGCTAAAGCTAATCTGTCAACACCAACTGATGGTTCAATTACATAAGGAATGTATCTTTCATTTGTCTCAACATCTAAGTATGACATATCTGTTTTTGCATGTTCTTGATGTCTTGTTAAATCATAGTCTGTTCTATCTGCAATTCCCCATAATTCTCCCCATCCAAATGGATACTTGAATTCGATATCTGTTGTTGCTTTACTATAAAATACTAATTCTTCTTTTTCATGTTTTCTATATCTTACATTTTCTTCTTTTAATCCTAAACTTAATAAGAAATCTAAGCAATATTTTTCCCAGTATTCGAACCATTCTAGGTCTGTTCCTGGTTTGCAGAAGAATTCATATTCCATTTGTTCGAATTCTCTTGTTCTAAATGTAAAGTTTCCTGGTGTTATTTCATTTCTAAATGCTTTACCAATTTGTCCCATACCCATTGGAACTTTTTTTCTTGATGTTCTCATTACATTTTTGAAGTTAACAAAAATACCTTGGCAAGTTTCTGGTCTTAAATATACTGTTGATGTTGTATCTTCTGTTACTCCTTGGAAAGTTTTGAACATTAAGTTGAATTGTCTAATTCCTGTGAAGTCATGTTTTCCACAGTTTGGACAATTGATTCCATTATCATCAATATATTTTACTAATGCTTCATTGCTCATTCCATCAGCACACATATCTATTCCATGTTCTGCTGCCCAATTTTCAATTATTTTATCTGCTCTATGTCTTGTTTTACAAGCTTTACAATCAATTAATGGATCATTAAATGTAGATACGTGTCCTGTTGCTACCCAAGTTTCTGGGTTCATTATTATTGCTGCATCTAACCCTACTGAATCCTTTCTTTCATGTATGAATTTTTTTGTCCATGCTTTTTTTACATTGTTTTTTAATTCTACTCCTAAAGGGCCGTAATCCCAGCTATTTGCTAGTCCTCCATAAATTTCTGAACCCGGATATATAAATCCTCTGTTTTTACATAGACTTACAATTTTGTCCATTGATTCTACCATATAAAATTCCTCCTATCTTTGCTAGGTAACAAAAAAACTCCCATTCCTAGCATATTAAAATTTGCTAGGGACGAAAGTTATATTTCCGCGTTTCCACCCTAATTGATATAATAATATATCCACCTTAATTTATTTAATTTATGCTCAAAAGCTCCACCATATACCTAAAATTACAAGTATTCCACCATCACTTGCTCTCTAAAAATTTCACAATATATTTCTTCTTTCTCATCGCATAATTATAATATCACAAAATATTGTATTTTGCAATATTTTTTATTTATTTTTTGCTGCTTTTATTACATTATTCATTAACATTGCAATTGTCATAGGTCCAACACCACCTGGTACTGGTGTAATGTAACTTGCTTTTTCACATACATTTTCAAAATCAACATCTCCACAAAGTTTTCCATCTTCTCCTCTGTTAATTCCAACATCAATTACAACTGCACCATCTTTTACCATATCTGCTTTTAGGAATTTTGCCTTACCTATTGCAACTATAACTATATCAGCTTTTTTGGTATATTCTACTATATCTTTTGTTCTTGAATGGCAAACTGTTACTGTTGCATTTTTATTTAAGCAACATTGAATTAACGGTTTTCCAACAATGTTACTTCTACCAATTATTACAACATTTTTTCCCTCTAAGTCTATGTTGTATTTTTCAAACATTTTTATTACACCATAAGGTGTGCATGATACAAATGTATCTTGACCTAGTGTCAATTTTCCAACATTTACGGGATGAAATCCATCTACGTCTTTTTCTGGTGATATTGTTCTAAATGCTTCGTTTATATCTAAATGTGCTGGAATTGGGCTTTGTAGTAGTATTCCAGTAATATCTTCTCTTTTGTTTAATTCTTTTATTAAGTTAATTAGTTCTTCTTGAGTAGTATTTTCTTCTAGTAAAAACTCCTCATATTCTATCCCAACTTCTTCGCAAGCTTTGCTCTTATTTTTTACATAAACCTTTGAAGCTGGATTATCTCCAACCATTATAACTGCTAATTTAGGAATTATTCCTTGTTCTTTCAAATCATCACAATCTATTTTTAAATTTTGTCTTGTTATTTTAGCTAATTCTTTTCCATCAATTAATATACTCATCTTCAATCTCCTTCAAAAATATAATATATTAAACAAATAAAAAAAGCAAGCAAACAAATAAAAAAAATCTCGAATTTTGTTCGAGATTTTTATTTTGTTACAAATGTTACTCCTGGTTCTTTTTCTTTTAATGAAGTGACTTGAATTGCAGGAATTTTTTGTTCAAAAGCATAGTCTTCTCCAATAACTCCAATTATTTCTACCCAAGTGTTTACTTCTGGATATTCATCATAATATCTTATATCCAAACCAGCCAATCCATCATTACCACAGCATCCTGGAGTATTTCTGACTACGCAATAACAAGTATCTCCATTGCTATCTTTGTAATTATAGATAAATCCTTCAATTTTTATTGTTTTTCCTAAATAATCATTCATATTGTAATATACATCATTTGTCTGTTCAATGAAAAAATTATCTTTTATTTCTAAAATATTGCCCATATCAGCTTGTGCTTTCTGAGCTGATTTTCGTATAGTTGGTTCTTTTGGAGTTTCCTGTTCTTCTTCTCCTTCAGAAATTTCATTTGTTGTTTCGTTCATTGTATTATTATTTTTGTCACTTGCTTTTTCAACAGATGTATCCTTTGTATTTGTTAAAAAAAGTGCAATCCCTATAATCAAAATGATTAATAAACAAATTAAAACAATTTTCTTAACCTTCATTTTCTCTCTTCTTTCATTTTTATTCTCTTATTATTTTTTCTATTATTGTAAAGAGGATAAATAAAACTAAATTTACTATTACTATCATAGCGCCTGTGCTTATGTTGTATATGTAAGATAAGTATATTCCAATTAGGAATGAAATAACACTTATAATTGCTGAGCTTATTATTACTTTTTTGAATGACTTAAATATTCTCATTGATGTTAGTGCTGGGAAGATTATTATACTGCTTATTAGCATAACTCCCATCATTCTCATTCCAACTACTATTATTAATGCTGTTAATACTGCGATTATGTTTGTATATCTATTAGCTTTTAAACCACTTGCTTTAGCAAAGTTTTCGTCAAATGTTACTACAAATAGTTTTCTGTAATAAACTATAAATAAAACTGCAACAATTAAACCAACAATTATACTTAAAATGACATCTGCTTGGCTCATTGCTAAAATACTTCCAAACATAAAGTTACACACATCTGTATTCATCCCGGTTGTAAGCGATGTGGCTGCTACGCCTATTGCCAACGCTGAGCTTGAAATTAAAGCTATTGCACTATCGCTTTTTATTCTACTATTGTTACCTATTTTTAGCAATACTATTGCCGAAATAGTAACACATGGAATTGCAACATAAAGCGGAGTTGTTGCACCACATGCAGTTGCTATTGTTAAAATTCCAAACCCCACATGTGATAAGCCATCTCCTATCATGCTATATCTTTTTAAAACTAAACTAACTCCTAGAAGTGCTGCACATAAGCTTATTAAAACTCCTACTAATACTGCTCTTTGTATGAATAAATGTTGCATCATTTCTGCTATATTTTCTACCATTATTTTGCACCTCCATCTTCTTCTTCATGATGATGACAAGGACAATCGCAATGTTCATTGTGATATTTTTCTACATTACCATTATAAGCAACTTCACCATTTACAATTTCTATTACATTATCCGCGTAATTTAATGCTCTTTCTATATCATGTGAAACCATTAGAACTGTAATGCCTTCTTCCTTTTTTAGTTTATCTAATAGCTCATAAATTTGCTTTGCAATACTTGGATCCAAGCCATTTGTTGGTTCATCTAAAATGATGATGCTTTTTGTTGCGCATAATGCTCTTGCAATTAATACTCTTTGTTGTTGACCTCCTGATAAATCTGCAAAACATGTTTTTCTAACATCATATATTCCTAGTTTTTGCATTACATTTTTAGCATTTTCTTTGTCTTCTTTTTTATAAAAGATACTTCTTACATTATTTGAAATTGTTCCTGAAAGTACAACTTCTTCAATTGTTGCAGGAAAATGAGCTTGAATTTCGCTCTTTTGTGGCAAATAGCCAATATGATCAACTTTTTCTATCTCACCTGTGTAGCCTTTGTTTAAGCCTAAAATACATTTTAGTAATGTACTTTTTCCTGAACCGTTTTCACCAACTATACATGTGAATTTTCCTTTTTCAACTTTTATATTTATGTTTTTTAAAGTATCTTTTTTTGTTGGATAACTATAACTTACATTTTTTATTTCAATTAAATTCATTTTTTACCTCTTTTTTTTATAATTATATATTTAAAGTAAAAAAACTTATAATAAAGCACTTCTTAAAACTGAAATGTTACGTTCCATTAAAGAAACCCAAGTTTCTCCATTATTGAAATCATCTAAAGAAACATTGTGTAAACTTTGAATTTGCATAGCTTTACATCCGTTTCCTACTTCGTCTGCAATAGTTTTAGCAACTCTACCATTATTTAATTCTATATATAAAATAACTGGTGTTTTTTCTTCTTTTGCTTTATTTTCTAGGTATGCAATTGTTTTTGCAGATGGTTCTGTTTCTGAACTACATCCATTAAATGCTGCACTTGCTTCTAATTTATAATATTCTAAGAAATATTGCATTGGCATTTTATCACCAAATATTAATCTATTTCTAACTTTTTTATTAACAATTTCTTTTATTTTTTTATCAACATCTTGTATTTTTGCTATATAGTTTTTAGCATTTTCTTTGTATTTTTCTTTGTTTGCTTCGTCAATTTCTTCCATTGATTGTTCTAATTTATTTACCATTTTTATTGCATTTTCAGGTGATGTCCAAATGTGTTCATCAAATGCTCCTTCTTCATGTTCATGATGATGTTCTTCTTCTCCATCTTCATGGTCATGGTCGTGGTCTTCTCCCTCTTCATGGTGTTCTTCGCCATCTTCTCCATGATGATGTTCATGTTCTTCTTCTTCCTCAGCCCCGTCAACTTCTTTTTCTTCTATTGTATCAACATAATCAGCAATACAAATTGTTTTTACATCTTTTTCTTCTTTTAAAGACTCTAAAACTTTATCTGACCATTTTTCCATTTCTCCACCGATATATACAAATAAATCTGCATTTTGTATTGTTGTTAAATCTTTGGCTGTTGGGTCAAAACTATGTGCATCTTTTCCTGGTCCTAATAAAAATGTAAGTTCAACATCTTTATTATCTCCTATTATTGCTCTTAAAAAATCATAGCTTGCAAAATTGCTTGCAACAACTTGTTTTTTACTTGTATCTTTCTTTTTGTTATCTCCAGTATTAAAAATCAAAAAACCTGCTCCTACTACTATTAAAGCAGCTAAAATTATTAAAATTATTTTTTTCATTATTCTCCTCCATTTATATCATATATTTAATTAATTTATTTTTTGTTTTTTCTATTCGTTTAATTGAACTTTCTCAAATATCAAGGATTTCTGTATAATTATTCTTTCCTCTTTTTTCATTTTGTCTATCAAAATATATATAAGAAATCCAATGAAAATCAATAACAAAGCTACTTGTATAAAACTAATAATACATTTTGAAATCTGAATGATTTCGCATCTTGAGCAGTGCTCTTCGTGACAATTATTTAGGTGGCATTCATCTTGTGATACAATAAAAATTAGCAATAAAGAAATACATATAGTAATTATTATTATAATCCTTAATACTCTGTTATTCATTATATCCACCTTTCTTTTATTATTTTAAGCATTTGTCACACAAACCATAAATCATAGTGTTATTATCCAAATTAAATTTGTGCTCTTCTTTGATATGATTACTAACACTTTCAAACTCTTCGCAATGTAAGTGTATTGTTTTCCCACATTTTTTGCACTTTAAGTGAAAATGGTTGCTACATTTTGAAGAAATATATTGATAATGTTTTGTATGATTTATTATTTCTGTTCTTACATTATCATTTTCTTCTAATATTTTTAAAAATCTATAAATAGTTGTTAAACCAACTATTTGATTATTTTTTTTCATATATTCTAAGATTTGTTCTGCATTAACAAATTTGTTTTCATTTTCAATTAAAAAATCTTTTATTAATTTTCTTTGTTCTGTTTTATAGCTATTTTTCAATAAAATCGCCTCCAATTTGAAAATCGTTTTCAATTTTATCACGTTTTTGCCGAAAAGTCAATAAAAAAGCAAAATTTTAAACCTTGTTTTTTGGGACACTCCCAAAAAACAAGGTTCTTAATTTAATTTAAAATATAAACTCCAATTGTTAAATATGTTGCAAATAGCACCCAAGCAATATAAGGTAATTGCAGTAATCCTGCAAGTCTATTCTTTTCTAGGAATAGCCTTATCATAGATATTACAAGTAATGCAAGAAGTATAATCCATAATATTGAGAATAATCTCCATTTAAATACAAAGAAGAATATTGACCATAATGCATTTACCCCTAATTGTAAATAATAAATAAAATCAATTTGTGAATCTGTTTGACCATTGCTCTTTAGTATTCCATAGCTTACTCCCATTAGTATGTAAAGAATAGTCCATACTATTGGAAAAACAGCAGCTGGTGGCGATAGAAATGGTTTTACTAATGTTTCATAATCTATGAATTTTGATGTAATAAAACCTACTATTCCTCCAACTGCTACTGGTATTAATATTGATTTAATATAAATCCAGATTTTGTTCATAAACTTCACCTCTAGTATATTTTATTTTTCTCTAATCTTTATATGACATATTTATCTTGATTTGTAATTTTTTTATGCTATAATAAAAACTAAAATAGAGCAGAAATTATTTCTACTCTATTGCTGTTTTAAAATCTTTATTCTTACATCAAATTTTCTGGATTCAAGCTCTCTAATTCAGACAAAACAAATCTACCATCTTTTCTGATTAGCACATCATCAAAATATATTTCTCCTCCACCATATTCAGGGGTTTGGATACATACTATGTCCCAATGTATATTTGATCTATTACCATTATCACTCTCCTCTAATGCTGTTCCTGGAGTGAAATGAAAACTTCCTTTTACTTTTTCATCAAATAGTGTATCTCCTATTGGTCTTTCTACATAAGGGTTTAATCCCAAAGCAAATTCTCCTATGTATCTTGCTCCTTCGTCTGTATCTAGTATTTCATTTAATTCTTTTGTTTTATCTCCCGCTTCTGCCTTTATTATTTTACCATCTTTTAATTCAAAATATATTTTTTTGAAGGTTATTCCATTATAAGTCGTTTCTGTATTATATGTAATATACCCGTTTGCGCTATATTTTGTTGGACATGATGCCACTTCTCCATCTGGGATATTGAAAGTTCCATAGTATTTTTCTGCTGGAATTCCTTTTACACTAAATGTTAAATCTGTTTCAGGTCCTATAATATGGACTTTATCCGTGTTTGATAGCAATTGTTTTAACGGTTCCATTGCTTTTTCCATTTTAGAATAATCAATAGTACACACATTATAGAAAAATTCTGTAAATTCTTCTAAACTCATCTTAGCCATTTGTGCCATTGATTCGTTTGGGTATCTTAAAATACACCATCTTGTATTTTTTACCCTTTCTTCCAAATGCACTGGGGTTTGATAGATTTTATTAAATATTTCCATACTTTCTTTTGAAATTCCCTCTAAATCTTTTGGATTTGCTGAACGAATTCCAATATAACAATCAGCATCTTGCATTCTTATTAAATCTATTTTTTTATATGCTTCTATTTGCTCTTCATTGCAATTTAAAAGTATTTCTTTTAATACTTTATAATCTATAATATTAAATAATGGTATTGCTCCTATTTCTTTTGCTTGTTTAATTAATTCTACTGCTAAATCACTACAATCTGTTCCTAACATTTCTATTAGAATTTTTTCACCTTTTTGTAGTTTTACTGAATGATTTAGCAAGTTGGATGCTAATTTTGAAACTTTATTTTCCATTTTGAATTACCTCTCATATTATATAATACCATCACTAGTTATTTTGAATTCTATATCCTCCATATGCGGATGCATCTCGCGTATTCTTTTTAATGTTAGCATACTCATCTTTGGTTGTGGATTTTTGTCGTTTGTTGATAATAATTTTTGTGTGTAGCAATTTGGTGCTGTTTTAAATAATAGGTATCTATTTCTTACATATGTGTAATATATTTGATAACCATTGTTTAGGTCTTCCCACATCATTTCAAATGTATATTCTTTCATGTTTTGCCTCCATCATTTATTGAATCATTTCTTTAAAATCATTTTCGCTAATTATTGCTATGCCCAAACTTTGCGCCTTTGTTAGTTTGCTTCCTGCCTCTTCTCCTGCTAGGACATAGTCTGTTTTTTTAGAAACAGAACCTGA
The DNA here is from genome assembly GCA_017613275.1 of Clostridia bacterium. Lineage (GTDB taxonomy): Bacteria > Bacillota > Clostridia > TANB77 > CAG-508 > CAG-269. The sequence continues at coordinate 48,963 of JAGAED010000003.1, read as the reverse complement.
TGTTTTTCCGCCTAGTTTCTCTATTATATCTTCTGCTTCTTTTCTTGTCATTGTTTCTAATGTTCCTGTTAATACAAATGTCTTTCCTTCAAAACGATTGTCATCACTTTGTTCTTCAAGACATTCCATGTTTACACCATCTTGTTTTAGTTTTTCTATTAAGTTTTTAGTTTGTTCTTGTGAAAAAAATTCCACTAAACTATTTGCCATTACAGCTCCAATGTCTTTTATTTCGCTTAGTTCTTCAAATGAAGCATTTGCTAAGTTTTCCATTGTTCTATATTTTCTTGCTAACATTTTTGAAGCTTTACTACCTACATGTCTTATTCCTAAGGCTGTAATCAATCTATACAAATCATTTTGTTTGCTTGCATTTATGCTATCTATAAGGTTTTGCGCGAATTTTGTACCATTTTTCTTTAATGATGCAAAATCCTCAAAGCTTAATGTGTAAATATCTTCTATTCCTTTTATCATACCTTTTTCAAGCAATTCGTTTATAATGTTTTCGCCAAGTCCATCTATGTTCATTGCTTCTCTTGATACAAAGTGAACTAAATTCCTATATAATTTTGCAGGGCATTCAATTCCTGTGCATCTTACAGCCGCTTCTCCTTCTTCTCTCACTGCCTCTGCTCCACAAACTGGGCAAATTCTAGGCATTTCAAAATCTATTTCTTTTCCTGTTCTTTTTTCTTCTACAGCCTTAACTATTTCAGGAATAACATCTCCTGCTTTTTGAATTATTACTGTATCACCAATTTTCAAGCCTTTTTCTTTTACAAAATCTTCATTGTGAAGTGTTGTTTTTGATATTGTAGATCCAGCAACCTTAACTGGCTCTAATATTGCCATTGGTGTTATTACACCAGTTCTTCCAACTTGACAAATGATGTCTTTTAAAATTGTTTCTTTTTGCTCTGGTGGATATTTATATGCAACTGCCCATCTTGGTGTTTTTGCAGTTGTTCCAAGTATTTCTCTAAATTTTAAGTTGTCAATTTTTACAACAGCTCCATCAATTCCAAATGTTAAGTTTTCTCTCATTTCCCCAATTTTTGCTATTGCTTGTTTTACTTCCTCAATATTTTTGCAAGGAATTCTCACTGGATTTACATTGAAGCCTTGTTTTGCAAGAAATTCAAGTTCGTCAAAATGAGAATTGAACTCAATTCCATCTATTTTTTGAACATTGAAAATATAGATATCAAGTGGTCTTTTTGCAGTTATTTTACTATCTAATTGACGAAGTGACCCTGCTGCCGCATTTCTTGCATTTGCAAATAGTTCTTCTTCGTTTTCTTCTCTTTCTTGATTCATTTTTTCAAAATCTTCTTTAGAAATGAATACTTCTCCACGTACTGTTATATCAATTTTTTCCTTTAACTCCATTGGGATTGTTTTTACTGTTTTTAGGTTATTGGTAACATCTTCGCCAACAAGCCCATTCCCTCTTGTTGCACCTCTTACAAATTTTCCCTCTTTATATTCTAATGCTGCAGATAAACCATCAATTTTAGTTTCTACAACATAATTAACTTCTTTTATTCCATTTTCTACTGCTTTTTCTTGCATTCTTTTATCAAAATCCTCAACGTCTTCCAAAGAAAAAACATCTTGTAAACTTTGAAGTGGAACTTCATGTTCAACCTTTTCAAAGCCTTCTTTTACATGGCCTCCAACCTTTTGTGTTAATGAATCAGCAGAACTGAACTCTGGAAATTCTTTTTCAAGGTTTCTTAATTCAACCATTAACATATCATATTCAAAATCTGATATTTCTGGTTTGTCATCATCATAATACCTTTTGGCATGGTATTCTACTGTTTTCCTTAAATATTCGATTCTATCTTTTGCTTCTTTTTTATTCATTTTTGCTCATTCCTTATTTTCAATTTTTCTTTTCTTATTATATACAAATAAAGCAAAAAAGAAAAGGAAATTTTAAAATTTCCTTTTTTATTTTCCAAATAATTCATTAAATTGTGTTTCGTTGATTTTTTCTTGTCTAATCAATGTTTCTGCAATTAGATCTAATTTATCTCTGTGAACTATTAACAATTCTTTTGCTTGTCTATATGCTGTGTCAATTAGTTTTTTAACCTCTGCTCCAATTACATCTCCAATATTCTCACCAAATAATTGCATTTCGTATGGTTCTTTTCCGCGGAAATCAATTGGTCCTAGTGTTTGGCTCATGCCATATTTTGTTACCATATCTCTTGCAATGTTTGTAGCAACTTCTATATCGTTTGAAGCGCCTGTTGAAATATCGTTTATAACTAACTCTTCTGCTGCCCTACCTCCAAGCAATGCAATTAGTTTTTCTTGCATTTCTGTTTTAGAAATATAGTATTTATCATCATCTGCTTTATACATTGTGTAACCACCTGCTACACCTCTTGGAATTATTGATATTTCTTTTACATCTGTTTGAGTTGGAAGATATCTGCTTACAACTGCATGACCTGCCTCGTGATATGCTGTTAGGCGTTTGTCTTTTTCTGAATATTTTCTTGTTCTTTTTTCTAGACCAACTGTTACTTTTTTAACAGCTTCTTCTATATCTGGATTTTCTATTTCTATATGACCATTTATTGTTGCTATTATTGCAGCTTCATTTAGAATATTTGCAAGTTCTGCCCCTGTGTAACCAGCTGTATCTTCTGCAATACTTTCTAGGTTAACATCATCTGATAGTTTTTTACCTTTTGCATGTATTTTAAGAATATCTAATCTTCCTTTTAAGTCTGGTGCTGGAATTGTTATTTGTCTATCAAATCTCCCAGCTCTTAGAAGTGCTTTATCTAGCATTTCTGGTCTGTTTGTTGCTGCTAAAACTATTATAGTTTCTTCAGAACTGAATCCGTCCATTTCAACTAATAATTGGTTTAGAGTTTGATTATTTTCAGACTCTGCACCGCTATTTGTTGTTCTTCTTGCACCTATTGCATCAATTTCATCTATAAAAACTATACATGGAGCTAACTTTCTAGCTTTTTCAAATAGTTTTCTAACTCTTGAAGCTCCTAGACCTGCAAACATTTCTATAAATTCTGAACCACTCATAGATATAAATGGCACATTTGCTTCTCCTGCTATTGCTTTTGCTATAAGTGTTTTACCTGTTCCAGGTTTACCATTTAATAGAACTCCTCTTGGAACTCTTGCTCCCATTTTTGCGAATTTTTCTGGTTTTTTCAAGAAGTCTACAATCTCAATCATTTCTTGTTTTTCTTCTTCTAATCCTGCAACATCGTCAAATTTTATTTTTGTTTTTCTTTCTGTTTCGTCATATACTTTGCCTTTTTCTCCAAGTCCTTGCATTTTGAATATCATTATAAATAATGCAAGCATTATTAATGTTGGAAGGAATGAAATTAACACAGACATGAATTGTGCGAAAAATCCTTTTGGATTTTGAATTAACTCAATTTCATTACCTTGAGCAACTTTTTCTTGAATTAGAGAAACAAAACTTTCTGTATCTGGCACTAGTGCTGACTTTTCTTCTTCTTCATTTTTTATTTTAACTTTAACAGAAGTGCTACCAACTGTCATTTCTACTTTTTCTACATTTCCATAAGATATTTCTTTAATTAAATCTGTATATGCAAGAGTTTTGTCATCTTTTTGGTCTTTATTTTTATTTATCAAGAAATATGCTACAACCCCTGCAATAATTGCAATACATAAGAATATAATAATTCCAACTAAAATCTTTTTGTTTGAATTATTTTTATTATTTCCTTTTTTACTCATTTAACTAATTACTCCTTTTCATTATGCTTGTGAACCTTCTGGTTCTGCTCCATTCTTTTCCTTCTTTTTATCTTTTGGTTGTTCTTTTTCTTTTGGTTCTTCTTGTTTTTTCTCTTCTTTGTTGTCTTCTTTATTTTCCTCTTTTTCATCATCTTCTTGTTTCTTAATTTCGCTCATTTTAACCATTTCAACTTGTTGTTTTATAAATTCTGCTCTTATTAAGAATATTGCTGCAATTAAGTAAATTGCTGCAACTGCCACATACATTACTTGAAAATATTTCATCTCAAAATTCCAGAATATATTTACTAATACATAAATTCCTTGCAATAAAATTGATAATGTAAATGCATAACAAGCCATATTAAATACAGCTGCATATCTCATTTTTATTTTTGAGAAATATGTTACAACAAAACCAAATAAGCTTAATACTACGTTGTACCATAAGAATTGTAATGTGTAACTTAATAGCATGTATAGTGTAATTACAACTAATACTGCTAAATAAATTTTCCATAAGTTGTCTCCACCAAAAAAGTCTATTAAATCTTGTTTGTTTAGTTCTTCAATCTCTGTTCCACTCATTATATCTGCATACTTGTAAACTAATAATCCCTTTGTTGTAAATCCTTTTGCAACAGCTCTATCTTTTAAGAATACTATTCCTTTTGATGTTTGTATTGAATTTAATATTTCATTAATTTCTTCATCAGTTTCTACACTAGTATTTATTATTATTTGACCAAATTGTGAGCTTGGAGCTGTTATTTGTTCTTCTTTTTCTACACTTAATATTCCTTCTTTATATGTGAATTCTCCAACTTGATTTTCTATAAAGTCTTTTCCTTTTTCCACTAATTTATTTGCTTGGAATATTGCTCCAATCGCTGTAATTAGTGCAATTATTAAAGCTAATTTTATTATATAAAATATTGCCCTTGGAACTCCTTCTGCAGCCATCTCACCATATTTTTCTATTTTAAATATTGAATACCATACTTTTTTAAAAAAGCCTTTTTTTAATATTTTTGAATCTTCCATTCTTCTCTCTCCCCACTATTCATAAATTCTTTGAATACTAGAATCTAAATATTTAGGATTTATATCTATAATAACTTCATCGCCAATATTTATGTTTTTTCCTGAAATATCAACTGTTACATGATATGTTCCTATTCTACCTAAAATTTTACACTTTTGACCATTTATATTAACATATAAAGCTCTGTTTTTAAATAAGTTTTTAAATGCTCCCACAAAATTTCTAAGCTTGTCCACAGCTCTAAACATGTCATCTCCACAATCCATGTTTACGCCTGTCATATTGCCTACTGGTATTATTGCTACTTTAGTTTCCTGTTTTGTTGTGTATGAATTTGAATATCCAACATTAAATCCTTTTGGAAGTGTTTTTATTTCCACAACATTTGATTTGAATTTTCCTACTGTTTTTAATCCTAAAGTGTTTGTAAATGCCATTTTGCCTGTAAAGCAAGAGCCTATTCTTACTGCATTTAGGTGCATTTCTGGAAATTTTATAAATGCTGAAGAGTTACAACAATGTAACATTCCTGTTTCTATTTCATTCATTTTTAGAACTTCCACACAATCTATAAATCTTTTAAATTGTAATTTTGTATATTCGTCTTTATTATAAAATGCTATTGAAAAATGTGTAAATGTTCCTTCAATTTTTATGTTTTCTAAAGGTTTTATGGCTTCTATCATTTTTTCTCTTTCACAATAAATGAATCCATATCTTCCAAAGCCTGTGTCTATTTTTAAGTGACATCTTATTTTTTTATTTTGTTCTTTTCCTATTTCATTTGCAACTTCTGCTGCTTCTTTTGAACCAACACATAATATAATATTGTTTTCAACTAGTTTTTCTACTTCTTCCCTTATTGCTGTAGATGATAGCATTAAAATATTTTCTTTTATGCCTGCTTCTCTAAGTTTTAGTGCTTCTTCTATTGTTGCTACTGCAAAAAAGTCAATTCCGTTATCAATTAGAAATTGTGTGTATGGCACTATTCCAAACCCATAACCATTTGCTTTTACCACTGCTATTATTTTTAATTTATTACCATTATCATCTGGCAATGTTTTATCTGCATATTTTTTAACACTTTCTATATTGTGTATTAAATCTGCTTTATCTATAACAAGAGCTTTCATTTTTTCTCCTTTAATTATATTTTTTACACTATGTATTTTATACTAAAAGTACTATTTTTACAAGTAATTGACCAAAAAAATCTCGGCTAAGCCGAGATTTTTTTAGTCTTCTTCGTATACTTTTGATTCATTTAATCCTTTTGCTGTTAAGTTGATTCTTCCTTGTTCGTCGATGTCTGTTACTTTTACTGTTATTTTATCTCCAACATGAAGAACATCCTCTACATTTTTTATTCTTTCATTAGAAATTTTTGATATGTGAAGTAAGCCTTCTTTATCTCCTATTCCTAAGTCTATGAATGCTCCAAATGCCATTATTCTTGATACTGTACCAAGATAAATTCCATCGACTTCAACCTCTCTAACGATATCTTCTATCATTTCTAAAGCTCTCATTGCTTGTAAATTATCTTGTGAATAAATGAATACTTGTCCATCTTCTTCAATATCAATTTTTACTCCAGTTTCATCAATTATTTTGTTTATTGTTTTTCCGCCAGAACCAATTACATCTTTTATTTTTTCAACTTTGATTGTTGTGCTTATTATTTTTGGTGCATAAGCTGATATTTCAGTTCTTGGTTCAGAAATTACTGGTAGCATAATGTCATTTAGTATGTGCATTCTTGCTTTTTCTGTTCTTTCAAATGCTTCTGCGATTATGTCATATGTTAAACCATCACATTTAATATCAACTTGGATTGCTGTTATACCTTTTTCTGTTCCACCAACCTTGAAATCCATGTCTCCAAAGAAGTCCTCTAATCCTTGGATATCTAACAACATTACATAGTCGTTATCATCATTTGGATTTGTAATTAATCCTGTTGAAATTCCTGCAACTGGTCTCTTAATTGGGACCCCAGCATCCATAAGTGCTAATGTGCTTCCACATATACTTGCTTGTGATGTTGATCCGTTTGAAGATAATACTTCTGAAACAACTCTTATTGCATATGGGAATTCTTCTTTTGAAGGTATTACTGGAACTAAAGCTTTTTCTGCTAATGCTCCATGTCCTACTTCTCTTCTTCCTGGTCCTCTTGATGGTCTTGCTTCTCCTACGCTGTAGCTTGGGAAATTATAGTGGTGAATATATCTTTTTGATTCTTCAGCATCTATACCATCTAATTTTTGTTCTTCAGATACCATTCCAAGTGTTGCAACTGACATTACTTGAGTTTGTCCTCTTGTGAATAATGCACTACCATGTGTTCTTGGTAATAATCCTACTTCGCAAGATAATGGTCTTATTTCGTCTAATGCTCTACCATCAACTCTTTTATGTTCGTTGAATATCATTTCTCTAACACACATTTTTTCAACTTTGTAGATTGCTTCTCCTAAGTCTGATTTGTGTGCTTCGAATTCTTCTTCTCCAAATTTTTCTTTATATGCTTCTTCTATTTTTGCTGTTAATTCATCTATATTATTATCTCTTACAGTTTTGTCTTCTTCTTGAACTGCTTGTTTCATTTCTTCTTTGAAATTGTCGTTTACAAATTCATAAACATCATGGTCAACTTCAAATGATTTGTATTCAAATTTTGGTTTTCCGATTTCTTTTTGGATGTTTGTAATAAATTCACAAATTTTCTTGATTTCTTCATGTGCTGTTTTTATTGCATTTAACATTACATCGTTTGGAACTTCATTTGCTCCTGCTTCAATCATTGTTATTTTGTTTTCTGTAGCAGCTACTGTTAATGTTAAATCTGATACTTCTCTTTGTGCTTCTGTTGGGTTTATAACGATTTGTCCATCAACTAAACCTACTGCAACTGCTGCTGTTGGTCCACCAAATGGGATGTCTGATATTGCTAAAGCTGCTGCAGCTCCTATCATTGCTGCAACTTCTGGTGAGTTATCTTGTTCAACACATAATACTGTTGCAACAACTACTACATCATTTCTAAAATCTTTTGGGAATAGTGGTCTTAAAGGTCTATCTATTGCTCTCGATGTTAGTATTGATTTATCACTTGGTTTTCCTTCTCTTTTCATAAAGCTTCCAGGTATTTTTCCAACTGAATATAATTTTTCTTCAAAATCTACAGATAGTGGGAAAAAGTCTATCCCTTCTCTTGGTTCTTTTGATGCAGTAACGTTTACCATTACTACTGTATCTCCATATCTTACTAATACGCTTCCATTTGCTAGTCCTGCTAGTTTTCCTGTTTCGATTACTAGTTTTCTTCCAGCTAATTCCATTTCATAGCTTTTAAACATAATTTCATTCTCCTTTATTATTTATTATACACCTAATTTTTCCGCTTAAAAATTAGATTGTAACCTCTATAATATCTTAACTTTCATTAAAACATTATACAAGCTACTTACCTAATATTTAAGCTTATTAATTTTTAGTAAAAAGCCTGTGCCTAAAAAGCACAGGCTTTTGTAAAAAATTATTTTCTTAATCCTAATTTTTCTACTATGTCTCTATATCTTTGTAAGTCTTTTCTTGATAGGTAGTTTAAAAGATTTCTTCTTTTACCAACCATTTTTAAAAGACCTCTTCTAGAGTGATTATCTTTTTTGTGAACTTTTAAGTGTTCTGTTAATTCATTAATTCTTTCTGTTAAAAGAGCGATTTGAACTTCTGGAGAACCAGTATCGTTTTCTTCTCTTTTATATGTATTAATGATTTCTTGTTTTCTTTCTTTAATCATTATTTACACCTCCTATTTTCTTTTTTCTCCTTAAACTGAGCCTTTGCCTAGGTGTTTAGCATTAAAGCTAAGTATAAGGTTTTATTATAATAAATATTATAATCCATATTTTTGTTTGAATTTTTCTGCTCTTCCTCCAACTTTATCTTGTCTTAGGTTACCTGTCCAATATGGATGGCATTTTGAGCATACGTCTACTTTTATATCTTTTTTTGTTGAACCAACTTCTAATACGTTTCCACAAGCGCATGTAATTGTTGTTGTTTCATAGTTTGGATGTATTCCTTCTTTCATCTAAGTTCACCTCTTTCTCCGATTTAATAACTTGACTATTCCTTATAATAACATATATTTTTAATTTTTTCAAGTGTTATTTGCTTATTTTTCATTTTTTTGTATTTTTTTACTTTGTGTATTTTGAGTTTCTTGATTTTTGTTTTCATCTTTTTGCTGTTCATTTGTATTATCTTGAACATATTGTGCTGATGAAACCATTTCATTATCCATTGACAATTTATTGATAAGTTTTATCATCACATTGAAAACACAAGCAACTATTACTATAACCATTCCTATTTTTTTCCAATATTTTGAAAGCATAATAACTCTCTCCTTTTTTATTACAAATCTATTTCATTAAAGAGTGCAAATTTAAAATAGATATGTAATGTCAAATTTGTACATATCTATTATACCTGCAAATGTTTTAATTGTCAACAATATACGGCTAATTTAATAGGTAATTAGCCGTTTTTCAAAGTTATTATTTTCGTGGTAACTTCTGCCCCGCTTGTTGATGCCAAAATTTTTATTTTGTAGCCTGTATTGTTTTGAAATTTAAAGTCATAACTTCCATATGCTACTGCTGCATCTTTTCCTGTTGCAACATAAGGTACCTTGTTACTATGTGGATGTCTTTCTACTACTTTTAAAGATGGAACTGATAAAACTGCATTATATAAAGTAGAACTAATTTGACAATTTCCTCCACCAAGTCCTTTTTTCTTTTTTCCATTTGCATCAAATATATCTGCTTTTTCGTAACCTTTTGCCGTAGTTGCTTGTCCTACTGTATTACAAAATGAAAATGTTGCGCCTGCCTCTATTATTGTTCCATTTAATGTATTACATGTAATTCCAATATTTTTTTGCCTGCTTGCATCTTTTGTTACTATTTTTGTTGTAAATGATGCTATTTCAGTTTCAACTAGTTGTGGCTGTAGATTTTCTTGTTGTTCTGTTTGTTCTTTTTCCGCAGTTTTGTTTTCTTCTGCCTTACTTTCCTCCTGTTTTGCGCGTTCCTCTATATTGTTTACATTCGCCTCTGTTCTTTTTGCCTCATAATTTCCCTGCTCATTTTTCTTACTTCCGACATTATATACAATAAAATATGCACCAATTCCCAGTGCAATTCCTATTATAACTAAAACTATTATCCAACTTCTATATTTCATATAAATCACCATTTTTATTTTGCACACTTTCTTTAAAATTATTACATGTTGAAAACAATAATATTTTCGAATCTAATGCATACAATTAAAAAATGAAAGGGTGATTTAAATGAATAAAATTTATAAAGTTGCAATTGTTGGAGCAACAGGATTGGTTGGCAGAACCATTTTAAAAATTTTGGAAGAGAAAAATTTTCCAAACATTCAATATACATTATTTGCATCAAATAAATCTGCCGGAACAAAAATTGAATTTTTAGGTCAAAAGTATATTGTTTGTGAGCTTAAAGAAGATTCTTTTGATTCTGGTTTTGATTATGCTATTTTTTCTGCTGGTGCTTCTACTTCTCTTAAATATGCGCCAATTGCCGCTTCTAAAGGATGTATTGTAATTGATAATAGTAGTGCATTTAGAATGGATGAAAATGTTCCACTTGTTGTTCCAGAAGTCAATCCAGAAAAAATATTTGAGAACAATGGAATTATTGCTAATCCTAATTGCTCAACAATTCAAGCAATGCTCCCCCTAAAACTATTAGATAATAAATATAAAATCAAGAGAATTGTATATTCTACATACCAAGCTGTTTCAGGAGCCGGAAAAAAAGGTTTAGAAGATTTGGAAAATGGCGAAGATGGTTTATTTTATAACAATTGTGTCCCTCATATTGATGTATTCTTGGATGACGGATACACCAAAGAAGAACATAAAATGATAAATGAAACTAGAAAGATTTTAAATAAACCAAATCTCCCAATAACCGCAACGTGTGTAAGAGTTCCTGTAAAAAATTGTCATAGTGAATCTATAAATGTCGAGTTCGAAAACGAAATTGATATTTATGAAATTAAAACACTATTGCAAAATGGTGAAAATATTATTTTAGCTGATGATGTAGAAAATGGCATTTATCCTTTAGCTCGCAAAGCTGATGGAAATGACGAAGTTTTTGTTGGTAGATTAAGAAGAGATTTTAGTGTTAAATATGGCTTAAATTTTTGGTGCGTTGCTGATAATTTAAGAAAAGGCGCTGCAAGTAATGCTGTTCAAATATTAGAAAAAATCCTAAAGCACTAGGCTTTAGGATTTTATTGATCAATGTCATATTCAAAGACATTAATTGTTTTTACTTTAGATTTAGTAAATTCGTCTTCTTCATTTTCAAAATTTATCACATTGAATTTATAGTTCTTTTCATTTTTAAAGTCATCTGGCCTAATATTCAAAAGAATTCTAGAAGATAAATCCATTCCAATTGGTAATGTTTTGTTTTGATTGTCATAAAAGATTATGTTTGTAAATGGTATTCCTTCTGTTTTCTTCTTGATGTTTAATTTAAATAAGTTTATACTATCTTCTTTTATATTTATGTTTTTTTGAACTTCATCTACTGGATTAATATTATAAACATTTATGCCATTAGAATTAAAATCTTCTTCTGTAACCAATTTGTATACTGGTAATTCTTCTTCAATTTGAACTTTTTCTAATGAAGATTTTATCTTGTTTATTATTTGTTCTAATACTAATTTGTAACCAATTTGTTTTGTATTTTTGCTTATTTCTAATATTTTATATTTATCTTTGGCTATTTCTCTGTGTTTTTTATTTTTTATTTTGCTTACTTTTGTGCTATCCTCTGAACCACCAAATATGTCAAAGTCTTCATTTTCAAGCAATGTACTTTCTTCTGAAGCTTCCTTCTTTAGTTGTTTTAGATTGTTGTCTAAGTCTTTTGGTAAAAGTTCATTCATTTTTATTTTGTTTAAAACATCTATTATATTAGTATTGGTAATAAATACAGCATCTGTTTCTTCCTCTGACAACTTGTTTCTTAATATTTTGTCATACTTTTTGCCGAATTCTTCTAAGTCATCTTCATAATCAAATATTTTTTCAATTTTCTTTACTACATTTATTTCTTCTTGTTCGCCTTCTGGAAGTGCTTCTACAGCATCTTTGTTGCTATATTTCCAGAATTCAAATATACTTTTTTTATGACTATCTATTTCTTTTATGAAAATACTAGCATTTTCTATTTTTTTGCTTAGATTCTTATTTTTTAGTTTTAATGCATTTATATCCATTTTTAGATTTTTTAGTTTGTTTTCTTTTGATTCTAATTCCTTATAATTTTGTATTAATTCTTCTATGTTGTAATTATCTTTTATTACTGGAACTCTTATTGTTTCTGCACTTAAATCTATTTTTTCTTCTTCAACTTCTTCTATCTCTTCCTCTTTTGGCATTTCTTTTGTTTTAGTTTTTTTGCCTTTGCTAAATTTAAAGAAGTATTTAACTTTACCAAAAAATGTTTTTTTGCACTCTAAGAATGTAGAAATCTGTTTTTCCTTTTCCAAGTATTCCATTTCCATCATTACAGATTCTGATTTTAATTTGTATAGTTTGTTTTCATTTTCTTCAATTAGTTGATTATTTTTTTCTATATTTTGATTGCACAAATCATATTCTTGGTTTAACCATTTTGGTATATCTTCATATTCAAATTTTTTACCTTCTTGGTAAAAGTCTATTTCTCCAACTGCATTTATTTTTGTTTTAAATGCGAAATAATTTGGTAATTCTGTTTGAAGTATAAACATGGCTTTTAATAATTTATAAAAACTTGCTGCACGTTCTTTACTATCTAGCTTTATTTTGTACCAACTTTGTATTTTTTCATATACATAAGTTTGTCCAACTATTTCAATACTAAGGTTTCCGTCTTTATCATATACTTCGTAAACTAATGGCCAATTTTTAGTAAATAACCACATATAATTTTCAATATTTTGATATTCTGACCTTTTTAAGTATTCTGTTGTATATTCTACTCCACTTATTGGAACGAATATTGTACTTGTTCTTTTATTTTCTAACTTCTTTTTTAATAAATAGAAAAATGCCTCATATTCTGAATCTTCAGTTGGAACAAGCATAAAGTATTTGTCTGTGTTTTTTGAGTAGTAAATTTGCCACATATAGTTTGAATCAAATTTGACTTTAAATGGTATATTTTTTGCAAGCTTTTCTTGTTCTTTTTCAATTTCTTCTATCTTTTCTATTTTCACATTTTTTAACATATTCAAAAATGTTGTATATTTTAAAAAGTTTTCTTCATTTTTGCTATCTAGGTAATCTGCAAGTGGTGATGCTTTTTGAAATTTTTCTTCTAGCTCATCTAATCTATTTGCAGGTGTTAACATTATTTGAATATCTTTTACTTTTATATATCTATATTGTTTGTATTGGCTTTCATCATAAAATTTTGGCACTTTATATTCTAAGTCTTGAAAATCTTTTAATGCCTTTGGTGGTCTAGTTAAATTAAGCCCTAAATATTCTAATTTTTTTAATATTTCATCATCTTTTTTTGTACTAGGCATTTCGGTTCTCCTCTCTTTTGGTTGTTTATATAATATCATAAAAAGTGTGCTAAACACAAGCATTATTTAATAATGTCATAAAAAGATTTAAATGCATAGCCTTGTTCTTTATAATAATTTATTATCTCCTGTAAGGTATCGGCTGTTGTTTTTTTAGCAGCAGCATCATGCATTAAGACAACTATGCTGTTTTTTCCTTCTGATGTTTCTTTTATTCTTCCCATTAAATATTCTGGTGTTGCATTTTGTTTTTCTGCATCTCCTGATAATGCATTCCAATCTATATTCACAATTCCATTTTCGTTTAATAATTGTTTAGCTTCTTGTTTTAGATTTTCATATTTTCCGCCTGGTAAACCGCCTGGAAATCTAAATAAATGTGAATTATACTCTGGTTCTCCCAATGCTTGTTTTATAACATCATTACATCTATTGTATTCATCTAAAACTGCTTCTTTTGACGAATAAATTGATGAATAAACATGTGAATAGCCATGATTTGCTATAAAATGTCCTTCGTCATATATCTTTTTTGTTGTTTCTGGGAAGTTTTGTACGCTTGTCCCTAAAACAAAAAATGTTGCTTTTATGTTATTTGCTCTTAGTGTATCTAAAATTTGGTTTGTAACTGGTGATGGGCCATCATCAAAAGTTAAAAATACCCTCTTTTCCTCCGAATTATATATATTATCTAAATTTTGAATTCCTACCTCTGTTAGTTTGGGAAGTTTTGCTTCTCTTGCTAATCTTTTTTCCTCTTCTTTTTTTAGCCTTTCTTGTTCTAATCTTTCTTTCTCTAGTCTTTCTCTTTCTGCCTTTTCCTCTTCTTGTAATTGTTTTTGTTCTTCTATTTCTTGTGTGATAACACTACTTACTGGTGTCATTTTTTTATCTTTTCTGAAAAAGATTTGATAAACAATTAGAGCTACTAAAGTTAGAATTATTATAATTATTATTAAAATATTTTTTATTTTATTAGTTTTAGAATTATAAACTTCTGGGTTATAATATGTAAAGTCATACATATTGTAATTCTTTCTCATCTTCATCATCCTCTTTTTACTTTCAAAGACATTATACTACATTTTTCTTAAAAATTATATAGAATTTTTAAAAAAATCAAACTTTTTGGGACACTCTTAAAAAACAAGGTCTAGCTAATTCAAACCTTGTTTTCTAAGTGTTCTAAAAAGATTTTAATCTTTTCCATTTATTCTAAATAATTTAAATATTTCGACTATTACAATTGGTGCAAATACTAATCCAACTAATTCTAATATGTTTTGTGATGGTAATACTGGTATACTGAATATGTTTCTTAATGGCTCTACTAATAGTATTACAAACATTAAGGCTGCTGATGCTATTATTGCTAATATTAGTTTTGGATTGTTGAATATACTTGTTCTAAATATTGATTTTTTATTATTTCTAATGTTAAATACATGAACAAGTTCAGATAATGCTAGTGTTATGAATGCCATTGTTTGACCAACTTCTATTTTTGATGCATCTAATGTTAAACCATTTATTGGTTCTGTTGTTGTTGCTAATCCAATCATAAATGCTGCTAAAGTTAATAAACCAATCATCATTCCTTGGTATATTATTCTCCAAGACATTCCTCTTGTAAATACGCCTTTACCTGGTTTTGCAGGTTTACGTTTCATTATGTCTTTGTCTGCAGGGTCAAATGCTAATGCTAAAGCTGGAAGTGAGTCTGTTACTAAGTTTATCCATAAGATGTGTATTGGTAATAATATTTCTAAATTATTTACATCTGTTATTCCAAACCAGCTTGCAAATAGTGGTGTTAGCATTGTTGCTAAGAATAATACTATTATTTCTCCAACATTGCTTGAAAGTAAGAATTGAATTACTTTTAAAATATTGTCATATATTCTTCTTCCTTCTTCAACTGCTGAAACTATTGTTGCAAAGTTATCATCTGTTAAGATTACATCTGCTGCTTCTTTAGCAACATCTGTACCAACTATTCCCATTGCACAACCAATATCTGATGTTTTTAGCGCAGGGCTATCGTTTACTCCATCACCTGTCATAGCAACTATTTCGCCTTGTTTTTGCCATGCTTTTACTATTCTTACTTTATGTTCTGGAGAAACTCTTGCATAAACTGAATATTTTCTTACATTTTTTTCTAGTTCTTCATCGCTCATTTTTTCAAGCTCTAGGCCTGTTATAGCTTCATCTTCATTTTCTAGAATTCCAAGTTTTTTAGCTATTGCTGTTGCAGTAATTTTATGGTCTCCTGTAATCATTACTGTTTTTATTCCAGCTGTTTTACATTTATCAACTGCATGTTTTGCTTCTTCTCTTGGTGGATCTATCATTCCAACCATACCAATGAAAATCAAGTCTTTTTCAATTTCTTCCATTTCTTGTTTGTTTGGTACATGGTCTATTTCTTTATAAGCACATCCTAAAACTCTTAGAGCTTCTTTTGCCATTCCTTCGTTTTCTTGTTTGATTGTGTTTGAATATGATGCTAAATCATTTTTTATTTCACCATTTACTTCATAAGCTACACATCTGTTTAATAACTCATCAATTCCACCTTTTGTGTAAACTATGTATTTTCCATTAACTTCATTTACTGTTGTCATTAATTTTCTGTCTGAATCAAATGGAACTTCTTCTAAACGTGGTGTCCTATCATAAATTGTTGGGTCAAAGTCAAGTTTGAAAGCCATGTCTACTAATGCTGTTTCAGTTGGATCACCTGTTAATGTTCCATCGTTTGATACTTTTGTATCATTACAAAGCATGTTTGCATATACAAGTTTATTTAATTCTGCATCTATTTCGTTTTCTTTTATATCTGTTAAATCTCTTAGATTGTTGTTCCAAAAGATTTTTTCAACTGTCATTTTGTTTTGTGTTAATGTTCCTGTTTTATCTGAACATATAACTGTTGCACTACCAAGAGTTTCAACCGCTGGAAGTCTTTTTACAATGGCATTTTTCTTAACCATTTTTTGAACTCCTATTGCTAAAACTATTGTAGATACCGCAACTAATCCTTCTGGTATTGCTGCAACTGCTAAGCTTACAGCTGTCATAAACATGTGTATTGCTTCTTTTCCTTGTATTAAACCAACTAAGAAGATGAATGCACATATTGCTAATGCTGCAATTCCAAGTGTTTTTCCTAATTTATTCAATTTTGTTTGAAGTGGTGTTTCTTGTTTTTCTGTTGAATTTATCATTCCTGCTATTTTACCAACTTCAGTTGTCATTCCTGTTTCTACTACTATTCCTTTTCCTCTACCATAAGTTACTAAGCTAGATGAAAATGCCATGTTTATTCTATCGCCAATTCCTGTTTCTGGATCATCTATTTTTCCAATTTCTTTTTCAACTGGAAGTGATTCTCCTGTAAGTGAAGCTTCTTGGGCTTTTAAATTTATAGCTTCTATAATTCTTAAATCTGCTGGTATATAGTCACCTGTGTCTAAAACAACTATATCTCCTGGAACTAGTTCTTTTGCAGGTACTACAGTTATTTCGCCATTTCTTATAACTTTTGAAGCATGGTCTGTAAGTTTTTGTAAAGCCTCTAAAGATTTTTCTGCCTTACTTTCTTGAGATACACCAATTATTGCATTTACAAGTACAACTATTAAGATGATTATTGTATCTGTAATTCCTTCTCCATTAGCTACTCCAACTACTCCAGATACTATTGCAGCTATTATCAATACTATTATTGAGAAGTCTTTAAATTGGTCTAAAAATCTCTGTAATAGTGTTTTTTTCTTTGCCGCTTCTAGCTGATTTAATCCATATTTTTCTCTTCTTTTTGCAACTTCTTCAGAAGTTAAACCTTTTTCTACATCTGTTTGTAAGATGTTTTCTACGTCTTTGATTTCTTTGTTGAACCAGTTTTCCATTAATTTTCCTCCCTTTAAATTTATATTTTCCTTAAGTCTTTTTTATACAAAAAGACTTTCAAAATAAAACTATAATATAGTTTCATTTTAAAAGTCTCGCTTAACTATTTTATAGCTTTACTAACCAGATGTTATTCACATCGCGATTGTTGATTAGTAACTAAAAGCTACTCCCTTTTATATAAAGTTGGTGACCCCTACGGGAATCGAACCCATGATTCCACCTTGAGAGGGTGGCGTCTTAACCGCTTGACCAAGGGGCCAGTTAATACTATATAGTTATACCATGTTTTGATAATTTAGTCAAGAATAAACAAATAAAATCTCAGAAAAATCTGAGATTTTATTTGTTATAAGCCACGCACAGGCGATCCACTGGCCTCGCCCGCGCTATTATACAATTATGTTATCATCGTGCAGTCCACTTTTAGATATTAGACTTTAGGACAACTAAAACTGGACGAAGCCCCACGTCGCAGCTATATTCGGTACCGTCGTACGTCACGTCCATGTTGTACTCTAATCCGTAGTTACCAAACACAAGCCACTCGTAGTGATAGCCGAATTCACTAGGAGTACCAAGCCAATAATTTAGTTTAGCTCCTTCAGGTCCATATACTATGTCTCTTTTATTTGTTAAAGCTGAGCCCAGTATTGCTTGAACTTCTCCACTTGAATTTGTTCCTGTCATAAGTCTTGCTTCTTGTATCGTTTTTGTATTATCTCCTGTTGCTGTTCTCCATCTTCCTTCAACTGCTGTTTTATATGCATCTACATGTGTTTTTATTTCTGCTTGTGTTACTGGATTAGTTGTATCATCATAATACACGTTACTATAATCATCAAATCTTAATTTATTTGCACTTGCATTTTGTTTATATCTGTCTGCATCTCCTTCTGTTGTTATTACATTTAATTTTGCTAATAATTTAACTGTTGCTGTATTTGCATCACTATCCTCTATTACCCAAAATTCTTCTCCTCCTAATGTTACTGTTTGTCCCATTGTGTAGGATGTATATATTCCCCAACTTAATGTTCCTCCATTGATATTTATTGTCCCTTCTTTTTCCTTATCTCTTGTTGTTAATGTGATTTTTGCATTTTTTCCTGTTTCTTGTTCAAGTTTTATTGTTACATCTCCTCTTGTTGTTTCTAATGTTTTTTGGTTTCCTGATACTGTTGGAGTTCCATATTGCGCAAATGTATCATCAATAACTTTTTGTCCAACTGTTATTGCTGCTTGTGATTGTGATATTGTTGAATCATTGTTAACATATGCTGCCTCATATCCTTCCATTTGTGCATTTTGCACAACCAATGCTATTTGATCTTGTATTGCTCCAATATCATTTGCTTGTTTTGCTTCATTAGCTTTTGCTGGTGCAGAGTCACTTCCTGTTAATGCACTTATTGTTATACCTGCTAATATTAGTAAAACAATAATTGTAATAACAAGGGCAATTAGCGTAATTCCGCTTGTTTTGTGTTTTGTTTACATTCTTTATCATATTTGTACCTTCTTTCTCTTTGGTTTATTTACTATTTTAGTTTATCAAATATAATTAAATTTTACAATGGTTTCAATAAAAGTGTAATATAATTGTAATATTAACCTTGTTTTTGGGGAGTGTCCCAAAAAGCTTCCTCTAATAGTTTAAATTTCAAAAATTTCTTTTAATCTTTTTTCTTGTTTTGTTAGGTACAAATATCCAATTAATCCCTCAAATGCTGTTGCATACATGTATTCTGTTACATTTGAGTTTTTAGGTAAGTGATGATTTTGCGTGTTTCTTGTACGCCTTACTATGTCTTGTTCTTCTTCTGTCAATTTATTCATAATTTTTTCTAACAATTCTGCTTGAGCTTTGGCTTTTACATATTTTATTGCCTCCACATGTAAATTATGTGGCTTTAGATTTGTTTCATTTACAAGCTTTGTTCTAATATACAATTCATATACGCAATCACCAATATATGCCCATGTTAGTGGCGACATTAGATTCACCTCTTCTGGTGTTCTTTCTATTTTTATATATTCTTCCATCTACTACTCCTTTTTAGCTTTTTCAATAGTTACTTTTCCAAGCTTTCCATTTTTAAATTCATCAAGAATAATTTTTGAAATTTTTTCATCATCTACATTTCCCCCAGAAATTAAACATCCACGTTTTTTGCCAATTTCTAGCATTATTTCGTAAATATTTTCGTTTTCTGGTAAATCTCTATTTAAAGTATTTTCTATATAGTCATTTGACAATTTGTACTTTTCAACTATAATGTTTCTATGGTTTTCAAGCAAGAATTTTACCAAATTATATGCAACTTCTAACCTATCTAATATTTCTTCTTTTATTGTTCCTGTAAATGATAGATTTAGTGCAACTTCTTCGCTTTCAAATTTAGGCCATAAAACACCTGGTGTGTCTAGCAATTCGACTTTTTCATTTATTCTAATCCATTGTTTCTTTTTAGTAAATCCAGGCTTATTTCCTACTCCTGCAGTTGCTTTTTTCGCTATTCTATTTATAAATGATGATTTTCCTACATTCGGGATTCCAACTATCATTACTCTGATTTTTCTGCCTATTCTTCCTTTTTCTGCAAGCCTGTCCATTTCTATTTGCATCATTTTTTCTATTTGACGAATTACCTGGTCTATTCCTTTTCCAGAATTAGAGTCAACTAAACAAACTGGTATATTTCTGCTTTCAAAATATTTTAACCAGTTTTGATTTTCTTTTTCGTCTGCTAAATCGCATTTATTTAGTATTACTAGTTTTTTCTTTCCTTTTGTTATTTTTGCTATTTCTGGATTTTGACTAGAAATTGGTATTCTTGCATCTAGCAATTCTACTACTACATCTACTAGTTTTAAATCTTCTCCTATTTCTCTTCTGGTTTTAGCCATATGGCCAGGAAACCAGTTAATACTTGTACTTGCACAACTTTTTTCTTCTTTATTACTCATATTATATCTCTCTTTCATCATTATTAATTACTATATTTTTACTTAGCAATTCTTCTAATGGTTTAAACACATTTGAATCGTCTATTTTTTTCTCTAAATATTTTCCGTTAACCCAATATGATTTTAAACCATATGCTTCAATGCCATGATACGAGGCATCGCTTATTATTAATCTATACTTGTCATCTACTATCTCTAAGGCTGTACAATTTGACATAGATAATCCTACTTGATTACTTGTTCTTAATAATTCTTTTACGTTTTCTCTTCTTCCTGGTGCATCACAATGTGGTACAAATAATCCATCAATAAAGCCTAAACATTCCATACCAATTAATGGCTGGTCATCTCCATACTTAATTTTTAAAGAGTCAGAAGAGCATTCTTTAAACCAGCAATTTGCACCAGCAGATACTCCACACATTACTTTTCCAGATTCCCATGCTTGTCTTAAAGTTTTATCGAATCCAGTTTCTTTCCACATTTTAATCATATCTAGAGTATTGCCTCCACCTTCATATATAATATCAGCCCAATCGATTAATGTTTTTACATACTCTACATCATTTAATTTGTTACTTTTTAAGTCTTTACAACTACATCCATATCTCTGTTCATAAACAGCTTTCATTACTTGAAAATAGCCTTCTTGATTTTCCAATAATTGTGAATGTCCTATAAACAAAAAATTAGGATTTTCTTTGCCTGTTAATCTAATTATCTCTCTATCTTGTTTTTCTAATTCATAAGGTAATCTTGTACCATCAGATTTTAATCTTCCATTTTCTCCTCCACCTATTGCAACAATTTTCTTACTTATATTCTCACTCATTTTACTCACCTTATTTCCTTTTAAACTCGATTTTTATTGAGCCATCTTGATTTAAATATATCATATTTATTAAATCAAAAATATACTTTCTATTCAACTTATCTATTTTAGTATCTTGTCTATTATTTATTTCTGTAATAACTTTTTCTTCTAAAATATCTTTTCTTATAGTATGTTTGTTATTGCATCCTCTTTTCCTTACATGTGATGAGCATGCATAATATGTATATTCTTTGCTCTTTCTAATAGTCAAATTACTATCACATTATGCACATTTCAAATATCCTGAAAAAATATCATATTCATTATTTGAATTTACTTTTACTGAATGTTTAATTATATCTTGCACTCTTGCAAATTGCTCTTTGCTTATTATCTCCATATGATTATTCTTTGTAATTATTAACTCGTCTTCTTTTGTCTTTATTAATCTATGATTTTTAAAACTAATTCGTTTTCGCTTTTGTTGAATTAAGTCTCCAGTATATACTTTATTTTTTATAATTCCAGTAATCATACTGATATCCCACTTCTTGCCTTCATTAGTGTTTTTAATATGTTCCATTGGAGTTCTAATTTTCTTCTTATTTAAAATATCTACTATTTCTTTTTTGCTTAAGCCTCTTTCTATATTATCAAATATCATCTTTACAATTTTAGCCGCTTCTATATCAATAATTATTTTATTCTTTTCGTATCTTGATTTTTTATATCCATATGGTGCATAAGAAGTTACAAATTCACCATTTACTTTTTTAGTAGTTAATGCCGTTTTTACTTTATTAGATATATCTCTTGGATAGTTTTCATTATAAATATTTAGTAATGCTTTTAATAAGTAGCTATCTTCTTCATCATTTAATCCATCTATATTATCATTAATTGAAATAAGCCTTACATCATATAATGGTAATAACGAGTCAAGTAATTCTCCTACTTCAATATAATTTCTTCCTAATCTTGATAAATCCTTAACAATTACTATATCAACCTTTTTATTTGATATATCTTTTAACATTCTTTTTAGCTCAGGTCTATCAAAGTTTGTCCCACTATAGCCATTATCTACATAGTAATTATATATCTTCATATCTTCTTTATCTTTAATGTAATAATCTATTAAATCTTTTTGATTTGATATGCTATTTACTTCTTTTTCTTTCTTTGAAATTCTTATATATGCAGCTACTCTCAATTTTAATATTAAAACCACCTCCAATACATTTAAATTAAAATGGTACTGATACATATAATCGTCCATCTTTTAATTGTTCTGGATAAATACCAAATATATTATAAATACTAATATAAAGTTTTACTAATTCATTTAATTTAGTATCAACATTTTCTAATCGTGGAAAATCATCATATATTTCATCGTAAATTATATACATTTTGTTCCAAATCTCCCATAATTTTGTTTCATTAGATATATAGTCACATGTTTTTTTATATAATTCATTCTTTTCATCGTTAAGTGCTTTAACCATCCCACAAGAATATGCAGAATATGTTGATAAAAGAGTAGTTTGCTCTTTTGCCAGAGCAAATAATTCATTAATGTTACCATTATAGCGATATTTCTCAATTTCTTTTTTTATATCATCTTCTATTTTTTTATATTGTTCTACTAGTATTTCAACAAAGCAATCAGTATTTCCAAATAAATAATTACATAAATATCTAGAAACAAAATACTCTTCCCACATATTTAATCCAAAGTCTTTAGTATTTTCAAATAAATTATTTATCTTTTTATAAGATTTTTTTAATTCATCTAATCTATTTCCTATTGTTTCAAAGTAATATACATGAGATAATTCGTGAAATAAAAGTAAAATACCATATCCTTCTTGTTTTACTATAGATAACAATGTCTCTTTTCTAAAAAAAATTACATTTTTAATATTTTCTCCTATTTTAATATGCAATGTTTTAGCAGCTGCCGAACCATATTGAGAGTCTGTATATTCAACTGGTAAATTATTATTTTTTTGAAAATCCGTAATTTCCTCATCCCAATTATCTGTAAAAATTATTTTATATAAAGTTTCTATTTTATTTTCTTCAATAAATCTTTTAAGTAAATTATGTATGATTATGTCTATATTTTTTTTGATTTCATCCTCTAAATCTTTTATATTTACTTCAACAGTATAATCGCTCATTTTTCTCCTCATTTCTTGAATTACGAAAGTTGTTTCTTTTAAAAAGTGTTCATTTTTGAACTCTTTTAGGAAGTTTTGCATTTGCCCATTCTTCACAGTTGATATTAGTTTTATTATCGTTCATATGAGTCATCTCCTATATTTTTATTTATTACTTTGTCTTTATTTAGCGCTGTGTTTAATTGAGTTTTAAGCTTATTACGATCAAAATCATAATAAAATTCTTTTTCACCACCATCACACATTGCTAGTTCATAATTTTTCATTTCATCTATTGATTTTATAATTATCGGTATTTCTTCATTTTCTTTTATATTTTCTCTTTTTCTAATCAAAGCTTTATTCCACCAATCAAATACGCTAATCGCATAAGCTTTTCCATCATTAGCTACAACAGCACAATACATTCTAGGGTCTGCATCTTCTAAATCTTCTATATCTATATCATTTGAAAAAATTGCACGTAGAATTCTGTATTCATAGATTTCTCTACCATCACAATCATATCCTAATACTTTTTCCATATTATTTATCCCCTTTTAATCAAATCATGAAAGATGTTTTATACAAAAACTATTTGTTTTTCAACCTTTATAGAGGGTTTTGCTTTTGCCCATTTTTCACAGTTAAAACTTGCTCTTTTTTCTTCCATTTTTAACACTTCCTATCCTCTCCTAATAAAATATTTATTATATATTTATCTAAAGGCTTTTAATAACTTCGTTTGAACTCTCTTCACCATCTGGAAATAAGAATACATCATCTGGTAAAAATATTAAAGTCACTGGAGTTTGTTTTACATCTTTTTCTTTTATTCCAACGCAAGTGCAGTATTTATATGTATAATGCCTTTTTTCAGCATAAATACCGATATTCCCATTATGAACACCTTGAATAATTGCATGATATGCAATATATTCATGATTTTTTACAACTCTTATTTTTTTCCAAGCATTAGCAACATAATAAGCAATTATAGGTATACCAAATGCTAAAAAGATAATCATTAAAAAGAATGCAAAACCAAATTCTTTTTTAGCTCTTAATTCAATAAGGTCACTCACTATTCCTCCTGAAAAATCATGTTCTCTAGACATATAATGTACGCTAGCTACTATTGTCATGACCATATACGCTATTACAAATAACACAGTTTTTAATTGTTCTTTATATACCGCTGATAATATTTTTTTCTCAAATGCCACTGGTGTTTGTACTCTATAATAATCTTTTGAAGCTTTAATTTTGTGTAGATTTCCGTTTTTATAAAAAATTTTTTTCCATTTTGTTGTATCTTTTTTTACATATTTTATTATATTAGGTGTAGTTATAATTCCTATGAAAGGGAAAATACAAAAACCTACCAAAAAGTTTATATCATTACCTTCTTGGGTTCCTAATGTGAATACGGTTATTGCAGAAATAATTAGATTTGTTGTAAATGATATAAGTATACAATTAATATACCATTTTAATGGTTGAACATTTTTGCTATCGCTATTACGAATTAGTATTAATAATAAAGTCATGTATACAACACCAACTAATAAAGTTATAAGTGCATGTGTTGCTATGTAATCAATAGAGTAATTTATAAATGAATTTATTATAAATCCAATACATACACCAAAATAAATGAAAACTACAACAAACATTAATACTAGTATTAAGCTAACTCCTGTTGATAGTTCTTTTCTAGGTTTTCTTTTTTTATTATCTTTTTTCATAATATCTCCTATTAGTTTGAACTTTTATAGTCCACACAAATTTTAAATACTTCTTAAAATCATGATTTTTCTATACTTCTATATTTTACCACAAAAGCAAGTGATTTTCAACTTATCACTTGCTTTTTACTCTTTGATTTCTTATATATTTTTAATCAGTTTTTTCCAATTATTCTTGAACTAATGATGATGGTGATGTTGGTGATGTTGGTGATGATGATGACCTTCATTATGAAATTCTACATTACATTCAACATCTTCACACACTTCATCTTCTGTTTCCAATATTGCATGGCAAATATTGTGTTCTGTCAATTCTTCTCTTATTTCTTTTTTAACGTTTTTTACATCTTGAGATTTTGTAACTATATGCATTGTCGCATAATTATTAAATCCATCAATACTCCATACATGAATATGGTGTATATCTTCTACATCTTTTATTTTTAATAGATGTTCTTTTAATTCGTCTATATCAACATCATTTGGTGTTTTTTCTAAGAATATATCTAATACCTTCTTAAGGTTTCTTAATGAACTGAATAATATAAAAATTGCAACACCTATACTCATTATTGGATCTATTATTTTTATATCTGTAAAGTTCATTATTATTGCGCCAATAAGCACAACTACCCAACCTAAAACATCTTCTAACATATGTAGATTAACAGATTTTTGATTTATTGAATCTCCCTCTCTTGTTACATATGCTGCTAAGAAATTTAAGGCAACACCTACAACTGCAAATATTATCATTCCATTATAATTAACATCTACCGGATTTATTATTCTTTCTACTGCCCCAATAATCACTAATATTGAGCCTATTAATAATATTGTTGTTGTTATTACTCCACCAAGAACAGAATATCTGATGTAACCATAGGTGTATTTTTTATCAGCTTTTTTCTTGCTTTTTCTTTCCAAGAAGTAAGAAATACCTATAGATAAGGCATCTCCTAAATCATGTATTGAATCTGATAATATTGCAACTGAATTTGTAAAAAATCCTCCAAAAAATTCAAATATTGAAAACGATAAATTTAAAATAAATGCTATTAAAATGTTTTTTTGTGTTTTCATTTATTCCTCCCACTTAACTTTTTGGGACACTTTCAAAAAGTTAAGTGCTCCAAAAAAGGTTTTATAGGGTTCTATAATTATTTTTGTCTGCTCTTTCATCTAGTTTTCTGTCATATTGTTCATTTTTATAGAACCAATCTGTCTTTTTATCTGTTGGATTTATTTTTCTTCCTTTATCAACTAATAAATCTAATAAAACAGCGATTGGAAGTACTATTCCTAAAAATGATACAAATGTGTTTAATGCGCTTTCTGGTGCTAATGTTCCATTCATTATTGAACCAAAATTATTAAATAAATCTACTCCAAAATACATTCCATAAGCAACTAGGTATATTATTCCACCTAGAAGTTTTCTTTTTACTACTAGAAGCATACATACTACTACTATAAAACAAAGTATTATTTCGATTTGACTATTTAGTGGAACAAAACTTCCTAATGTTGTTCCAAATTCCGGCATAACAGCAACTAATACTCTAAATAACCAGAACATTCCCATAAACATTACTAACATCCATGTTGAAAAGTTCTTCATTTGTTTTCCTCCTTTATAAATTCAATAAAAGTGAAAAACAGAGTTTTTCACTTTCGTTTGTTTTACTAGTCTTCATCTATAAAATCAAAATCATCTTTAAATTTTTCTTTAAATATTTCAAATACTCTATTTAGTACATCTTCATCATCAACGCTAACATATGATTCTTCTTCTGAATCTTCGTCATCATTATCTTCTAATTTTAATATTACTACTTCTCCATCTTCTTCTCCTTCTTCTGCCATTGGTAGTAATACTACATATTCTTCATCATCTAATTCTATTAAGTCTAGGAATTCAAATTTTACTTCGTTTCCGTTCTCGTCGTTTAATACTACGATGTTATCTAATTCTTCTCCTTCAAAATTTTCTTCCATTTTATTCTCCTTTCAAATTTTATATTTTTATATTATCATTTATCGAAAATGCTTTCAATAAATTTATAAAAATCATTTTTTATTTATATAAACCTCTAAAATATACACAGCGGCTATTGTATCCACAATTCCACGTTTTTTTGTATTTTTCACTCCAAGCATGTTCATTGTTGAATGTGCTTGAACTGTTGTTAAACGCTCATCTACTGTTTCTATTTTTAAAGTGTTATATTTACATTTTAATTTATGAATAAATTCTTCTGTTTTTATTGTTCTTTCTGACTTTGTTCCCTTAAGAGTAAGTGGTAATCCAACAACTATTGTATCTACTTGATACTCAGATAAAATTTCGTCTATTCTTTTTAATACAATTTTATCTGAATTGTTTCTTTGTATTGTTTCTAATCCTTGTGCTGTAATTTTTAATTCATCTGTTATGGCCACTCCTACACGGGCTTCGCCATAGTCTAGTCCTAAAACTCTCATATTATTCTATTCCTATATAATTTTTAACAAGTTTTTCTAACAACTCATCTCTTTCAATTGTTCTTATCTTGTTTCTTGCATTGTTATGGCTTGTAATGTATGTTGGGTCACCTGATAAAATATATCCTACTAATTGATTGATTGGATTATATCCTTTTTCAACTAAAGCTTCATATACCTCTCTTAGGATTTCTTTTGTTTGGTTTGTAGATTCTTTTTCTACCTTAAAATTCATAGTTTTGTCAAATTCCATAATTTACCTCCAAAATTAAATATTATTTATATCATTTTCGCCAACTGGCGCTGAATCTAAATAGTTTTCTAGTTTTTTAAGTACTTCTTCTAATCCAGTTCCTTTATAATATGTAGATACTGCAAAGTTTAGTCTTGGACTAACAACAACTTGTTTTTTCTTTCTACCTTTTTTAGCTGTTTTTGTTTCTTCTGGTTTCTCGTTAATATTTTCTAATGAAATTTGTAATTTTTCTATTTCTTCTTTATTGTCATTTAAAAATTCTACAACTCCATTTAATTCTACGCCTGAAAATACTATTGCAAATTTAGGTCCCATATATCTAACAAGTATATATTCACTTGTTAAATTTTGTTTAAAGTAATTACTTACCTCTTTAACAACCTTATTTCCAAGTTCTCTTGAACATTTTATATTTATATCTTCTAGGTTTGTAATTTTAAACATACATACAGTTGACATTGTATATTTGTCTATTATTTTTTTACCATCACCATATAAATAAGCTTCTGAATCTAACCCTGTAAACTTATCAATTCTATCTAATGCTTCTAATGTTTTTTGGTGTACAACATTTTTTAAAACAGAAACCATGTTATCTTTTACAACATCTAAAATTGTAATATCTACATTGTCGAAGTCATGAGGTGTTCCGCTTTCTATAATCCAATATCCAATATATACATTATCTATATATAATGGGAAGAAGATGGCAGATTTTGCTCTACCAAATTCCACTTGTTGATAAGGAAGTCTTTCTCCCTCTTCATTTACTGTAACATATTTTGGGGTTGCTGTAGCAATGCTATCTTTAAACATATCCACATTTTGTAGTGATTTCAACGAATTCCAGTGTTTTCTATCCACATTTGACGCTTTTATTGTGTATTCTGCGCCATCAAATACAACTATTGTAGAATATTTTATTTCATACTTTTCTATTAGTGTATCGTTCATTTTTTGAATTTTTTGATCAACAGAAATTCTTTCACCAACTATGCTCATAAAATCTTGAACAATAGATAAGTTGTTTATTCTTTGATTTATATTGTTAAATGTTTGTATTTTCTTGTGTATATTTAAATTATATATTACTAATCCTATGACTATTATTACAAGAATTACTACTATTGCAAATGCCACTTGTTTTTCCCCCTATTTTAATATTTTCTTCTCATTTGATTTAATGTATCATTCATATTTGCTGAAAATGTTGAATTGCTATATGAACTTGTTTGTGGTCTATAAGAATTATTTCCCATTGAATTTTGATATACCCAATTGCATAATTCTTTTAATGTTTGTGTAAATGTTTTTGAATATCCTTTGATTGATACATCACAATTTATTACACTTTCTAAATATCTTGTATATATATCTTGTTCAAATTGTATTGTCATAAATTTTACAGCATTTACATCAAATAAATCTGTCATAAATGACATTGCTGGATCATTGTATTTTGACATTCCTCCAACTATTGTTTTTTCTGATATTCCTCTTACTTTAACATGTTTATTTAATAAGATTCTTAGTTTGCTTTGGTCTAATATATTTTGTGCTTTTAATTCTCTCATAAACGCTGTTAATGGTTGTATTGTAAGAATATCGTATGATTGTACTAGATAGATTTCTTGTGCATCTGCAAAATACCCATAAGGTGTATCGAAATCACAATCTATCAATATTAAATCATGTACTCTTACTAATGTTTCTAGTATAGAGTTTACATTGTTTAATTCTTCTCTATCTTCTGGTAAAGATGTGTAAACTGTTAAGTTTCTGTTTACACTAATTCCTTTTGCTTGTCCATTTGTTAAGTTTTGCAAGCAATTTCCTGCTATTTGTCTTAATTCTTCCTCATTTTTAGTATAAATATAATATGAATTTTTATTCTTTGTTGTATCTAATATTGCTACATTTATTCCCATAGAAGAAGCGTATTCTGCAAGATTATTTACTATAAACGATGTTCCATTTTTGCTTGTTCCAACAAATGTTGCAATCTTCTTACTATCTGTTAATAGTCTTGAGAAATCACCAGCTTGTACATCATATGATGGTACTTGATTATAATTATTATATTGGTTATTATTAAATTGATTATTTACTTATTGGCTATTATCAAATTGATTACTACTAAATTGAGCGTTTCCAAATTGATTATTTCCGAATTGATTGTTATCAAACTGATTATTTTCAAATGGATTGTTTTCAAATTGATTGTTATCAAACTGATTATTTTCAAATGGATTGTTTTCAAATTGGTAATTATCAAACTGATTATTATTGAATTGTTCGTTGTCATCAAAGCTTTGTGGTTCACTATTATTTATATTATAATCTTCGAATCCTGGTAATGCATTATCTTCACTGTTATCTTCTTCAACACCTGGTAATATATTATCATTACTATTGTTTTCTTCGAATCCTGGTAATACATTATCATCTATTTCTTCAAATCCCGGTAATATTGTATCATCATCATTTTCTTCTTCTTGATGGTTTGAATATGATGCTTCAAATCCTGGAAGAATACCATCATCTTGTGGCTCAACCACTGGATTTTTTCTTGGTCTACCTCTTCTTTTTGGTGCTTGAGGTTGAACTGGTTCTTCTTCTTCTTCAACATTTTTTGGCTTTCTTCCTCTTCTTTTTGGCTCTTCTGGAATTTCATTTTGGAAACTATTTGTTATATCGCTATTAAAGCTTGTAAAGTTTTCAAATTGTGTATTGCTTTGTGCAAAAGGATCAAAAGCGTCTTGATTTTGATTATTATCTTGTGCAAAAGGATCATAAGCTGTTTGATTATTATTTGATTCAAATGGATTATAACTATTTTGAACTTGCTTGCTATCGTCTTGTTCAAAAGCATTAAAATCATTATTTGAATTATTGTCAAAACCGCTTAATGTTTCTTCTATTCCTTGAATTCCGTCATCAACTTTATTCGCACGATTTCTTGTTAATTTTTTAACATTTTCAGTATCAACTGCATTTGGTATAACAATTGGTTCTGTTGGCATTACAGCTTTATTTTTTGGTCTTAATAATTTACCACTTGGTCCTAAACTTTGTGGCTTTTTAGGCTTTCTAATGCTATCTGTAACCGCATTGTTAAATGACATTATTTGTTGATATTTTGGTGATTTTTCTTCCAAAACAGCTCTTACATTTAATGGTAAGAATTTGCTTATAATTCTTAATTGGGCATCATTGTACTGAGCAACTATATTATCAAAACTTGTAACATATTTATCTTCATTCTTTCCAAGTCTTTTATAATGTGCCAAAATATTTTGAATCTCTTGCTCACTAACATCATTTTCATTTTCAGATTGATATTTTACTTCGTCCGCTTCAATTTTATAATATAATTTTGCTTCTTTTTTAGAACGAGATTTATGAATTAAATTACAAACCTCATCTACTCCTCTATCATTTCCAATTAAAGCATCATAAATACCAATTCCAAATAATTTAACAAGCATTTCTTCGCCTTTTGTTCTTCTATCTGAACATATTAAGATAATAGGTGTATTATCTCCTCTGGTGTTAGCTGCTTCATCACTTATGCTATCTAATTTATCAAATATAAATCTATCTATTTGTTCATACTGTGTATTTGTAAATGCCTCTAACTCTTCACTTATTACTATTCTATCATAAGTTTTGTCCTTTTGTATTTCTTTTAATATTGCATTAAAGTAATAGACATTTTTGTATGATATTATCTCCTTATATTGTTTTTGATATCTTTTAACAATTGTTTCTGATATCTCCTCATTACTTACAGCAAATAAAACTTTCATTTGTTACCCCCTTCCAAATTTTACAACTAGTGTGAATGCTAGTGGTAAGACTTGGCATATTATTAGTATTGTAACGAACATTACAACCATACCTCTACCTTTTTCTAGTGTATCTAATTTACGAATACCTAAAATTGATTTATGTACTGCTCCAATAGCTATTCCTAAAAAGCAAAGTGGAATACTCCATATTCTAACTAAGTTTAATATGTATGCAACAGTTCCGTAGGCTTCAGAGCCATATCTTGCTTGGTAATCCTCGATTGTTTTTGTTTCATGTTCTTTGATTTCTACCAATTGTCCTTCAATTTTTGAGTCTAAGACTTTGTTTTCTGCATATACATGTGTTGCACAGAAAAACATAGCAAAAATTGTTACTATTGCTAATATTATTATTGCTTTACTTTTCATTTTTTTCATTCCCTTCTATTTATTAAAATATTACATTTTTTTGTACATTCAGATTTTACACTATTTACCTATATATGATACAATATTATTCAAAAAATAGCAACAATTTTTGAGAAAAAAATTAAATTCTTATATATTTTTCAGCATTTTTTATGTATTAATTCTTCTATAATTTATTGTATAAATATTTCATATGACTAAACACGCCGTTTGCCCAGTTTTTATCTGTTGCATATCTTTTATTTACGCCTGATAATGTTGAACCATTATAATAACTTCCAGTTGCTTTTTCAGAATTGTAAATTGATGTTCCAGCTGGGTTTAAATAATATTTTGTTAATACCCTTGCTATTAAATCTATGCTTTCTGAATAGTTTTCAAATGAATATGCAGATTTATAAGGGCTAGAATCGTATGCTCCGTAGCCAAATAGGTTTTTCTTATCTCTTGCAATTTTAGAAGTTCCCCATGCACTTTCATGAATTCCTATTGCAGCTACAAACACTCCATTTATATTATATTGTTTTTCTATGTAATAAAAATATTCTGCATTTTGTTCAAATATTTTGTTAACATCTTTTGGGTCTGAAAGTATCTTTTTGAACTGATCAAGAGTTAATCCACTAGGCTTATTTAATTTCATTTCAAAGCTTAGTTCTTTTAACAATTGTTCCTTTGATTTTGCCCCATATTTACTTTCATCAAATCCTTCATTTGGATTTATATAAGTAGTACTTTCTTTCTTTACCCAGCCAGTTCCTGCTGTTCCAGATACTTTGTACCAATTGTCATTTAAATCTAATATTTTTAGTTCATTGTTTTTCCCTATGGTAGTTAGTTTTTGGCTATTTCCATCTGGTTCCAACATTACCTCAACCCTATCTGCTGTTGTGTAAACATTGTCGCCTTTTTTAACTTTATAATAGCTTGTGTATTTTGCTCCACCAATTTCTACTATTTTTTCAACAGAAGCTTTTATAACTTTTGTTCCCATTTGTTGCTCATCTATTAAACTACCATTTTGGTAAATTCTTTTTATTGATATTTGTTGAATACCTTCTCTACCTTCTTGAATCACCTGCATTGTGCCTTTTGGAAGCTCGTTGTTGGTTTTGTATTTGGTAATGAATTCCAAAGGTTCTTCTCTTGTTTCTATTGTTTCTTCTTGCTTTTCTACAGTATTTTTCTTTATTATTTCATATATGTCTACTTGTTTTGCATTGCTAATTCTGGTATTTTGAACACCAGAATTTGACTCTTTTGCATAAGTGTTATTTTTTGTAAATATAATATATATGAAAAATGATATGGCTAAAATTATCAACAAAAATAATATGTATATTTTCTCTTTTGTTTTCATATTTATCACCTAAAATAATTGTAAACAAAATGTAGAAAATTGTCAATTTAAATTTTTGGAAAAATTATTATTATAGCTAAATATTATTATTTTCTGCAACTCCCAACTGCATAACAGTATGTAAAAAAATATTTTTCAAATATTTTGACATACTGTAATTTGTCGGTCCCCACGATTGTTGCTTGAAAATAATAATATTTAGCATTTTATAAAATTTATATTGCCAAAAATTTAAATTTATAATATAGTAATAGCGTACAAAGGAGGACAAGTTTTGGATAAGAAGAAAATTATTTTTATTTCAATTTTTATAATATTAGTTATTGTATTTGTAGTGCTATGTACAAGCGTTTTCGGAATGTTTAAAAATAAATCAAATTGTGAAAAAGATTATCTGGATTTTGCATCAAAAAATGAAAATACAATTTTTTCCATAAATAAAATTGTATTGTTTAGTAATTGTAATGCCCAAAATAAAAATGCTACAGCAAGTAATTTCACAATAGAAAATCTATACCAATATACTGATATTGCTATATTTTTGAACAATACTAATGATGAAAATAATATGGAAAATACATTAAAAAGTGTAAGATTAGAAAATCTACAATATACTGAAAAGCCATCAATTGGAACTCAAAAATTAGCTTACAAAAATATAAATTCTTTTGCAAAAAATACAATTTTGGAAGAAAATATTTTTGAAAATGATTTAAATTTTAGCATTAGTTCAAATGATACAGAAGATTTAAGCACTCCAACTTTATACAATAATTGTGCAAATCCAATAGTTTTAAGCTATATAAACGAAAATATAAAAACAGATTATACAATTACAGATACTGGTTCTCCAATAACCTATGATGGTTCTTTACTTAAAAAATGTGGTGTTTTACTAAGTTCTTTAAATTGTAAAATTTCATTTGATATAATTATCACAAATAATTTGGACCAAGAATTTAAATGTACTGTTTTTATAGAACCACCTCTTGAAAATGGTGAAAAATCATTATATGATGGTGCTTTAACAATTACTCAAAATTGTAATTATGATTTTATAAGATATAAATAAACGTTAAAAATTCCTGACGTAATTGTCAGGAATTTTTATAATTTTATGGATTAGCAACAACCTCTGTTATTTCCACAGCAGCAGCATATTAATAATATAAGGATTATTATCCAGCAGCAGTTGTCATCACCAAATCCGAAACCTCCGCATCCTCTGTTTTCTGGCATAGTCTAGACCCCCTTTCAAAAGAACTCCTTAAGTTTTTTTGTTCCTTTGTATGGTATATAATATGTGGGGGGATTTTTTTTGGTTACAGGTTTGGTGAAATTTTTTAATCTATAAAGGTAAAAGAACCAAATTATATGGCTATTTTACTATAATTTATTTTTGATTATCTGTTTCTTTTGAGTTATCTAGTATATTTTTCATTTCTGAAATTTTTTCATTTAATTTAAAATTTTCTTGTTGTAATTTTAGTAAAGTTTCTTCCTTATATCTTCTGTTATCAATTGCAATTTTTTTATTAATAATTTCTTTATATTTTCCATGATAAAAATCATTACGTTCCTCTTCTGTAGTTAATAAAACCTCTTTATAATCTTCTATTCGTCTCCTTTGATATATTTTTTTTGCATCAGCAATTATTAAAGGATCCTCTATAAATATCCTAGGTTCATTATATCCATTTTTAGCCATTTCAAGCTTAAAATCAGGATCATCTAAATATCCACGTTCTTTTAATTTCTTTTTGAGAAAAGAATCCACCTTCTCAAAAGACAAACCATTTTTTGCAGCTTCTATTACAATTTCTTTATTATTTAAAAAATATTCCGGTATATCTTCTAAAGCATTTCCATTTTGTCTTAAAGCCATTAGTACAATTTCTGGGTCGTTTCTTAGTTCTTCTGATGCATATCTTATTGCACCGCCATAGTTTTTAATTGCTTCAATTACCAATTCTCTATCGTTTTTTAAATCTTCTGATGCATGATGTAATGCAATTTCTGATTTTTTTACCATTGTCATCATAGTATCATAATCATTTCCAATAGATTTTTGCATATCTTCTGGTATATGATTCATTAAATATGGCCCTGATTTTACCGATTCTAAAACTATATCATAATAATCCTCTCTATCTTCTGGTATACTTCTAAAAATACCCGGATTATATTTTATTGCTTCCGTTGTAACCTCTGTATCCTCTCTCAAATTTTCAGGCAAATCCCAATATTCTACACCATAATTGTCATTATGTTTAACCAATTCCTTTGCAATTAAGCGTATACCTTCTTTTATTGAACTGTCATCACTTATTTCATCTTCAATTTCATCAGTAATATCCTTATATTCTTCTTCGCTTTCTGTTTTATTTTTATACCTTTCAAGTATTTCTAAGATTTCTTTTTGGCTTTTTTTAGTCATTTTACCAAACTTTTCATCATTTCGAAATTCTATTAGTTGTAATAAATCATTTATTTTATTTTTCTTTAGTTCCCAAAAAACTTTTAAAGAGAAATCTAATGCTTCAATTGGAACATTTATTTGATAATTATTTCTTAACTCTTTAGTTGCACTTTTTAATGCCAATTTATTTTGATCTACAGCCAATTGAGCACTTTCTTTATTATTTTTTAATTCTTCTGATGCATATTTTAATGCTAATCCATTTTGACTTACTGCACTTTTAACTATTCCTGGATTATTTTTTAGTTCTTCTGAAGCATATCTTAGTGCTAATCCATTTTGGCTTACTGCACTTTTAACTATTTCCGGATTATTTTTTAGTTCTTCTGAAGCATATCTTAGCGCTAATCCGTTTTGCGTTACCGCTATTTTTACATAATCTTCATTATTTTTATTATCTTCTTGTAAATATTTCAAAGTTAATCCACACTCACTTACAGCTTTTTTAATAACTTCATTATCATTTTTAAATTCATCTGAAAGATTATTTAGCATTACTGCATACATTTTAACTTGAAACAAGTCAGAATAACAGTTTAAAAAAGAATCTAGTATAAACTCTTTATTCCTAGTCAAAAGAGCTTGTAATTCTTTTGGGGCAAAATCCATAAAAACTCTATAATCATTTTTTACTGCTTCTAAAAGCATTTTGCAATTATTTTTCATCATAAATTCATACGAAACATCTTGTAAACAACGCCCATAATTTTTAACTTTTTCCATCATAATATTATAATCACCAGTTATTCTTTTAAACTCATCACTAATTTCAGAATCTTTCCAAAAATCCTTAGAAACATAAGAACAATAATGGTATACATATGGATTAGCCTCAATTATTTTTTTGAAATTATTCGGATTTCTTAACCAATCACTACTCAAATCCTTAAATAAAAGTGGATTATCTTCAGCTATACCTTTATAAAAAGTTTCATCATTTGACAATTCTTGAGGTATGTAATCATTTATATTATATATCCTATACGTTACCCTTTTTTTATATAAATAGTTTAAAAAATCAATAGTATTTTTATATCTATTATAATTTTGTTTATAATTTTCCATTATAATCCTCCATTTCTTACAAATTTACCTTTGTAAGCTTTAATCTTTCCTTTTTTTCGGATATTTTTTCTTTATATAAAGCTATTAACTTGTCTAATTCGATATCTGTTAAATCTGATATATTTATTTTATTTGCTTCAAATTTTCTCATAAGAATTACTGCATTCTCATCTTTAACCTGTATATTATTTTTAAATTCATTTCTTATTTCTTGCTCATATTTATCAATATCAATATCTGTTGTTTCCTTACTTTTACTTTCTTTAAAAATTCTCCTAAACCAATTTTTTATTTTTATAAAAATACCTTCTCTTTTCACTTCGGGCAAATTACTATTATACATAATCTCACCTCTCTTATAATATTATAAAAATTCCAATATTATTTTACTATACTTCTTTTCAAAAAAAAAGATATATACTACAAAAAATAAATTTGTAATATTTTTGTAATATTTGTAATACATACAGCAGTACTAAATATTACTTTAACCGGTGCCTCGAAGTGGAATCGGCGAGCCACGGCGGGAAAACATTCCAGTGGAATGTTTTCTTATTCCGCCTTTCGATTCCAACAAGCCAATCCAAACAAAAAAACCACATAAATGTGGTTTTTGGTTTGGTGCCTCGAAGTGGAATCGAACCACTGACACAGGGATTTTCAGTCCCTTGCTCTACCAACTGAGCTATCGAGGCTTATATAAAAAAATGGCGACCCGGAACGGGCTCGAACCGTCGACCTCTAGCGTGACAGGCTAGCGTTCTAACCAACTGAACTACCGGGCCATATTAAATATTGCCATGTTATTAAATAAATGGTGGTCGCTATAGGGCTCGAACCTATGACCCCCTGCTTGTAAGGCAGATGCTCTACCAGCTGAGCTAAGCGACCATGTCCTTTCGACAAGAACTAGTATACAAGATTTTTTACCACTTGTCAATACTTTTTCTAAAATTTTTAAAATTTTTCCAATTATATTATAATTCACAGCCTATTCTTATATCTTTTATTCACAATATAAATAGGCTGTAAATTTTTTAACTATATTTGCTTACTACTTAATTCTATAATTAGATCCATATTATCATCTTTTGCTGCCTTGTTTTTCCTTATGTCACCACATTTTTTACACTTAAAAACTATTACATAACCCTTTTTGCTGTCTATTTCTAAGCTAACCGGCTCTAGATCTCCATGGCAAGTTTCCGCCCTGTCTCCTGGATTTTTATCTACATGTTTTGAGTGTAAACAATATGGACAATGATTTCGGCAAGAATATCCAAGTGGTTGCACTTTTTTTCCACAATTTTCACAAATAAATTCTTCATCTATCTCTGTAAATCTACTATTTTCTAACATTTTCTTCTCCTATATAAAACCTGGTTTTTAGGGAGTGTCCCCAAAAACCAGGTGACTTTTTGAAAGTGTCCCAAAAAGTTTAGTATTTAAAATCTCCTCCACCCATGAATTCTTTTAGTAATGAGTTTGTTGGTACGAATTCTGCTGGGATTTCTTTTATGTATTTTAAGAAGTTTATTATTCTGCGAGCTTCTGCATATTCTGGCTCATCGTTTTTTATTTCTTCTAATAATGGTAATGCAATTGTTCTTAATACACCTAATTCATAGATTAGTGATGTATTAAACATCGCATCTGCTGTTTCTTGGTATGGGAATATGTTTTTTTCTTCTCCATCATTTACACTTTGCCATGTTTTTAATGTATGTAATGCAGAATATCCTCTAAATTGGTAATCTCTAACTATTCTTCTTACTAATCTATTGTCTGTTGAAGAAATTCTATTGTAATAATCCATGTTTAAAACTGTTAAATCACTAATATAAATTTTGAATTTTCCCTCTTTCGGAATACTACTTGTTAATTTGTCATTTAAGCAATGAATTCCTTCTATTACAAGTACTTCATCTTCTGCCAACTTTAGTTTTTTTCCATTATATCTCTTTGTTCCAACTTTAAAGTCAAACTCTGGCATTTCAACTTCTTCACCATTTAATAATTTTGTTAGATGACTATTAAATAATTCCAAATCAATTGCTTCTATATCTTCAAAATTATAGTTACCCTTTTCATCTCTTGGTGTGTCTTCTCTTTCCACAAAATAGTTATCTACTGAAATTGTAACTGGTTTAATACCATTTATTTTTAATTGAATTCCTAATCTTTGTGCAAATGTTGTTTTTCCAGATGATGAAGGCCCAGCTATTAGTATCATTTTTACTTTTTCTCTTTTTGCAATTTCGTCAGCTATTAGAGCTATTTTCTTTTCGTGTAAAGCTTCATCTATCATGATTACATCTTTTATTTTGTCTTCTTTTACTGCTCTATTTAATTTGTGAACAGCATCAACTTTTAAAATTTTGTGTAAATCATCATATTCATTTAAACAAAATGCTAACTTTTTGTTTTCTACTTTTTCGTCTACAACATCTGGAGTTTTAGAGCTTGGATATTTAATTAAAAACCCATCATCATATTTTTGTAACTCAAATAGTTCAGCAACTCCTGTATTTGAAGCTAACATTCCATAACAATAGTTATAATAATCTTCACAGAAATACATTACAATATCTTTATTTTCTGGAATATCTAATTGCAATCTTCCTCTTACTGTACCTGTTTCTTCAAAGAATTTTGTCGCTTCTTCTCTATTCATTACTCTTCTTTCAATTTGCAAATCTTTTTCAATTATTTCTTTCATCTTTTGAAAAATTTTCTCTATCATTTCATCTGTAACTTCCATATTATCTACTTCGCAAAACATTGAATGTGATAATTGATAATTTACAGTTAACAAAGCTTCTGGATATACCTCTCCAAAAGCTTTTCCTAAAATATATATAAGTGTTCTTCTATATATTTTCATTCCTTCTTTATTTGACATATCTATAAAATCTATTTTTGCATTTTCTTTTAATTCGTAATTTAATGTTTGGTATTCATTATTTACCAAACATCCCATTACATTATATTTGCTATTTGCAATTTCTTCTGCAAATAAATCCTTTACCATTACTGGTTTTTCAATATCCAAAACTTTATCTTTATATGTGATTTTCATATTTTCATCTTTCCTTTCTTGCCTACGAATACCATTCAAGTTCCCATTCGTCTAATTTAACACTATCTCCTTCTTGCACACCCATTCTAACAAGTTCATCTTCAATTCCCATATTTTTCAAGCATTTTTGTAGATAGTACATAGACTCATTATCTTCAATATTGATTCTACCCATTAATCTTTGAACTGCTTTTCCTTCTACAATAAACTCTCCATTTTCTTTTCTTATAGTCCATTGTTTTTTATCATCCTCTAATTCATAAACCATTTTTTCTTCGATTTCAATTAAATCTTCTTTTGGAAGTGTTTTTAACACTTCTGTAACATGGTCTATTAAAGCTTGAACTCCTTCTCCTGTTGCTCCAGATATTTTGAACAATTCTAATTTTTCTTTTTCAGCTAATTTTTCTATTTCTTTTAGTATTGTTTCATCTTGAATTGCATCTATTTTATTTGCAACAATTATTTGTTTTCTTGTACTTAATTTTTCACTATATTTTTTTAGTTCTGTATTAATTGCATAAAAATCTTCTACTGGATTTCTTCCTTCTTCCCCTGATGCATCCAAGAAGTGAAGTAATAATCTTGACCTTTCAACATGGCGTAAGAACTGAATTCCAAGTCCAACGCCTTCGCTTGCTCCTTCAATTATTCCCGGAATATCGGCAATAACAAAGCCACTACCATCCTTTGTTTTTACAACTCCTAAGTTTGGTACTATTGTTGTAAAATGGTAGTTTGCAATTTTAGGTTTAGCATCTGTTACTCTTGCTAAAAATGTTGATTTTCCTACATTTGGGAATCCAAGTAATCCGACATCTGCTAAAAGTTTTAGCTCTAAGATTATCTCTTTTTCGTCTATTTTTTCTCCGTCCTCACAAAAACGTGGTGCTTGTCTTGTAGCTGTTGCAAAATGTGAATTTCCTCTTCCACCACGTCCACCTTTTTGAATTAATTCTACTTGGTTTTCATGAGATAAATCTGCTATAACCTTACCTGTTATAGCATCTTTTACTACTGTTCCAATAGGTACTTTTATATATAAGTCTTCACCATATTTTCCATTACAATGGTTTCCACTTCCATTTTCCCCATTTTTTGCTTTGAATTTTTTATTATATCTAAAATCAATTAGTGTATTTCTATCTTTATCTACTTTAAAGTAAATATTACCACCATTTCCGCCGTCTCCGCCATCTGGTCCTCCAGCTGCCACGTATTTTTCACGACGAAATGTTGCTACACCGTTTCCTCCATCTCCTGCTTTTATAAATATTTTTGTATAATCTGTAAACATATTCTCTCCTTTAAAACTATTTTTCTATATCGCTATGTGCTTTTATTATTCTTTCTAGGTGTTTTTTATAATACTTTTCATCTTTTTCTCTGATACTTTGAATAAAATGATCATCATCTGCTTTACCTAAAAAACCAATAAAATGATTTTTTATATCTCTATTTTCTCTTTTTGCACTTAAAAAGTATAATGCAATATAAGACATAAATTTTTCCTGTAATTTCTTATTTTCTAATAAATGCTTTTTCAATAGTGGCATAATTTCAAAAGCCACATAATCTGTATCTTTATTGACTTTATTCTTATTTATATTAAATTCATTATTCTCTTCATTTTTTATAGCATTAACTTTGGTAAAGAATAAAATTCTTCCGTCTTCCCTCGCATTCTTAGATATTCTAACTTCTGTTGTATCAAACATAAGCAAGCTATGTTTATCTCCAATCGGAATAGTAGCATCTTCAAATTTCTTATTAAGTCCTGATTTCTTCACTTCATCATCTAGTTTATTTAATAATTCTTTAAATTCTGCTTTTTTTCCTTCCTTAACCATAATATATTCCTCCTTTAGGATTTTATACTACATATTATAATTATACTACATTTTAAACATAAAAACAACTATAACACAAAAAAACAGCAATTTCTTGCTGTTTTTTATGTAATATGTTATGCCTTAGCTTCTTCTACAGGATAAACACTTACTTGTTTTTTATCTCTACCTTTTCTTTCAAATTTTACATTTCCATCTACTAATGCGAATAATGTATCATCGCTACCTTTACCAACATTAGTTCCAGGATGTACTTTAGTTCCTCTTTGTCTAACTAAGATATTTCCAGCTAAAACAAATTGACCATCTGCTCTTTTTACACCAAGACGTTTTGATTCTGACTCTCTACCATTATGAGAGCTACCTTGACCTTTTTTATGAGCCATGACTTTCACTCCTTTCGGTTATTTTCATTTATTACTATTTGTTAAATTCTAATTTGTACTAAACATTAAGCTTCTTTAGCTTCTGTTTTTTTAGCACTTGCTGCTGCTTTTGTTGCTGTTGTTTTTGCAGCTGCTGTTTTAATTGAAGTTATTTCAACTTTTGTGTATGGTTGTCTATGTCCTTGCATTCTTCTATAGTTCTTTTTAGGTTTCATCTTGTAAACTAAGATTTTTTTACCTTTACCATGTGCAACTACTTTTCCTTCAACCTTTACACCTTTTACGTATGGAGCTCCAACTTGTACTTTTCCTTCTTCTGATACTAGAACAACGTTATCGAAAGTAACTTTTTTACCTTCTTCTGCATCTAGTTTTTCAAAAAATACAACATCTCCTTCTGTTACTTTGTATTGCTTTCCACAGCTTTCAATTATTGCGTACATCTAAAATGCACCTCCCTTATTTGTATACTCGCTAATCCTTAAATAAAGGTAACTCTTTTTTCATAGTATTTATGTACCTTGACTAAGCGGATTACAATTAGATATTTTAACATAAATTTTTCCATCTGTCAACTAGTTTTCGGCATTTTTTCAGTTAAATTCATATAAATATTATTAAAGTTTTTATATAAATTCCTCCCAAACCAAATTTGCTAAATCTAACCCTTTATTTGTAAGCTTTATATAGTCTCCGTCAATCTCTAATAACTCCTCTTCAACAAGTTTTGATAATTGATTTTTAAATAAATAAATTGGATTATCCACAAATTTTTCTTTGAATTTTGAAATTGATACACCTTCTATTTTTCTTAATCCTAAAAGTATATATTCTTTTTTCTTGTCTTCTAAGCTCTGGTCTTCGTGTATTTCCACATTTTTTTCTTGACTATTTTCTTCTATATTTTTCATATATAAATCTAAATTAGAAATATTGCTAAATCTTTTGTTATCGAAATATGAATGTGCTGCCAACCCGAAACCTAAGTATTCTTCTTGAT
Source organism: Clostridia bacterium (assembly GCA_017613275.1). Classification (GTDB taxonomy): domain Bacteria; phylum Bacillota; class Clostridia; order TANB77; family CAG-508; genus CAG-269. The sequence goes on along the minus strand of JAGAED010000003.1, from coordinate 5,713 downwards.
TCCAGCAGTTCAAATTATGTTTTGATTCTTTTCCAAATTTTGAAAAGTTTGAGATTTCATAATGATTATACCCAGCTAATTCTAACTTATTTTTTACATACCAATACATTTGTCTTTCCTGCTCTTCGCTTGGCAAATTCAGCTTTCCTTCTTGGTCTAATTCATAAAATGGAGTGCCTTCTTCTAATATTAAAGAATATACTGATATATGGTTTGAATTTAGTTTTATCACATCTTCTACACTCTGCTTTAAATCTTGAATTGATTGGTTTGGAAGTGCCAACATTAAATCTACATTTATATTTTCAAAACCTACTTCTTTTGCTAAATTATAAGTTTCTAAAAATTGTTCATATGTATGAATTCTTCCAATTTCTTTTAATAATTTATTATTTGTACTTTGCAAACCTATGCTTAATCTGTTTACTCCCGCTTCTTTATAGCTTAATAGTTTTTCCTTATTGGCAGTTCCCGGGTTTACTTCTAGTGTTATCTCTATTTCTTCATTTAAATTTGTTTGAATTTCTTCTTTTAGAATTTTTAATAAGTTCTGAATGTGTTTTGAGTCAATAAAAGAAGGGGTTCCGCCCCCCTATGTATATGGTTGTTATTTCGTAATTTTTGTTTATTTCTTCCCAGTTTTTTGATTCTATTTCTTTTATTAGGCAATTTATGTAGTTTCCTTGCTTGTCTTCTATTCCTTGAAATGAAGTAAAATCACAATATTTGCATTTACTTTTGCAAAATGGAATATGTATGTAAATTCCTAATTGCTTCATTGTTTCCTCCTTACTCATTTGCTAAATCAATGAGTTTCTTAAGCCTGTAATTTACACCGGATTTGCCAACAGGGTTTGATAGTAATTTACCAAGTTCTGATAATGGCATATCTGGATTTTCTAGTCTTAGATTTGCTATTTCTTTTAAGTTGTCATCTAGTTTATTGAATTTTTTATTTTTTTGAAGTTTTTTTATTGCATTTATTTGTTCAACTGATGCATTTAATGTTTTGTTTAGATTAGCACTTTTGCAGTTTACAAGTCTATTTACTTTTCCACTCATTTCTTTTTGAACTCGTATGTCTTCAAATTTTAAAACACTACTGTTTGCACCAATTAGAGCTAAAAAGTTTGCTATTTCTTCCCCATCTTTTATGTATATGGATTTTTTCTTTGAGCTTTTTAATGTTTTAAATGTTATTCCAAATTCAGCTAGGTATTGCAATACTACATTCATATTTTGCTTGTTTGAAAATACAATTTCTAAATGATATTTATTCTCTGGATTGTTTATTGACCCAGAGCCTAAAAATACACCTCTAATCAATGCTTTCTTTTGTTCTTCTTGCAAGTCATCTTCCTTTATAAATATTTCACAATTTTTTATTGTTACAATTTCTGTTTCTTTAAGGTTAAACTTTATAGCAAAAGTTTTGCCTTCTATTTCTATTTTAAAATCAATATTCATATTGCTTAAAAGCTTGGAAAATCTATTGATATTGTACTCATTTTCTGTTGCATATCTTGTATTGCCCTTGTTATCAATGGTTGTATTACTAGAAATTAAGTAACCTACCAATTCTTGCTTTACCTGATCTTTTTTAGCTAAATTATTCAATTTACTTAGTTCTTGTTTTAAATCTTTAGAAAAAGACATCTTTATTTCCTTTCTAAAATTCGAAGAAGTACTATTCTCCCAATTTTGTTACAATTACTCTATCATTGTCAAATAAATCTTTTTTACAATATGTTTTACAATATTTTTCTTGCTCTTCTATTATTTGCATTACATCATCTTTTTGGTCATAACCTATTTCAAAGCATAAATATCCACCAAATTTTAAATATTGATATGCGTCTTCTGCTATTTTTCTGTAAAAGTCCAATCCATCATATCCGCCATCTAGTGCTATAAGTGGCTCTTTTTGAACTTCTTTATCTAATTTTTTTATAACATCTTTTCTTATATATGGTGGGTTAGAAACTATCATGTCATATTTTTCTTTAATTATGTTTTCAAATAAATTAGACTCAACAAATGTTATCTGATTTTCTCCCCCGTTTATAGTTGCATTCTTTTTTGCAACCCTAAGAGCATCTGCACTTATATCTGTTGCAGTTATTTCAGAATTTTCTATATATTTAGCAAGTGAAACCGCTATTGCTCCACTACCTGTGCATAAATCTAATATTTTTTTAGCATTTATTCTTTTGGCAATTTTTATAACTTCTTCTACTAATATTTCCGTATCTTGCCTTGGAATAAGTACATTTTCATTCACAAAGAAATTCATTTTCATAAATTCTTTTATGTGTGTAATATGTTCTATTGGCGTACCTCTTTTAACTTTTTCAATGTTTTCAAAATATCTTTTCTCCTGCTCTGGAGTTATTTTTTCCATGTCATGAACAATCAAATATTGCCTTGGCTTATTCAAAACATCTTGCAACAATATTCTAGCTTTCATTTTTGGACTATCTAAATTTTCTCCTTTTAGCATTACCGTCCCTTTTGCTAGTGCATCTTTAATCAACATATTATCACCTACCCTTTGTTTACGTCTCTTATCTTCGTAAGATTAACGATTACCACACTCTCAGCTTCTTTTATCTAAAAGTATTATATAAAATTCATATAAAAAAAACAAGCGAACACGCAAAAAATCCCAATAAAAATTGAGATTTTAAAAAAATTATAAAAACCCCGCCGTAGCCGTAGATGCTTTGAATTTTTAAGGACCTGCTCCTAAAAACAGGTGGGTTCCTACCTAAATACTCATGGGCTTCTCACATCATATTTGGTGAGCATGCACGCCATATTCAGAGATTCGGTCCCTCTTATAACTTGTAGGTTCTAAAAATTCTGTCAATACGCACTATGCAGGGAAAATTGATAACTTATTTAATTGTTATTCATATTTTAGCATATAGTATTTACACTTGCAAATAAATAATACACTAAAAAAAATTTTTAATTATATGCTATATTTATTAAACTCATTTTTTCTAATTTTTTCTCACTATTTTAGCATTTTAGGAATTTGACAAATGAAAAAAAATATGTTAAAATAACTTAAGATTATGTGGGTAAAAAGTCGCAACAAAATGCGACTTTTTTTGATGTTTTTTGTGCCCCTTTCAGTTAACATTTTGGGACACTTACAAAAAGTAAAGACATGTCCTTACTTTTTGTAAGTGTCCCAAAATGTTAACTGAAAGTCTCTCCAAATTCAAAGTATATTTTTACAAATAAATGGAAATAATAATTCCGAAAGGAATGTGATTATTATGGAAAATGAAAATTTAAACATATTAGACGAAGTAAACAAAGGTGCAACTATGGGAATGGACGCTATCCACTATGTTTCTGACAAGGTTGGAGATGAAACTTTTAAGAAAGTTTTAGATGTTGAATATAATAAATACAAAGAGATTCATAATAGAGTTTGTAGATTATATGATAATTATAGCGATAAAGAACCACACGAAACTAATACTATGAACAAAATGATGACCTGGTCTGGAATTCAAATGAAAACTATGTCAGATCAAAGTAATTCTAAAATATCAGAATTACTTATGCAAGGTACAAATATGGGAATTATCGAAGGTCGTAGACTTTTAAACCAGCACCATGACATTGAACCAGATGTTGAACAAATTTTAAATGACTTTGTTGTTATGCAAGAAGATAGTGTTGAGACTTTGAAGAAATACCTATAACTCTAGCCATACCTTTATTGTGTAAAAATCAAAGATTTTCTTTATGGAGCACTTTGGTACTCCGCTACGAATATATATGCATTAAAAAAGAGGAGCATTTGCTCCTCTTAAAATTCCGAATTTACAACTACGACATTTTCAAGTTTAATAGCTGGTATTGTTTTAATATTAAAATCCCGAGCAAAGATAATTATATTATACCCATCAATTAAAACATTGTTTTTATCAAGAACTATAGGTTTTGGAAGCTTGTGATGTTCTTCCCAAAAAGCCACAATTCTATGATATTTTTTTCCTCTCAAATCCAAACCTGGAGGCCGGCATTTTACTTGAGAAATATCAACGTTTTCTACCCATTTTTTAGGCAAAATATAACCAATCTTTTTTAAATTTCTTTCATGATACTTTCGAAATTTTCTTATTCCCTTTTTCTTCTCATCTCTGTTCATTTTGCAAATTTCCAAATATTCATTATGCAAAAAATTGCTTTTATGCGAGTTGCATAATGGACATGTCGGATACAAGTTGTTTACAATGCTCACTCCGCCCGTATCTCTAGGGTACCTGTGGTCTAAAGTACTATTATTCCGTTTCAACTTTTTCCCACAATACACACACCTATGCTTTCTCATCGCATAAGAAAGCTCATACATCAAATCTTCAATCCGCTCTAATCGTTCAATATACAATACTCCATCTTCAACTCTTGCATAGTTTTCAATACAAAATTTCTTAGGTAACTCCATAATCATGGTATAAACCTCCTTTCGTGTTCAAAAGTGCCAATAGCTTCCTATTGACACTTTACCATATTTTATATTTAATTGCAAGATTTAACTTTTTGGGACACTTTCAAAAAGTTAAGTGTTCCAAAAGTTTTTTACTATTTTAAATAAAGCACAGGACGGAAGCCAACGTTAAGACTCGTATAAGAGGCAGAATAGTGACCGTTACGATAAACAACTGGGTTGCTACCACCTGAGTTGTTGAAGCTACAACCACGATGGACAGCGTACTTTGTAGCTGTAGCCGATGTAGAATTACGTTTGCCGACCTCTGTAGTCCATTCCCAAAAGTTTCCAGCCATATCATATACATTATTTAAATTATAATCTTCTGATGCCCCTGTTGAAAGTTCTAATCTTGTTGAAAAAGAAGTTGAAGAACTTTCATCATTAGTATAATTTCCTAAATCAGCTGCACTTATAGATTTTGACCTATAAGATGTATCTACTGCTGTATTACTTTTTCTATAAGATATTGGATTTAACAATTTGTTGCTATATATTGGTATTGCATATAATGTATTTGCGGGAATTGAACTTGTATTATTACTGTAATTTCCATATGTTACACTATTTGTAATTTTATTGTATGCTTTACAAGTTTCTGTTTTATTAAACCAATTTACAGCGGCATCCCATGCATAGCTATCTATTAACTGGCTTTTTACACTCTCATTATTTTTATACATATTCTCACATACTGTTTTTGAATTTGCTTGTGTTATATAATTCCAACCTGCGTAGCCTTTTCTACATACAGGAAGTTTTGAAGTATCATTTTTAGAAACTGTTGTCTTGTCTGTTTCATAAGTGTCTTCATTTTCTTTTTGAGCCCAACCCGCTTCATATCTTCCTATATAAAATCCTCCGTATTTTGCTACGCTTAATACATTAGATTGTCCTTCTGAATCTGTCCAGTCACTATATGCATTATAATCACTTTGAAATGAATTACTAATCGTAGTATCTCTTTGGTATTTTATTGCATTGCCATCTACTGGAACCCATACGAATTGGTTCCTTGTAGTTCTTGCTGTTGCTACATTTGAGTCTGTTACAGGTTCAGTTCCTTCATATATTACAAGTCCGGTTGATACATCATTTTCTCCTGTTGCCCCAGATGCTACAAATCCATCTGGAATTGGAACTCTTGTATTTCCATTACTTCCCTTAAACAGTTCACCATCTGAATAAATTATATAAGGT